>JBEKVE010000212.1:0-4952 GCA_049514335.1 Acidimicrobiales bacterium
GTAGCGAACCACGCCGTGGGCGGTGGCGAAGAGGGTGTCGTCGCCGCCCCGGCCCACGTTGTCACCGGGGTGGAACTTGGTGCCGCGCTGGCGGTAGATGATACCTCCGGCCTGCACGGTCATGCCGTCGTAGAGCTTCGCCCCCAGGCGCTGCGCGTTCGAGTCGCGTCCGTTGCGGGTCGAACCCCCACCCTTGGTCTTCGACACTGAAGCCTCCTCGTGGGCGCCGGCTCAGGATCCCGGAGGGACCGTGATCGACGTGATCTCGACCGTGGCGTAGCGCTGGCGGTGTCCCCAGCGACGCCGGCGGCGGGCCTTGGCCTGGTAGGTGAAGCCCCGGATCTTGGGGCCCAACTCCTCCCCCACCACCCGGGCCGCCACCACCGTCCCGGCCAGCTCGGCGGGGGTCGCCAGCACCCGGTCGGCGTCCACCACCAGCACCGGGTCCAACTCGACCTCGCTCCCCTCGGGCACCCCGAGGAGCTCCAGGCGCACGTGCTGGCCCTCGGCCACCCGTTCCTGCTTCCCGCCGCTGCGGATCACTGCGTACATAGCCCGACGATCCTACAACAGGGTTTCGTCGAGCACGATCCCGCGCCCCCCGCACACCGTGCAGGTGCTGGACAGCGATTCCACGAGGCCCTCCGACACCCGCTTCCGGGTCATCTCGACGAGCCCCAGCTCGGAGATGTCGAAGACCTGGGTCCGGGTCTTGTCCCGGGCCAGGGCCGAGCGCAGCGCGGCGCCGACCCGGTCTCTGTTCTCGCGGATCTCCATGTCGATGAAGTCGATGACGATGATGCCGCCGATGTCGCGCAGGCGCAGCTGCCGGGCGATCTCCTCGGCCGCCTCGAGGTTGTTGCGGTAGACCGTCTCCTCCAGGTTCGACGTGCCCACGTTCTTTCCGGTGTTCACGTCGATGACGGTGAGGGCCTCGGTGCGCTCGATGATGATCGATCCCCCCGACGGGAGCCACACCTTGCGGTCGAGCGCCTTGTGGAGCTGCTCGTGGACGTGGAAGCGCTCGAACACGGGAAGGTTCTCGGCCACGGGGTCGTAGTACTCGACGCGCTCGACGAGCTCGGGGTTCACCTGGCTCACGTAGTCGCGGACCTGCTCGAACAAGAGCTCGTCGTCGATCACCACGCCGCGGTACTCGCGGTTGAACTCCTCGCGCACGATCCGGACGGCCAGGTCCGGTTCGCGATAGAGCAGTCCCGGGGCGTTGGAGCGGCCCGCCTCGGCCTCGATGGCGGCCCACTGCGCCACCAACCGGTCGACGTCGTGGCGCAGCTCGTCCTGGCTGGCACCCTCGGCCGCGGTGCGCACGATCAGGCCATGACCGGCGGGGCGGACCTCGTCGACGATGCGCCGCAGCCGCTTGCGCTCGTTGTCGTCGAGGCGCTTGGAGATGCCGAAGGCGGTCGAATTGGGCACCATGACCACGAAGCGCCCCGGCAGCGAGACCTCCTGGGTCAGCCGGGCGCCCTTGGCGCCGATGGGGTTCTTGGTGACCTGGCACAAGATGACCTGGCCGGGGCGCAGCATCTCCTCGATGCGCGGGGCCGAGCGCTGCGCCGTCTCGATGTCGTCGCGGTCGTAGCGGACATCGCCGCGGTACAGCACGGCGTTCTTGGGCGTGCCGATGTCGATGAAGGCCGCCTCCATGCCCGGAAGCACGTTCTGGACGCGACCCCGGTAGATGTTGCCGTCGATCTGCGTGGCGTCGTCGGAGGCACGTGACACGAAGTGCTCGACGAGCGTGCGGCCCTCGAGCACGGCGATCTGGGTGGCATGGGGGCGCACGTGCACGCACATGAGGTACCGGCCCACAGGCCGGCCCCGGCGCTCACGACCGCTGCGCCGGCGCGACCGTCCCGAGGCGCCGGGGGCGTCGTCGAGGTCGTCGTCCGCCTCGAGCTCGGGGTCCGGACGGGCCCGGCCCGACGCCGGCGTGGCCGCCGAGGCCCCCGACGCAGGGGGGACCACCACCGGGACCGGTGCGGGACGGGGTGCCGTCCTCGACCGCGACCTTCCGGCCGGCGGGGCCGCGGTGGCGGCGGGAGCGGTGGCGGGCGGCACCCGGGCGGGGCGGGTGTCGCCGATCTTCGGACGCAAGGTGGCCGGGCGGGCCGGCGCCGTCCCCGGTTCGGGCACGGCGGGATCCGCCGGCGTCGACGGGCCAACCGGGTCGCCCGACACCGGGTCGCCGTCGGCCTCCCCCTGCGCGACGGCGTCGGTGACGCCGTCGCCGCCCTCAGGGCGCGGCCCGGCGGGGCGGCGCCGGCGCTTGCGCGGAGCCCCCGCCGCGGGGCGCGATCCCGACGACCCGGGGGGATCGGCACCGGCGTCCTGGGCGTCGGCATCAGCGGTGCCGGACGCCCCGGCCGTCGAGGAGGCACCGGCGCTCGCATCGGCGCGCACGGGGCGGGGGGCGGGGCCGGGGGCGTCGTCAGACGCCCGGTTCTCCCCACCTCCGGCATCGGTGGCCGCGGGCGGGGACGGGGCCTCGGCCCCGTTCGCGGCGCCCGTCGCCCCATGGGGCGTGGTTGCGGGCGAGGACGGTGAGCCGCTCGGCTCCACCGCCGGCTGCCCGGCGCTCGTATCGGACATGGAGAGGATCCCTTCTCGTACTGCTCACGAGGCGCGCTCCCAGGTGAAGGCGGCACCATCGAGGTCCGCAGGAAGCGGCTCCCGGCGGGAGCCGTCGCACTCGATCCATTGACAGGTTCTTCGGCTACGGCCGAGCTCGACGCCCATCACCTGGGCGAGCTCGGATGGACGGACGCCGCGTGGCCGGGTGCCCAGCTCGGCGAAGAGCCGGGCACCGACCGCGTCGGCGCCGCAACACGACAACGCCAGCACCGAGGGACGCAGGTCGTCGACCACGTCACGTCCCTTGCGCTCGCGCCGCACGGGGAGCGAGTCGGCACCGAGCACGCGCCCGATGGCCTCCTCCAGTTGGCCGGGGCTCACGCCCGGCACCTCGATCTCCCACGTGCACGAGGACACTTCTTCCTGCAGGGAGGCCGCGCCCGGCGCCACCGGCGCGGCGGCGACGGCGTCGACACCGTCGGGCAAGAGGCCGGTCACGCGCCCGGCCAGGTCGTCGGTCGGCACCGGCTCGGCCATGGCGATGTCGACGTACTCCGCCAGCGACTCGGACCCCGTGGGCAGGGCGAGCCCGAAACTCAGGCGGGGCCGGGGAGAGAACCCGGCGGTGTAGGCGACGGGGAGGCCGGCACGGCGCAGCGCCCGCTCCCACATGCGGGCCACGTCGCGGTGGCTCGTCCAGCGCACCCGGCCCAGCTTGGTGAAACGGATCCGGGCGATCACGGCCCGTCCTTGCCGCCCACGCCGGCCAGGAAGCGCACCGGCACCGATCCGCCCGTGGCCAGGTCCTGCCCCGTGCCCTGGCTGCCCCCGGCGGGGGGCACAGCCGCCGCAACCATGTGCTCCACCCCGAGCCCGGTGCACGCCCCGCAGTCGTAGCACGGGGTCCACCGGCAGTCCTCGAGGCCGTGCTCGGCCAGGGCGTCCTGGAAGTCCTGCCACAGGAAGTCGCGGTGCAGCCCCGCCGACACGTGGTCCCAGGGCAGGACCTCGTGCTCGTCGCGATGGCGGTACACGCTGTCCTCGAGATCGAGCCCGGCCGCCTCGAGGGCCTGCTGCCACAGACCGAGGTCGAAGTGCTCGGACCACTCCTGGAAGGTGCCCCCCGCCCGCCACACCTGCTCCACCACGGCCCCCATGCGACGGTCGCCGCGGCTCACGATGCCCTCGGCCGCCGTGGCCTCGGGGTCGTGCCAGCGAAGCGTGAGACCCCGCGTGCCGCGGGCCGCGTCCTTGAGCAGCCCCACCTTGCGCCGCAGCTCCTGCACCGTGTTCTGGCCGAACCACTGGAACGGCGTGTGGGGCTTGGGCACGAAGCCCCCCACCGAGGCCGTCACCGCCACGTCGCGGTGGTGGCGACGCCCGATCTCCACGCACGTGCGGGCCATGGCGACGATACCGAGGACGTCCTCGTCGGTCTCGGTGGGCAGGCCGATGAGGAAGTAGAGCTTCACCCGCCGCCATCCCTGGGAGAACGCCGCCTCGACCGCCGAGTACAGGTCCTCCTCCGAGATGAGCTTGTTGATCACCTGGCGCATCCGCCAGGTGCCGCCCTCGGGGGCGAAGGTGAGACCCGTGCGGCGAACCTTCTGGATCTCCGCCGCCAGGCCCACGGTGAAGGCGTCCACGCGCAGGCTGGGCAGGCTCACCGACACCTGGCCCGAGCACTCGGGGTCGTTGATGACCGAGGACACCACGCCCTCGATGCCCGAGAAGTCCGCGCTCGACAGCGAGGTGAGCGTCACCTCGTCGTAGCCGGTGCGGTCGAGGCCGTCGCGCACCATGCGGCTCACCTGCTCCGCCGGGCGCTCGCGCACGGGCCGGGTGATCATCCCCGCCTGGCAGAACCGGCATCCCCGGGTGCACCCCCGGAACACCTCCACGTTGAGGCGGTCGTGAACCACCTCGACCAGGGGCACCAGCTGCTGCTTGGGGTAGGGCCACTCCGCCAGGTCGCGGATGGTGCGCTTCTCCACCCGGTCGGGCACGCCGGGCACCGTCGGCTCCACCGCCACCAGGCGCCCGTCGCGGTAGACGGGTCGGTAGCACGAGGGGACGTACACCCCCGGAAGCGACGCCAGCTCCCGCAACAGCGCCGGGCGCTGCACCGCCCCCGAGGCCTGCCACGAGGCGATGACGGCGGTGATCTCCCCCACCGCCTCCTCGCCGTCTCCGAGCACGAAGGCGTCGACGAAGTCGGCCAGGGGCTCGGGGTTGAAGGCGCAGTGGCCCCCCGCCACCACGAGCGGGTGAGAGGCGTCGCGATCGGCGCCGCGCACGGGCACGCCGGCCAGGTCCACCAGGTTGAGGACGTTGGTGTAGGTGAGCTCGGCCGACAG
>JBEKVE010000213.1:0-4946 GCA_049514335.1 Acidimicrobiales bacterium
CCCCAGCCTCCGTCTGCGGGTGGTGGGTATCGCCGTCCTCGTCCTCTTCGTCGTCCTGGTCCTCCGCCTCTGGACCCTGCAGATCATCGATGGGAAGTCCTACGCCGCGGCGGTCAACCGCAATCAGGTCCGTGTAGTGGACATCGCGGCGCCGCGTGGTGAGATCGTCGATCGCAACGACACGGTCCTGGTCTCCAACATCCCCGAGCAAGAAGTGCTGCTCTCACACGTCACCGCCACTGCGGAGCCATCCATCATCGGGAAGGTGGCCGCGCTCATCGGTGAGACGCCGGCACAGGTGGACGCGGCGGTCAACAACGTGCGCTACAGCCCGTACGAACCGGTACCCGTTGAGACCAACGCGCCGGCAGCCACGGTGCAGTACCTGCAAACCCACCAGTCGGACTATCCGGGCGTCACCGTGCAGACGATCACGCAACGCACGTATCCCCAAGGTGGGACCACGGCCACCCACGTGCTCGGGTACTCGGGCGACATCACCCCCCAGCAACTCGCGGCGAATCCCAAGGCCGGCTACAACCAGGGCAGCCTGGTGGGGCAGTCGGGAATCGAAGAGGAGTACGAGCCCTTCCTGCGCGGCGTCAACGGGAGGCAGGCGCTCTCGGTGAATGCGTCCGGAGACGTGGTCGGCACGCTCTCGCGCACGGCGCCCCAGATCGGCGACACGGTCGTTCTCAACATTGACACCGGCCTGCAGGAGGCGGTGCAGACCGACCTGGCCAACCAGATCCTCGTGGACCGCCGCACGCCGGACGCAGAGGACAACAACAAGCTCCCGCCCGCCATCAACGGCGCGGCCATCGTCCTCGACCCGCAGAACGGCCAGGTCCTCGCCATGGCTTCGTATCCCAGCTACGACCTCAATCAGTGGGTCGGGGGTATTTCGACCGCGAACTTCGCCGCCCTGCAGGCGGACGGAGCGGAGAACAACTACGCCATTCAGGGCGAGTACACGCCGGGCTCGACGTTCAAACTGATCACCGCCACGGCGGACTTACAGGACGGGGTGTACAGCCCGGCGCGTTACTACGACGACACGGGGACCTTCAAGGTGCAGAACTGCACCGGTGGCACGTGCGACTTCACCGACAACCCCGGGGACAGCGGCGGGGAGTACGACCTCGCCACGGCGCTGACGGTGTCGAGTGACTCGTACTTCTACAACCTCGGGGAGTTGTTCTGGGAGGGAAGGGCGACCTACGGGGCCAATGCCATCCAGAACGTGGCGGCGCAGTACGGGGAAGGGGTGAGCACGGGCATCGACCTTCCCAATGAGGTCGAGGGGCGGGTCGACAGCCAATCAGAACGGCAGAATCTCCACCGGGAAGCCCCGGCGGCGTATCCCAACACGACCTGGTACACAGGCGACAACGTCGAAATGGCCTTCGGCCAGGGTGCCACCGCGCTGACGCCGATCGAGCAAGCGGTGGCGTACGCCACCTTTGCCAACGGAGGGACGCGGTACGCACCCGAGGTGGCGGCAGAGATCGTCAATCCGAGCACCGGGAAGGTGGTGACCAAGTTCGCACCGAAGGTGACCGGGCACGTGAACCTTCCCGCCGGTGTGTCCGAGCCCATCCTCCAGGGGCTCGAGGGCGTCATCGCGAGTCCGAAGGGCACGGCCTACGGTGTCTTCCAGGGCTTTCCGACGAGCTGGAACCTCGCCGGCAAGACCGGTACGGCGACCAACCCCGGAGCCAAGGAGCCCAACAGTTGGTTCGTGGCCTTCGGGCCCAACCCCGACCCGCAGTACGTCGTGCTGGCCGTCATCGACGAAGGTGGGTACGGCGCCGAAGCGGCGGCGCCGCTGGTCCGCTCGATATTCGACTACATCGTGGCCAACCCGATCGGCCCGGTGAAGACGCCCACCCTCAAGAGCCCTCCGACATCCACCACGCCGGCGAGCAACCCGCCATTGGGCACGCCGACCACGACCACGACCACGACGGCGACCACCACGACGCACGCCGCCACCCCGACGCCCACGACGCCCACCACGACGTCGCCAGCCACCACGACGACCACGACCGCCACGACCGCCACGACCGCCACGACCGCCACGACCGCCCCGGACGCCCCGGACGCCCCCGCCGCGCGCCGCCCCGGGCGTCCCCGCAGCGAGCAGGCCGAGCAGGCACTGCTTGACGCCACCATCGAAGCCATCGGCGAGTGCGGCATCGACGGCGTGCGCTGCGAGGACGTCGCGGCCCGGGCCGGTGTCGGCAAGGCGACGCTCTACCGTCGCTGGCCCGGCAAGGAGGACCTGCTGATCGCGGCCTTCGCCGCGCTCAAGCGGCCGCTGCCGCAGCCGCGCGGCGAATCGGTCCGCGACGACCTGATCGCGATGCTCGAGGTGGTGGCGGCCGACGCCGACGACCCGAGGTACGCGCAGCACTACGCGCTGCTGCACGCCGAGGGGGAGCGCTACCCGCGGCTGGTGGCGCTGTACAAGGAGCGTGTGATGGAGCCCCGCCGGGAGGCGATGCGGACCGTCTTGCGCCGCGGCGCCGGCAACGGGGAGCTCCGCCCCGACCTCGACATCGAGGTCGCCGTGCTCGCCCTCACGGGCGCCGTGATCGCCCGCGGCAAGCACGACTCGGTCCCGGCCGAGCCCGGCTTCGCAACCCGCGTGGTGGACGAGGTTCTGCGCGGGATCGAAGCCCGTTAACCCCACGTTTACCCTGGCCGCTAGATAACTCCGGGTCACCCGGCTGGGGTGATGTGCGCCGTCGTTGCCCGCGGTGATGCTTGGACCGGCGCGTCGGCTGGGCCGACGCGGGTCGGCGGAGCATACCAAGCGAAACGGGCGGGGCGGCATGGTTAACGAGGAGCAGGGTCGGCTGCAAGAGGCGGAGGCAGGGGTTCGCTGGCGGCGCTGGGGGCCTTACCTCAGCGAGCGTCAGTGGGGGACCGTACGCGAGGACCCCGGCCAGGGCGACAACACCTGGGGGGCGTTCTCCCACGATCAGGCGCACTACCGGGCCTACCGCTGGGGCGAGGACGGGCTGGCGGGCATCAGCGACGACAAGCAGTTGCTGTGCCTGTCGGTGGCGTTGTGGAACGAGCGCGACCCCATGCTCAAGGAGCGGCTCTTCGGCCTCACTAACTCCCAGGGCAACCACGGCGAGGACGTCAAGGAGTGCTACTACTACCTCGACGCGACGCCGACGTCGTCCTACCTGAAGATGCTCTACAAGTACCCGCAGCGCGAGTACCCCTACGACGACCTCATCGCGGTCAACGGATCGCGCGGGAAGACCGAACCCGAATATGAACTGGTCAACACCGGGGTCTTCGACGACAACCGCTACTTCGACGTCTTCGTCGAATACGCGAAGGCCGGACCGGAAGACCTTCTCATGCAGGTCACCGTGCACAACCGGGGCCCCGACGAGGCGCGCCTGCATGTGCTGCCGACGCTCTGGTTCCGGCACACCTGGTCCTGGGCGGGCGGCGGCGAGGAGCCCGCGTTGCGCGCCGACAACGACACCACGGGGACCAGCGCCGTGATCGCCGAGCACAGCGAGCTCGGCACCCGCTGGTTCTATGCCGACCAGCAGGTGCCCGTGCTGGTGACCGGGAACGAGACCGACAACGAGCGGGTGTTCGGATCGCCCAACGAGTCGCCCTACGTCAAGGACGGCATCGAACGGGCCGTGCTGCACGGCGAAACCGGGAAGGTCAACCCGGCGGGCACCGGTACCAAGGCGGCAATGCATCATGTCCTGGTCGTCCCGGCCGAAGGCAGCGCGACCATCCGCATGAGGCTGACCGACACGCGGTCCGAGCACCCCTTCGGCGACTTCGACGAGCTGATGGGCGCCCGCCGCGGTGAGGCGGACGCGTTCTACGCGGGCCTGCTGACCGGGGATCTGTCCGACGACGAGCGGATGATCAGCCGTCAGGCGCTGGCCGGAATGCTCTGGTCCAAGCAGTACTACGGGCTCGACATGGAGCAGTGGCTAGCCGAGCATGGCTCCGACCCGGTGCTGCCGGACCCGGCGCTGCGCAACCACGAATGGCAGCACCTGATCTCCTCCGACATCATCTCCATGCCGGACAAGTGGGAGTACCCCTGGTTCGCGGCGTGGGACCTCGCCTTCCACGCGATAGCCCTCTCGGCGGTCGACATGCCCTTCGCCAAGCAGCAGCTCGAACTGCTGCTTGACCACCGCTACCTGCACCCGAACGGGCAGCTGCCCGCCTACGAGTGGAACTTCAGCGACGTCAACCCGCCGGTGCACGCCTGGGCCACGTGGTTCATCTACTCGATGGACAAGGCCAGGACCGGGCGCGCCGACCGCGTCTTCCTTGAGAGCACGTTCACCAAGCTCATGCGGAACTTCGGCTGGTGGCTGAACCGCAAGGACGCCGACGACCGCAACATCTTCCAGGGCGGGTTCCTCGGCCTTGACAACATCGGCGTCTTCGACCGCAGCGCGCCGCTGCCCGGCGGCGGGCGGATCGACCAGGCCGACGGCACCGCGTGGATGTCGCTCTTCAGCCAGAACATGCTCCAGATGGCGGTGGAGCTCGGCCGCGAGAACCCGGTCTACCAGGAGCAGGCGCTGGCGCTGCTAGAGAACTGGGCCTGGATCGCCGCCGCCACCAATCACGTCGGCCCGGACGAGGTGGGCCTGTGGGACGAGGAGGACGGTTTCTTCTACGACGTGCTCCGGCGCCCCGACGGCAGTTCCGTCCCGCTAAAGGTCCGGTCGGTCGTCGGGCTGATGCCGCTGGTCGCCGCGACCGTCATCACCGCCGCCTCGCGGGAGGAGTTCCCGAAGCTGACCGACAGCGCCGTCGGGTTCCTGGAGCAGCACCCCGCGCTGACCGCGGCGCTGCCAGAACGGGGCCGCCAGGCGCACGAGACCGGCCCCCTGCTGCTGGCCATGTTCAACGAGGAGCGGCTGCGCCGGATCCTG
>JBEKVE010000214.1:0-6228 GCA_049514335.1 Acidimicrobiales bacterium
CTACCCCGGGTCGGTGACCATCGAGCACTACGACGACCCCCGGGTGGAGAAGCAGGAGCACTACTACCGCGCCGCCCACACCAAGCTCCTCGACCTCGGACTGGTGCCGCACCTCCTCGAGCAGTCGACCATCAAGGGGCTCCTCGACGTGGTGGACCGTCACCGCGGCCGCGTGGACCCGGTGGCCATCGACCCCACCGTGCAGTGGCGCAAGACGGCCAGCAAGTCCCGGGCGCAGGACCCCGCGCCTGGCGCTCCCACGGGCAAGGCCGGCGGACCCAGCACCTGAGCCCGGGGCCGCGTCGGTCCCCGGCGCCTCGGTCTCGGCGCACTGAGGCCGTGGCGGCCGGCGTCCCCGGACGGTGGCGGTCTGCTCCCTACGCTTGGCGGCCATGACGCGCTCGGGGGGGTGGCCACGGCGCACCGGTGACGTCCTCGGCGTGCTGTGGGTGCTCGCCGCGGCCGGAGCGTTGCTGGCGCCGGTCCTGGTCCACGGCGCCTACTTCGGCCCCATCGACTGGGTGTCGGGCTCCGGGCTGTCGGCCCACCCTGGGGTGGTGGTCCACGACCACCAGACGTTCGACCAGGTGACCGAGATGATCCCCTGGAGCAGCCTGGGGTGGCAGCAGGTGCATGCCGGGCATCTCCCGTTGTGGAACCCCTACAGCGGGTGGGGGCTGC
Organism: Acidimicrobiales bacterium; assembly: GCA_049514335.1. Lineage (GTDB taxonomy): Bacteria > Actinomycetota > Acidimicrobiia > Acidimicrobiales > UBA8190 > JBEKVE01. The sequence continues at coordinate 682 of JBEKVE010000214.1, forward strand.
CGCTCGCCTTCGACTGGCAGGCGGCGTCGTTCAGCGTCCCGGTCCTGGCCGGCTACCTGGTGCCGCTGCACCTGGCCTACACCGTGCAGGTGCTCGTGGCCCTGGTGCTGGCGGGCACGGGCGTCTACGTCTTGTGCCGCCTCCTCGGCCTCGGGGTGCTCGGCTGCGCCACCGCCGCCACGGTGTTCGAGCTGAGCGGGCCGATGGTGGGGTGGCTCGGATGGCCCGTGGCCGCCGTCATGGCCTGGGTGGGGTGGCTGCTGGCGGCGGCGGTGATCGTCCTCCGGGGCCGGCACCGGATGGGCGGCGTGGTGTTGCTGGCCGGGGTGGCGGCGTGCGTCGTGTACGGCGGCCAGCCCGACACCATGGCGCTCCTCGCCCTCGCCTTCGTGGTCTTCGTGGCCGCGTACCTCGTCCTGCGGGCCGTGGGCCAGGGCGATGGCGGCCCCATCGTCCGGCCCCTGCTCGACATGGCGGTGGCGGGGATCTGCGGTGCCGCGCTGGCGGCGCCCCTTCTCCTGCCGGCACTGCAGCTCACCCGGGCCTCGGTGCGCGGCGCCAAGGGCGGCAGCCAGGTGCTCCCCCTGTCGGACCTGGTGCACGTGGTGGTGCAGGGCTACGACGGGCTCCCGGTGGCGGGCAGCCACTGGTTCGGGGGGGTGTTCTACGTACGCACCGCCGCCTACGTGGGCGTGGTAGGGGTGGTCCTGGCGGCGGTGGGCGTGCTCGCTGCGGTGCGCCAGCGGCGCCACCGCCCCGAGCTGGTGGCGGTGGGCGCCGTCGCCCTCGTCACCGCCTCGGTGGTCTTCGTGGGGCCGGCGGTGTCGATCATGGACGCCTTGCCCTCGGTGGGGCCCGTCACCTGGAACCGCTCGCTGCTCCCCCTCGCCTTCGCCCTGGCCGTGCTGGCCGGGGCGGGCGCCGACCTCGTGGCCCGGTCGTGGGGCGACCGCACCGTCCGTCGCGTCGCGCAAGGGGGGTTCGCCCTCCTCGGCCTGATCCTCCTGTTGGTGTGGGGAGTCGGACGCGGGCACCTCCCCGGTCCCGAAGCGTCGATCCGGGCCCGAAGCCTGTTCTGGCCCGGCGTGGTCGCCGCCGGCGGCGCCGTCGTCACCGCCGTCATGGGCGCGCTGCAGGCGCGGCGCACCGCTCGGGCCGGTGGCGATGGCGGTGGCAGTGGGCTCGGTCGGGGCCTCGCCCTCGTGCTGGTGGCGGTGGAGACCGTCATGCTGGTGGTGGCGGGCGCCCCGCTTCCCTCGTCCAGCCCGGTGCCGCTGTCCCCGACCCCCGCCGAGCGCACCCTCGCCCGGCTGGTGGGGACGTCGCTCGTGGGCTTCGGCAACAACGCCTGCTTCAGCGCCGACCAGCTCGGGATCGTCCCCGACGTGAACGTGGCGTTCGGGGTGCACGAGCTGGCGGTGTACGACCCCCTCTTCCCCCAGGCCTACTACGACACCTGGCTCCAGGCCACGGGGGAGACGGGGGAACCCGAGCGCCTGGCGGCGGTGCCGTTCTCGCTGTTCTGCCCGGCCGTGACCTCGGCCGTCGTGGCCCGCCGGTACGGGATCGGCTTCGTCCTCGAGCCGTCCGGGGGCCACGGACCGCCGGGCACCGTCCTCGTCGCCGACGTGGGCCACGAGCGCCTCTACCGGGTGCCGGGGGTGGCGGCGGCCACGCTCGTGCCCGCCCCGGGCACCGGACCCGAACCCGGTCCCGACGCGGTGGGGTCAGCCGTGGCCGTGTCGCACCCGGGCCCGGCCAGCTGGCGTGTGGTGACCCGCACCTCAGGACCGGCGCTGTTGCGGCTGCGGCTGTCGGACGTGCCCGGCTGGCACGCCACCATCGACGGACGGCCCCTGGCGCTCGAGCGCTACGCCGGCGTCCTGCTCGAGGCCCGGGTGCCGTCGGGCCGCCACACCGTGGTCCTCAGCTACTGGCCGTCGCGGTTCACGGCGGGGCTCGGCCTCGCCGGCGCTGCGGTGGTGGGACTGATCGCCGTTCCCCTCGTCGCCACGGCGCGCCGCCGGCGCCGGAGCCGCCCTGTCCCCGGGCGGGGGAGGACCGTCCCGCTCAGCGCCCCGGGGTGAGCCCCTCCACCTGGGCCGGGTCCTCGACGAGGCCGTGGCGGGGCACCCACCACTCGCCGGGGAGGTTGTGGGTGTCGACCAGGTCCCGCCACTGCGCCCGCAGCGCCTCGTCGTCCCCCGCCCCGAGACCCCGCCAGTGCTTGCCCAGCTCGGGGTCGACGTCGGACACCATCAGCGCGGCGTGGCCTTGGCGCAGCTTGCGGACGAACTGCTCCTCGGACCGGTTGGGGAAGTGGCGGATCTCGAGGCCGCGCCCCCGTCGCCCCCGTCGCACCACGCCGTGGTTGCCCTGCAGCAGGCGGGCCCGGGGCTGGGCCCGGAACACGACCTTGTGGAGGCGGTTGGGCTCCTGCTTGCGCCACCGCAGCCGCACGAAGGGGTCGGTCTCGCCGGGGTCGTCGCTCGCCGTGGGCACGTGGTTGTACACCGGCACCTGGACCACGGCGGCGTCGCACGACGCCAGCCACTGCGCCACCGTGGTGCCGGGGGCGGTCCAGATCTCATCGGCGTCGAAGGGGAGCACCCACCCGGCGCCGGCCCGCGCCGCCGCCCGGGCCAGGAGGGTCGTCTTCTCGGCCTGGTAGTAGGCGGGGAGTCGGTCCTGCACCACGGTGACGGGGTGCGATGAGGCCAGGTCCTCGAGCACGGCGGTGGTGGCGTCGCGCGACAGGTTGTCGGCCACCAGGACGCGCTCGACCCCCTGGGCCAGGAGGTTGGCCACCACGGTGCCGATCACGTCGGCCTCGTCGCGCACCATCCCCACCGCCCACACGCCCCCGCCGCCACGCAGGCCGGCCGGCAGGGGGTCCATGGCGCGGCGCGCCTCGGCTGTGTGCCGGGCCCACCCCGCTCCCCGCCGCATCCTCCTGGGCACGCCAGGCAGGCTACCGGGGGTGGCCTACGCCGGACGGGGCCGGCGGCTCGGTACGATGCGCGGGTGACGGGGGCGTGGCCGGGGGACGAGCGCGCCGGCGCGGCGGTGCCCGCCGGGCCCCTCGACGGGGTGGGGTGACGGGGAGCCGTGGCCCTTCCCAACCTGTTCGTGGTGGGCGCGCCCAAGTGCGGGACGACGTCGCTGCACCGCTACCTGGGCCAGCACCCCGACATCGCCATGTCGGCGGTCAAAGAGCCCAAGTTCTTCCTGGCCGACGGGGTCCGCCCCCGCCACCGCGGGCCCGGTGACGAGCGTGCCTGTCGCGCCTACGTGGTGGACCGCGACGCCTACGAAGCGCTGTTCACCTATCCGCACGGGCCGCACACCTACGCCGGCGAGTCCACGCCGTACTACCTGTGGGACCACCTCGCTGCGGGGCGCATCCACGCCCTGGTGCCCGACTCCCGCCTGGTGGCGGTGCTGCGCGAGCCCACCATGCGGGCCTATTCCAACTGGGCCGACCTGCGCGAGCAGGGACGGGAGAAGCTCGACTTCACCTCGGCGCTGGCCGCCGAGGCGGAACGGCACGAGCTCGACTGGGAGCCGTTCTGGCAGTACCGCGACCTCGGCCTCTACGGCGAGCAGCTGACCCGGCTGTACACGGTCTTCCCCCGCCACCAGGTGAAGGTGCTCCTGGCCGAGGACCTCGCCGACGACCCCGACGTCGCCGTGGCGGGGGTGTTCTCCTTCCTCGGGCTCGACCCGCTCGGGTCCCCGCTCGAGGTCACCCGGCTCAACCAGACCATGTACAAACCGGTGGACCGTCGCAGCCGTGCCCTGGAGACGCTGTTCGAGCAGGGCCAGCGGGCGCGCCCGCTCGTTCCCCGCCCAGTGCGCCGCCTGGCGCGCCGGGCCGTGCGCCGGGGCTTGCGCTCCCAGGCCACGGCGGGCACCCACGGCGTCCGGGTGCGACGCGAGTACGGCGATCTGTTCGCGGCGGACCGACCCGTGCTCGAGGGTCTCGGCATCGACGTCGCCGTGTGGGACGAGCCGCTGAGCGCGGGCGGCCCCGAAGCCTAGAAAGCGCATCACCCACGGCTACACTCGTGCCGTGCCGGGGGACGGGGGCTCATCTCGGGATCGCCGCGCGCCACGGCCCAGGCCCAGATGCTGGTGGACGTGGCATCGGGGGCAACACACCCCCTGCGGGCCGTCGACCTGGGCTGCGGCGAGGGCACGTGGACGGCCATGGCCGCCACCACGGCCCGTCAGGCGGGGATCGACATCACCATCGTCGGGTTCGACTGGTCGCTGGCCGCGCTCGATCAGGCCCGGGGGCGGGGCCTGCCCGTGGTGCGGGGTTCGGTGGAGCACCCCGGCATCCCCTTCGGGACCGACAGCGTCGACATCGTCATCGTGAGCGAGATCATCGAGCACCTGGTGGACCCCGACACCGCCCTGCGCGAGGCGCGTCGGGTGCTCGTCCCCGGGGGCCGGCTCCTGTTGTCGACCCCCAACCTGGCCGCCTGGTACAACCGGGGTCTGCTCCTGCTGGGGGTCCAGCCCATGTTCACCGAGGTCAGCTTGCAGGGCATCTACGGTCGCCCCGGCCACGAGGTGGTCGGCCACCTGCGGGTGTTCACCCGCCGGGCACTGGCTGCGATGCTCGTGGCCCACGGCTTCCTGGACGTCACCATCACCGGGGCGCCCTACCACGACGTGCCCCGGCCCCTGCGGCCCCTGGACCGGCTGTTGTGCCGGACGCCGAGCCTGTCCTCGATCCTCCTCGCCTCCGCCACCGCCCCGTGACGACGGTGGCGCAAGGGCGGCCCGGACGCCTGCCACCAGGGTCGGGGTCGTTCCCGGGGGTCACCACGCCATGCCTCTCACCAGGGGACGAGCGTTGAATTCGTCAGATGTGACGATGAGAATCTGCGGTCCGGTTCCATAAAGTCGATCCAGTAGGGGCATGGCACACGCCGGGCGTCTTCTGCGCGCCCGACGCGTGCCAGGACTGTCGTCCACCGGGGGGGATGGGGTGACCGAAGTCGATCGCCAGTGGGGGGTCCTGGCCGTCCAAGGAGACGAACACGACGGTGTCGAAGGCGACGCCCTCGTCCGGGGTCTCGCCCCTGACATGAGCGCCCTGGCCCCGAGCGTCCTGCCGCCCGACGTCATGGCCGGCGATCTGGTCCCCGAGCTGGCGTACCGCACCGACGACCTGGCCGTGGCGCAGCTCGACGGCGTGGTGGCCCGGGCCCTCGACGTCGGCCTGCGCCGTGTGCAGGTGCTCGCCTGGCGCGACTTCGAGGACCCCGAGGCGGGGGGCTCAGAGCTCCACGCCCACCGCATGGCCCAGGCGTGGGCCCGCACCGGCATCGACATCTCCATGCGCACCTCGGCCGTGCCCGGCACCGAGGCGGTGTCGATGCGCGACGGCTACCGCGTCATCCGCAAGTCGGGGCGCTACGGCGTCTTCCCCCGCAGCGCCCTGAGTGGCGCCGTGGGCCGGCGGGGGCGGCCCGACGGCCTCATCGAGATCTGGAACGGCATGCCGTTCTTCAGCCCCCTGTGGGCGCGCTGCCC
>JBEKVE010000215.1:0-4749 GCA_049514335.1 Acidimicrobiales bacterium
AGGTGGTGGTCGACATCGTGGTGCACCCTCTGCGTACGGCGTTCCTGGAGGCGGCGGCGGCGGGCGGGGCGCTGGCCGTCACCGGCCTCGGGATGCTCGTGCACCAGGCGGCGGCGGCGCTCGAACAGTGGACGGCGATGCCCGTGCCCGTCGACGCCATGTGGGCGGCGGCCGAGGACCGCCTGGGGCCCGACGCCGCGCCGAGGCCCGCCACCTGACGCCGGTGGCCGGCGCCGATCGGTCAGCGCCGATCGGTCAGCGCTGCCAGAGCCTCCGGCCGAGCACGCTGAACAGGTCCTCGTCGTAGGGGGCGAAGTAGCGGCGCAGCTCCGTGAGCAAGGCGTCGTCCTCGGCGCTGCCCCGGGGAGCGTCGTTGGTGGCGGGAAAGGGCACGGCGTGCGGTGACAGGCCCAGCCACGACAGGACGCGCCCCGGTCCGTCGGGATCACCCCACAGCTCCTCGCTCGGCATGACGAGCATGCGGGCCGGGTCGACGGCGTCGTACCAGCGGCGCAGCTGCTCGCCGTAGCGGCCCCTCGCCCGGTAGGAGAAGTTGCGGTACGCGGGGCTCTCGCCTCCGGCCAGGACGACGGCCTCCTCACCCGCCAGGCGCTGCTCCTCCCGGGCGAGGTCGAGCGCCACCGCCAGGGGCTCGTCCTCGGCCCCGATGCGCCGCGAGTGCCAGTAGTGCGACACGGCCCGCTGCACCGGGTCGCGAAGAAGCACCACGAACCGGGTGGACGGAGGGAGGTCTGCTGCCACCCGGGCCGGCGCCAGGGGGTGAAAGAGCAGGTAGGGGGTGGCTTCGAGGGTGAGGCGGGACCGCGCCCCGAGCGGGAAGTGCGACCGGTACCACCGCTCGCCGTTGGCGTAGAAGCGATCGAAGTAGTGGACCTCCTTGGTGAAGGCGGGGGAGATCGAACGGTGCGAGGCGAGCCAGTCGAACAGCGAGGTGGTGCCGCCGCGCTGGGCGCCGATGATGACCACGTCGGGAAGCGGGCGCGCCGACGCGCTGGCGCTGCGCCACCCCTGCACGAGGCGGGCCCGTCCACCGCCGAGGGTCGGACGCGACGACGACGGCGCCATCAGCGCCACTCGGCGGCGCCGGCCTGCTCAGGCATGGGCGGCGCCGCCGGCGCCGTCCGCAGGTGGCGCCGGCGCGGCCGGGTCCGGCGCGCCGAAGCCCTCCACACCGTGCAGGCGGCGCACGATCTCCTCGCGCAGCCCCCGTGCCACCATGTCGCGTTCGGTGGTGGGGCTGCGCACCGACACCCTCGTGGTGAAGGTGTCGGCGCCGGCGTCGACGACGCCCCACAGACGCGGCGCCTCCAGGCAGTAGGGCTCGTAGCGCGGGTCATGCACCACGGTGTCGGCCGCGGCGCGCACGGCGTCGAGCACGTCGTCCACATCGGCGGCGATGGGGGCGGGCACGTCCACGGTGGCTTGCGACCAGCCCCGGGAGGCGTTGGCGAGCTTGCGGATCTCTCCGTTGGGGACGAACCACACCGTGCCGTCGTAGGCGCGCAGACGCGTGACGCGCAGCGTCAGGTCCTCGACCTTGCCGGCGGTGTCGCCCACCATGATGGTGTCCCCGATGTCGAACTGGCCCTCCACCGTGAGCAGGAAGCCCGACAGAAGGTCGCGCACCATGCTCTGGGCGCCGAAGCCGAGCGTGGCCCCGATCACCGTGGCCCCGGCCAGCAGGGGCGTCAGGTTGAGCCCGATGGTGCCGAGGACGACGAAGAAGGCGATGGTCCCCACCACGCCCCGCCACACGTTGGCGAGCAGCGAGGTGAGCGTCAGGGCGCGGGCCGAGGCGCGCGGCGAGTCCGACCTGGACACCGCCTTGTGCGCCGCCATTCCGACCCAGCGGCGGATGACACGGTTGCCGAGCCATCCCACCAGCACCGCCACCACGATGATCACCGCCACGGTGACGGGTCGGATGACCACTTCCTGCCAGTGCGAGGCTGTGGCCTGGCTCACCCCGGCCCAGCGCAGCAGGTCGTAGAGCCAGCCCTGGTCGGTCGCCAGTGGCGATGTGGCGGTGCTGGGCACGACCGGTATTCTGGTCCGTCGGAGCGACCCGGTTGAGCACCTCTGTATCCCACCGTCCCGGCCCGGGTCGGCTTCTGACGATCCGGGTCGATGCCGTGCTGATCCTGAGCACCCTGGCGGTGGCGGCCTTCGGCGTGGTGCTCGTGTACTCGGCCACCCGCACGCTGCCCGGGTTCAGCCCGCATTACTTCGTCACCCGCCAGGCCGCCTACATGGTGGTGGGGGCCCTGTGCATGGGCGTGCTGGCGATCCTCGACTACCGGTGGCTCGAGCACGCCAGCACCCTGCTGTACGTGGGGATGGTCCTCGTCCTGCTGGCCATGTTCGGGATCGGCTCCCGGGCCCTCGGCGCAACCCGGTGGCTGCAGCTGCCGGGGGGGATCCAGGTCCAGCCCTCGGCCTTCGCCAGCCTCGTCCTCATCGTGACGGTGGCCACCTTCTGCGCCCGCCGTCCCACCGGACTCGACCGCCGCGACCTGGCCAAGGTCCTGGCGCTGGCGGCCGTGCCCATCATCTTGGTGGTGCGCCAGCCCGACCTCGGCAGCGGCATCGTTATGTGCGTGGTGCTGCTCGTGATGCTCGTCATCGCCGGCATCCCCAACCGCTACCTCGTCCTGCTCCTCGCCCTGACCGTCACCGGCGCACTGGCGGTGGTCCATTTCAAGCTGCTGAAGAGCTACCAGCTCACCCGTCTGACGGCCCTGTTCCAGCACGACAAGAACCTCCAGAGCACGGGCTACAACGTCAGTCAGTCGGTGGCGGCCATCGGGTCGGGTGGCATCACCGGCTCGGGCCTGTTCCACGGGGCCCAGACCAACCTGGCGTACGTGCCCGAGCAGCAGACCGACTTCATCTTCTCGGCACTCGGCGAACAGCTCGGCTTCGTGGGCAGTGCCGGTGTGCTCGCCCTGTTGGGGGTGCTGTCGTGGCGGTTGCTGCGCAGCGCCCAGCTGGCGCGTGACAGCTTCGGGCGCCTGCTGGCGGTGGGGTGCTTCACCCTCATCACCTTCAGCGTGTTCGAGAACGCCGGTATGGCCATGCAGATCATGCCCGTGGCCGGCATCCCCTTCCCCTTCCTGTCCTACGGAGGGTCGGCCACGGTGGCGTTCTTCTCGGCCGTGGGGATCGCCCTGTCGGTCCGGCTGCGCGCCCCGCGATGAGCGACACGGCCCTGCCGGTGGGCGAGGACGGGACCGCCCCCGACGCCGACGGCATCACGGCGGAGGTGCCCGAGCCCTCTGTGTCCGACGGCGAAGCGGATCTGGGCGAGGCGAGCGCAGCCCTGCGCCCGGGTATCGACCCCGAGTCGTGGCGGATCGTGGCCGTGGCCGACGTCGTCATGGAGCTGCCGCGCGCCAATCCCGAGATCGTCCTGCACGAGGCCCAGCACCCGTGGCGGGAGCTGCGCATCCCCGTGGCCCTCACCGAGGGTGCGGCCATCGCCTACGCGCTGCGCGGGGTGGACACCCCCCGGCCCCTCACCCACGACCTGTTCTCCGACGTCCTCGGTCGCCACGGGGTCACGGTCGAGGCGGTGCGCGTCACGCTTCGTCGGGGCCAGGTGTTCTTCGCCGAGCTCGACACCATGGGCCCCAAAGGACGCCGGGTGGTGCCGTGCCGACCCTCCGACGGCATCGCCCTGGCGCTGCGCCAGCGCATGCCGGTCCCCGTGCTCGTGGCGGAGTGGGTGTTCACCGGGGGAGAGGAACCCCCCGGGCTCGACGTCCCCCCCGGCCCCTAGCGCGTCGCCGTCGTCAACGTCCCGTCGCCGCAACCGGCTCGGACGCCGCCGACGGCACGGGCATGGCCGTGGCTTGTTCGGCCACCACGGCCCGCGCACCCTCGTCGGAGATCCGCATGAGCAGCGCGATGAGCATGTAGTTGGCCACGAGCGACGAGCCGCCGTAGGCGAGGAACGGCAAGGTGATGCCGGTGAGCGGCACCAGCCGGACGATGCCCGCCATGATGAAGAAGGCCTGGAACCCGATGATCACCGTGAACCCCACCGCCGCCACCGCCGCGAACTCCGAGCGCGCCGTCTGGGCGATGCGGAACCCGGTTCCCACGATGAGCAGGAAGGCGAACACGAGGGCCGTCGTGCCGAGCAGGCCCCATTCGGTGCCGAAGGCGGCGAAGATGTAGTCGCTGCCCACCTCGGGGATGGTGGAGATGTTGGCGTGGCCGAAGCCGAGGCCGGTCCCGAGCAGCCCACCGGTGCCGAGCCCGTAGAAGCCGTAGACGAGCTGGTACGAGCCGCCGGGGATGTAGATGCGGCTGAAGGGGTGCAGCCAGTTGGCGACGCGCTCGCCCACCTGGGAGAACACCTTGTCGGCCACGTAGGCGCCGAGGGCGAACAGCCCCACGCCGCTCACGATGTAGCGCAGCCGGCCCGTCGCCACCCACAGCTGCGCCACGAACAGGACGAAGATGAGCACGGCGAAGCCCACGTCGCGTTCTGCGCCCAGCACGATCATGCAGAAGCCCCAGGCCAAGAGGATGGGGACCAGGGGGCGGGGGTCGACGATGAGGCGGTTCCCCACCCGCACGGTGGGGATCGACAGCATCTCGCGTTTGTCGCAGAAGTAGGAGGCGAACACGATGACGAGGATGAGCTTGGCCAGCTCGACCGGCTGCCCCGAGAGCGAACCGATGTGGACGAAGAGGCGGACGCTCGGCCCGTTGCGCACGGCG
>JBEKVE010000216.1:0-4736 GCA_049514335.1 Acidimicrobiales bacterium
GTCACGCCCTCTTCGAGCAGCGCCACAGCGTCGGCCTCGGAGCGGATGCCCCCACCCACCTGCACCTGCACGTCGACGGCGCGCGTCACCGCCAGGACCAGGTCCCGGTTCACCGGTGACCCGCTCCTCGCCGCGTCGAGGTCGACCACGTGCACCCACGAGGCGCCGCCGGCCACGTAGGAACGGGCCAGGTCCACGGGGTCGCCGTAGGTGCGGACCCGGCCGAAGTCCCCCTGCACCAGGCGGACGGCGCCACCCTGGTGCAGGTCGATGGCGGGGAGGAGATCCACCGCTAGGCGACGGGCGACGGGGCCACGCACCGGGCCACGAAGTTGGCGAGAATGGCGAGCCCGACCGCACCCGACTTCTCGGGGTGGAATTGCGTGCCCCACACCGGACCGCGCTCGGCCGCCGCCACCACCGGCCCGCCGTAGTCGCAGGTGGCCACCACGTCGTCGCCCCCGTCGGGCGCGTAGGAGTGCACGAAGTACACCCAGGGCCGTTCCGCCAGCCCGGCCAGGAGCCCGCTGTCGACACCGGGCCGGGAGATGAGCTGGTTCCACTGCATCTGGGGACGCTTCACCCCGGGGGGCAGGGCGCGCACGACGCCGTCGAGCACCCCCAGTCCCGGCGTGGCCGGAGACTCCTCGGACCCCTCGTAGAGCAGCTGGAACCCGATGCAGATGCCCAGGAACGGGAGGCGACGGGCACGCGCATCGTCCACCACCGCCACCAGGCCGCTGGCGCGCAGTGCCTGGGCGCAACGACCGAAGGCGCCGACACCGGGCAGCACGATCCCCGCCGCTCCCTCGGCCTGGTCGGGATCGGTGACGAGACGGGCGTCGGCACCGAGGTGGACGAGCGCCTTGTGCGCCGATGCCAGATTGCCGATGCCGTAGTCGAGGACGGCGATGCCGCCCCACTCTCCCCCCGTCACGGCGCGCCGGCGTCGCCCAGGGTCCCCTTGGTGGAGGGGACGCCACCGCCTTCCACCCGCACAGCGTCGCGCAGGCACCGGGCCACCCCCTTGAACGACGCCTCCAGGATGTGGTGGGTGTTCTTCCCCGTCACCAGTCGCACGTGCAACGTGATCCCCGCCGCGGTGACGAGCGCCCGCCAGAACTCCTCGGCCAGCTGCGGGTCGAACGGCGGCGCGCCGAGCGGCGGCGTGTCGGGGGCGAAGGCCACGTCGTAGGCCAGGTAGGGCCGGCCCGAGATGTCGAGGGCGACGTCGACGAGCGCCTCGTCCAGAGGGAGGGAGATGGAACAGAAGCGGCGGATGCCGGCCTTGTCGCCGAGCGCCGAGGCAAGGGCCTCGCCGAGCACGATCCCCACGTCCTCCACGGTGTGGTGGGCGTCGACGTGGAGGTCGCCGGTGGCGCGCACGGTCAGGGCCATCGCGCCGTGGCGCCCGAGCTGCGACAGCATGTGGTCGAAGAAGGGCAGCCCCGTGTCGGCGTGCACCGCGCCGGCGGCCGGCGTCGCACCCGGCCCGGCGCCGTCCAGGTCGATCTCCACCTCGATGGCGGTCTCCGCCGTGCGCCGCTGGCGGCTGGACCGGCGCTCACGTGCCTCGCTCATCCGCCCAGGTTAGGCGGCGGCCCGACCGGTGCCGGACGACGGTGCGACGACGGTCCCGGCTACCGGGGTGGCGCCGCCAGGCCGGCGCGCAGGGCGGCGAGGAAGCGGTCGTTCTCCTCGGCCGTGCCCACCGTGACCCGCAGGCACTCGTCGAGGCCCGGCCACGTCGAGCAGTCGCGCACGAGCACCGACCGCTCCAGCAGCGCGCGCCAGACGTCGGCGGCGGACCGGCCGGTGGGCCGGAACAGGATGAAGTTGGCATCAGACGGCCATGACTCCACGTCCATCTCGGCCAGGGCGGCGGCGACGCGCCCGCGCTCCTCGGTGATGCGTGCGGCGCGCTCCTCCATGGCGCCCACATAGCGCAGGGCCAGGCGACCCGCCGCCTGCTTGAGCGTGTCGAGGTGATAGGGCAGGGCCACCGACGCGCACGCCGCCACCACGTCGGGATCGGCCACGAGATACCCCAGCCGGCACGCCGCCATCGACCACGTCTTGGAGAACGTGCGCACCACCACCAGGCGATCGCTGCCCGCAGCGGCGCGCGCCACCAGATCGAGGGCGCTCCACGGGGCGAACTGCCCGTAGGCCTCGTCCACCACCACCAGCCCGGGGGCGAGATCGAGGACGCTCGCCACCACCTCGGGGGGCTCGGCCCGCCCCGTGGGGTTGTTGGGTGAGCACAGAAAGGTGATGACCGGCTGTGCCGTGGCCAGCACGTCGGCCACGACGGCGAGGTCGAGCGCGTGATCGGGGGCGCGCCACCCGCTCGCCACGGTGGTGGCGGTGAGCGCGGCGATGTGGCGGTGCAGGGCGTAGGTCGGTTCGAACAGCGCCGCGGTCCGCCCCGCGCCGCCGTAGGCGAGCAGCAGGCACTGGAGCACCTCGTTCGATCCGTTGCCGCAGAAGATCCGCTCCGGGCCCACCCCGTGCAGCTCCCCGAGCGCGGCGCGCAGGGCCGTGGCGTCACGGTCGGGGTAGCGGTTGAAGTCGATGCGGCCCACCTCGGCGCTGAGCTCCTCCACCCACTCGGGCGGCGGCGCCAGGGGCGACTCGTTGGTGTTGAGGCGCACCGCCACCTCGACCTGGGGGGAGTGGTACCCCGACAGCTCGGCCAGGTCGGGGCGCACCGGCACGGGGCCTCCGGCGCCGCGCCCGGTCACGACCCGCCCCCGAGGGCGGGCCGGTCCCCGTTTTGCCCGGTGCGCAGCGCCACCGACAGGGCGTGGGCGGGCAGTCCCTCCGCCTCGGCGATGGCGATCACGTGGGGAGCCAGGACGGCGAGGGCCTCGGCGTCCATGGACACGGCGTGGATGTGGGTGCGGAAGTCGTCGACGCGCAGCGCCGAGGCGAAGCGGGCCGTCCGGGCGGTGGGCAGGACATGGTTGGGACCGGCCAGGTAGTCGCCCACGCTGGCCGGTGCGTAAGGACCGAGGAAGACCGCCCCGGCGCAGCGCACCAGGGGCAGCAACGCCTCGGCCTTCTCCACGAGCAGCTCGAGGTGCTCGGGGGCCACGGCGTTGGCCACGGCGATCGCCTCCTCGGGCCCGTCCACCAGGGCCACGAACCCGCCCGAGCCCAAGGTCGCCTCCAGATCGGCGCGCCGGGGCGAGGCCGCCACCAGGCGGTCGACCTCGGCCTCGATGGCCTGCGCGGCCGTGTCGGACCACGTCACCAGCCACGCCAGGCCGTCGGGACCGTGCTCGGCCTGCACCACCACGTCGACGGCGGCCCACGGCACCGGGGTGGTGCCGTCGGCCACCACCACCACTTCGGAGGGACCCGTGAAGGCGGAAGGAACGCCGACGATCCCCGACACCTGGCGCTTGGCCTCGGCCACGTAGCGGTTGCCGGGCCCCACGATGACGTCGACGCGACCCACGCTCTCGGTGCCGAAGGCCATGGCCGCCACGGCCTGGGCGCCTCCCACGCGATACACCTCGTCGACGCCGGCGATGGCCGCCGCCGCCAGGGACTCGGGGGCGACGTGGCCCCCCGGGCCCGGGGGCACGCACAGGACGAGCTCGGCCACCCCCGCCACCCGGGCGGGGGCGGCGCACATGAGCACGGTGGAGGGGTACCGGGCGCGCCCGCCCGGCGCGTACATCCCGGCGCGGGCCACCGGCCGGACGAGGTGGTGCACGACCATGCCGCCGTCGACGAAGTCGGGCGGGGCACCCGGCTCGTTGCGGTGGTAGGCGAGGATGCGCTCGTCGGCCACCTCGAGAGCGCGGCGCAGGGTGGGGTCGAGCGTGCGCAGGGCGTCTTCGATCTCGGCGGCCGGCACCCGCAGATCGTCGATGTCGACGCCGTCGAAGCGCGACGTGAGCGCCCGCACCGCCGCGTCGCCCCCGCGGCGCACCTCCTCGAGCACGGTCCGCACGGCGTCGCTCGGGAAGGCGGCCTCGGCACGCGGACGCGGCAACGCCGCCGCCAGCTCGGCGGAGGGGACACCGCGCAGGTCGAGGCGTTGCAGGGGCACGGGCCCTCAAGGGTACTCGGGCGCCTGTGCCCTCCTGCCCTGGTGGGGAAGGGCCGAGAGGCCGGGAGGCGGCGCCGTGTCGCACGGCTCGCCTCGATACGTCATCATCTCGACATGGCCGCCCCCCTGGCAGAACTGTCGTCGCTCGCCACCGCCCTCGAGGAACTACGCCAGCGCGTGGCGGGCATCGCCGACCGCTCGGCGGCCGAGCACGACGAAGAAACGGCGTCGGAGCTCTTCGCCGTGGAGCGGGCCCTCATCGGCGCGGGCCGGCGCCTGGGCCGCATCGCCGCCTCCCCCCGACGGCGCCGCTGAGGCAACGGGCCGCGCCTTCACCCGCGTGCTCGGCGCGCGGGCCGGTCCACGCGGCGACGGCGCCCCGAAAGGGCGCCGTCGCGGGAGCGGGCCAGGCGGCGGATCCCGGCCGTGCTCGGCGGAACCAGATGGCGGGAACCGGTTCCGTGCCCTCCTAGAACACCACGGCCGCGGCGTGCTTCCAACCACGACTGCCAAAACATCAGCCCAACTCGGCCCGCAGGGGCACGCGGGCCGACGGACAGATGTCGACCAGGACGCACTCCCCGCACAGCGGCGTGCGGGCCTTGCACACCCGGCGCCCGTGGAGGATGAGGCGCAGCGACAGCGCTCCCCACTCCTCGGGGGGGACCATGGC
>JBEKVE010000217.1:0-6442 GCA_049514335.1 Acidimicrobiales bacterium
GTGGGGGAGTGGGCGTGTTCGCCCAATCCCGTTCCGGGAAGTAGGATGGTTGGCGTCCACGGGCGAGGGGGGTCAGCTGTGCGCTCAGTCAGGGTTGGGGATCGGGTCCAGGCGAACCATGGTGGAAATGGGACCGGGACTGCCATCGAGCTGCGAGCCGACAAGGTGCTCGTGTCGTTCTACGCCAGTGGTGCCCAGCTGTGGTTCGATCTGACCGAGGTCGTGAAGTCAGGGATCAACCCCCGGAAGTAGGCCCCGCCCTCTTGGATGCGCCGGCGCTTCCTGCATAGGAGGCACCCGCAAGGTCGTCGGTCGGCCATCGCTGGACCGTCAGTTTTGACCTTTGCGGCCCACGAGGTGGAAGACGCGGCTGAGCTGGCGGTAGGGGTCTCGTCGGCTGGCTTCGAGCTCGACTGCGGCTATCGCCGCTACCTGCGTTGCATCGCCGGGGTCCAGCTCGGTCCCACTGAATTCGAGCCAGTCGACGAACAGCCATACCCCGTACCACCGCTGAGGCTCCACGTCCCTTCTCTGGAGGAGCTCGCTCAGCTCCTCCACCGTGTCGGCTCGGCCCGGCACTCCGAGCACCCCGATCTCACTGGTGGCGTCGAACGCCGCCAGGGCGTCGTCCCACCGCTGTTCCAAAGCGGGACGCACCGCCATCGCCTTGGCGTTCCCCGTCATGATCGACACCACGCCACCGGCGGCGGCACACCGGCACACCTGGTCGACGAGGGGCTCCGGTTGCTCGAGGTACCCGAGGACGCCGTGGCACAGCACGCCGGCGAAGCGCTGGCCGTTCAGCGCCTCCTCGGCCCTCTCACCATCGGCCTGCACGAGCGTCACCCGGTGCCGGGCCTCGTCAGGCAGCCGCTGCAGTCGCTGGTGCGCTTTGTCCAGCATCGCGGACGACGGGTCGAGGACCGTGACGTCATAGCCCAGAAGAGCCAGGGGGAACGACTGATGGCCTGCTCCGCCACCGACGTCCAACACGGACGCCGGCGGCTCGGGCAGGTGCGCGAGCAGCTGCTGGTGCAACACGTAGGTACGAACGTGCCCCTTTACCGAGGCATAGGCCTCGTCGGCGAACTTGTCAGCCAAGCCGGCCCAGATGTCATCACTCACGACACCACGTTATAGGGCAGTCGCTCGGCGCTCGTGCCGGCAAACGTCACGACTCCAGGAACCGCAACACCGCCAGCACGCGCCGGTGGTCACCCTGCGACACCGCCAAGTCGAGCTTGGCGAAGATGTTGGCCACGTGCTTCTCGACCGCCCCCTCCGAGATCACGAGCGCCGTCGCGATCCCCGCGTTGGATCGACCCTCAGCCATGAGCGACAGCACCGCCTGCTCGCGCGCGCTGAGCCCGGCCAGTGTCTCTCGCCTGCGCGAGCCGCCCATGAGCTGCGTCACCACCTCGGGGTCGAGCGCCGTGCCACCCGAGGCGACCCGCACGAGTGCCTCCACGAAGTCACTCGTGTCGGCGACCCGGTCCTTCAGGAGGTAGCCGATGCCCGCCGCGTCGTGCGCCAGGAGCTGTGCGGCGTATCGGGTCTCGATGTACTGCGAGAAGAGCAGGATTCCGAGTTTCGGATATCGCCGGCGCAACGCCAATGCGCTCCGCAGGCCCTCGTCGGTGAACGTCGGTGGCATCCGGATGTCGATCACGGCCACGTCGGGGCAGTTCCCCTCGATGGACTCCTCGAGCTTGTCCGCGGCTCCCACCGCATCGGTGATCTCGAACCCGCGATCGGCCAGCAGCTGTACGAGTCCGTCCCGCAGGACGGCGGAGTCCTCGGCTATGGCGACGCGGATCGCGTCACTCATGCGTGCAACGGGAGGTCGACCGTGACGACGGTTGGGCCCCCGGGCGGGCTGGCTATGTCGAGGTGGCCGTCGACCGTTCGCACGCGTTCGCCAAGTCCGGCAAGGCCGCTTGATGAGGAGCCGACCAGGACAGCCTGAGCGCCACCTCGTCCATCGTCGCGCACCACCACTCGCAACCACACGCCGTGCTGCACGCAGCTCACGCTCGCCCTCGAGGCCTGTGCGTGCTGAGCCACGTTGGCGAGCAGCTCTGCGACACAGAAATAGGCGATGGTCTCGATCGCGGGCGTGGGACGGTCCCCCAGGGTGACCGTGACCTCTGTCGGCACGGTATTGCGGGCAGCGAGCGTCGCCAGTGCGCCCTCGAGGCCGATGTCGAGGACGGGCGGGTGGATTCCACGGGCGAGGTCCCGTAACTCCACGATCGCCTCCTTGGCCCCGCGGTGCGCTGCATCCACGAGGTGGCGCACGTGCTCGAGATCGACCTCGCCGCCCGCCTCCAGCTTCTCCTTGGCTTGGCCGAGACGCATCGCCAGGGCCACGAGCTGCGCCTGGGTCCCGTCGTGCAGATCCCGTTCGATTTGGCGGAGGACGGCGGCGGATGCGTCCACGGTGCGAGCCCGAGCTCGCTCGAGCGTGCGCATCCGGGTCGTGACGGCATCGGGCGACAGAAGGGCTCGCATCAGATACCGGTCGATGACCACGACGACGCGCATCGTCCAGGGGGCGACGAAAAGAAGCACCACGCCGGTGACGAAGATGAAGAGGCCGTGCCAGAATCCGGACGTCCCCACGGAGAGATATCCCGGCGAGAAGAGGTTGCGGAACACGCCGAACTCGGCCGGCCTGCTTGCTCCAGCACCGAACAGGGGGTAGGTCAGGCACGTGAATGTGGCGAGCCACGTCCCGAGGGCGAACCACACGCCGAAGACGACGAGTGGGG
Organism: Acidimicrobiales bacterium; assembly: GCA_049514335.1. Lineage (GTDB taxonomy): Bacteria > Actinomycetota > Acidimicrobiia > Acidimicrobiales > UBA8190 > JBEKVE01. Next base: position 2,772 of record JBEKVE010000217.1, read on the forward strand.
CCTTGGCCAAGGTGTAGGCGACGGCACGCCAACTGGTCCGATCACGCAGCGCCGCCTGGAGCCAACCGAAGAAGCCCGGGCGGGCCACGAATGGCTCGGGGTCCTCGATGTCCTCGTGCAGAAGGCTCCGGGCGAGCCCGCGGTGCCACCCACCGATGCCCCGTGCGCCGCGCAGCGATGCCGCGATCACAATGACGCCGATGAAGGTGACGGCGAGGACCGTCCCGGCTGCCATGGTCAGCCCGATGAAGTCCAGGCCGAAGGTCTCGAGGAGCCCGGCGAGGATGAAGAAGAGGAGCTCGAGCCAGGTGCGTTGCGTGAACGGTGCCCTCCCGATGGCGCTCACCGTCTGCTGCGCCTGCTCGAGACGAGCCTGCGGGATGACGAATTCCCGCTCCCGTCCGCGCGCTCGGAGGTGGACACGCAATCCGGATTCCTCGGCGTCTGTCAGCATCATGTTTCACACGCTACGTGAGGGACTGGCCCCTGGGAATCCTGCTGACCGGTGTCTCGCGAGGGGGGCCAGCCCCAGTGCCGGCGATCGGGGATCCCCCCTGAGGCGCGTACGGCAATCCCCCTGTCGATGCCTCAGGACGACACGGTGCCGGGCACTGCCTGGCGCTTCTTCGAGGCGGGTTCCGATCGCCGCCGACCGTGAGGCGCGTCGGTAGCATGCCCTTCACAGCGAGGGTCAGCGAACGACCAAGAGGATTCCCATGCGTAGTGACGTGCATCGGTCGAGGTCAGCGTGAACGAAGGACACCTCGTCTGTGACAGCCTCGAATGGCGGACTGCGGTGCGGGACGAGATGATCCCGTGGGCGGTAGGTGACGTGGAACTGGGCGACGACGTTCTCGAGATCGGGCCGGGATACGGAGCCACCACCGACGTGTTCGCCGAGCTGGTGCCCCGGCTGACGAGCGTCGAGATCGACCCCGATCTCGCTGCCCGGCTGGGCTCGCGATATGCCGGCACCCATGTCGACGTCGTGCTCGGCGATGCCACGAAGCTGGCGTTTCCCGATGGACGGTTCAGCGCCGCGGTCTGCTTCTCGATGCTCCACCACGTCCCGTCACCCGAGCTTCAGGACCGCCTGTTCGCTGAAGCCGCCAGGGTGCTTCGGCCCGGTTCACCGATGATCGCCGTCGACGGGGTCGGGTCCGACGCAAGACGCGCCTTCCACGAAGGCGATACCTATCAGCCGATCGACCCCACGACCCTGCCCGCGAAGCTGAGCAATGCTGGCTTCACCGATGTCGAGGTGCGACGAAACGACTACGGCTGGGCGGCAAAGGCGCGACGCCGCTGACGGGCCGGACGGAGCGTTGAACGTTCGTCGTACGGCGTTCGCCTATTGGTTGCCCTCGGCCTGGTAGCTGCGGCACGGCTCGCCCCTCAGCGTGCCGCACGTCGGCAGCGAGGTCGTCACGTTGACGTGGACCTGGTTGATCACCAGAGCCGAGGCGGCCACCGGCCCGAAGCCCACGGTGGCCGACTGCCCGCTGTCGACAGTGTCGAAGGACCACAAGGGCCGGTCGCCGCCGGGGGCGGAGACCACCACCCGCAGCTCGGTACCGGGGCGGAAGGTGTGAGCGATGGGATCGATGGGGATGCGCACCAGCTTGTAGGAGGTCGGCGACAGGTTGGTGGCCGCGTCGTAGTAGTTGGGATCGGTGAACAGGCTCGTGGAGTCGGACAGCGGCGTCTGGTTCGAGCTGCGCAAGAACCCCGAGGTGATGTACTCCTCCTGGTTCGCCGACGGGCGCACCTCGGTCACCGTGGCCTGGAAGTCCTCGACCGGCGTGCTCGACTTCACCCACAGCTCGGGCGGATCGGCAGCCCAGGGGTTGGCGCTCGGCGACAGGTCGATGGCCGGCCGGGCCGACGGGTCCAGCGTGAAGGTGGCGCTCCCCGAGGTTGCGGTGGGCTTCAGCCTCTTGTCGCTCATGGCGCCGCTCGCACCGAAGTAGTAGGTCCGCACCTTGCCCTTGGGCGGCCACTGGGTGAAGGCGGCGCTGTAGGAAGCGTCAGGATCACCCGCACCGGCCGACCCGGCACCGGAGTCGAAGAGGACCTCCACATTCGGTGTCTTCTTGATGAACTGGGTCTCGGCCTTCGCCACCGTCTTGGCTGTGGTGAAGCGATACGGGGGCAACGCCGCCTGGTTGCTCGTCCCCGACGCCTGGCTGGCGAAGAGCGTGAGCACTTCGTCTCCGATGATCCCGGGATCCTTGGGGACCTTGTTGGCCACGAAGATGTCCAGGAATTCGAGCCAGCGGCTCATGGTCTGGGAATCGGCCGAGTCGATGTGGCCGCCGTTGACCATGTTGGCGAAGACGTGGGTTGCGGCGGGGAAGGCGTTGAGCAGTGCCGGCCACTGGGGGCCGGTCTGGTCGTCCTCGAGCGCTCCGGAGATGAACACGGGTACGTGGATCTGAGCGGCCCAGTCCTTCATCGATCGGCGGTCGAAGAGCGAGGGGTCGCGCCCGGCCCCGGTGCCGGGGGCCACCTGCTGCGCTCCCACCAGGCTCTCGAGGCTCTCGGACTGCCCGTGCAGGGCCTGGTTGGCCAGGCAGGTCGAGCTCCCGTGGGCCGCCATTTCGGCGTCGATCTCGTAGTAGGTCCAGGGCTGGGCCACGTTGGTGACCGGCGTCGAGGACAGCGGCACGAGCGCACCGTCGCTGTAGCTGGCGGCGGGCATGGCGTCATCGATGCGCTGGTCGATCCAGCTGGCGGCGAACCCGTCGTTGAAGATGCCGCCCGGGTACCCCGTGGAGAACAGGTCGTCTGTGGGGCTCAGCGGGGCGATGGCCGCCAGGTCGGGCGGGTCGGTCCCGGCCGAGGGGAGCTCTGAGAGCCCCGAGTAGCTGATGCCCACCATGCCCACCTTGTGGTTGGCCACCCAGTCCTGGTGGGCGACGATCTCGATGGCGTCGTAGGCGTCGTAGTCCGAGGGGTAGCCGAAGAGGTCGAAGGCCCCTCCCGAGCAGCCCGTTCCCCGCATCTGCACGCTGACGGTGGCGAAGCCGACCAGCCGCGCCACGACAGCCCCGACGTCGGTGGAGGAGTCCGGAAGCAGATTGGAGGCACCGCATTGGGATCCCGGGCACATTCCGAGGGTGTAGGGGACAGGGTCGGAGGGTGCGGCGGTGCCATAGCCCGAGTACTCGATGACCGTGGGACATGGCGCGGCGGTCGTGCAGGTCACCAATTGGCCGGCCGAGTTGTAGGGGAAGCGCACCGTGGCAGCCAGCTGGATGCCGTCGCGCATGGTGATGTAGTTGAGGCCCTCGTGCATGGGCTGGTCGGTGTAGAGGCTCGAGCTCTGCGCCGGGTTGTCACCGGGCGCCAGCACCGAGAACGTGCCCGACTCGACGTTGGCGGTGGTGTCGTCCCACTGGTAGCCGCTGCCGGGGGTGAGGCTTCGGATGATGAGCGAGCCCAGCGAATCGGCGGTCCCGGGGTTGGCGCTGTTCGCCACGGCCGAGCCGTTCTGCAGCAGCGTGATGCTGTCGCCGGGGGTTGCACCAGTGAGCCACGCCTCCTCGACCGAGCCGTTGCCCTGCAGACTGCCCGAGGCGCTGGCCGCCGGTGCGCCGGCTATCACCGCCGGCACCACGCTGAATACCAGCACGAGCAACCCCACCAACGTCGATGCGCGCCTGCGTAAC
>JBEKVE010000218.1:0-4583 GCA_049514335.1 Acidimicrobiales bacterium
GGCGTACCCGGCGGGCATGTCGTCGGAGACGAATTCGATGGCCGCGCTCATGGCCTCGAAGCGCATCGCCTCGCCCAGGCCCCGGTAGGCGAAGCCGTCGATGGTGCGCTTGATGCTCTGCACCGCCAGGGGCGCGTTGACGGCGATCTCCTCGGCGACGGCCATGGCGGTGGGCAGCAGGTCGTCGGTCGTGGTGACCTGCTGCACGAGGCCGATGCGCTCGGCGGTGCGGGCGTCGAGCCGGCGGCCGGTGAAGGCGAGGAGCTTGGCCCACCCCGCCCCCACCTCGTGCGCCAGGCGGAGGTCGCCCCCGCCGTCGATGCCCACACCGACCTGTGCTTCGGGCAGGGCGAACTTGGCGTCGTCGGAACAGATCCGGATGTCGGACATGAGCACGAGCTCGAAGCCGAAGCCGAGGCAGTAGCCCTGCACCGCCGCCACGATGGGCTGGGGCAGCTCGGCGAACACCTTGAAGCGCTCATGGGCCCAACGGATGCCCTCGTAGTAATTGCGCGCCTTCTCCGCCGGGGACCGCCCCGTGACCCGGTCCTCGGGCATGCCCAGATCGATGCCGGCGCAGAAGGCCCGCCCCTCGCCGCGCAGCACCACGACGCGCACCCGCTCGTCGAAGCGGATCTGGTCGGCTCGCGCCCCCAGCTGGCGGGTGGACTCCCAGCTCCAGGCGTTCAACTTGTCGGGGCGGTTGAGGCTGAGGACGGCCACGTGCCCCTCGACGGTCAGGTCGAGGTGCCACTCGTCCTCGGCGACCACGGGCGAGGTCCTGAACAATGCGGGCTCCGATCGTCCGGCGGCAGGCCGCCGCTGCGGCCGTGCCCGGTGCCGGGCGAGTATCGCATGGACGTGCCTCGCCCGGCTTCCCCTGGATTCAGGGCAGGTTCTCGGTGCCTCCGTCGTTCACGGCGTTGCCGAACGTGTAGACGTCGCCGTCGGCGCCGAAGAGCCAGTACCCCCCTCCGCTGGGCGTGGCGGTGATGCCGGAGATGATGGAGGTGATCTCCTCGGGGACGCCGAGCTGGGGCGCGTCGCCCAGGTTGGCCACGTCACCGAAGGCGTCGACGATCCATGGCGATCACGCGCGCCAACGACTTCCGGACATCCATGGGTTCGCCCTTTCGTCACTTGCCCCCACGGACCGGAAGACCTCCACCGGCCGACGGGGTCAAGCTACAAGTGGCCTCCGCCCGCCGGCAATGGTCGTTTGCGCAACGCTCCGGGAACGCCCCCAACCCCGGGGCGCCGTCTCCGCCGGCGACGCGCTCCGGGGGCGCACCCCGGGGAAATTAGATAGGATGCGCTATCTAAGTTGGCCCAACCGGGAGCGACGTGGCACGCACGCAGGAACAACGCAAGGCCGACACCCGGGCCCGGTTGCTCGACGCCGCCGCAGGGCTCTTCGCCGAGCGCGGGATCGACGCCGTGTCCGTCGACGCCGTGGCCGAGGCGGCGGGGCGCACGTCGGGAGCGGTCTACGCCCATTTCGGGTCGAAGCAGGGACTGCTGCTGGCCTTGCTCGACGAGTGGGCCCACTCCCTCGTGACCGTCATCGCCGCCGAGTTCGCCCTGGCGTCGTCCGTCGAGGACCGCCTCCGGGCCGTGGCCGCCAACGTCATCACCAACCCGAGCGACCAGGCGCGCCGGCTTCTGCTGCTCGAGCGTGAGCTGTGGCTGCGCGCGGCGCGCGATCCCGAGGTGGCGGCGGCCATGGCGACCCGGGCGCGTGACGGCCACGAATGGCTGACCCGGGGCTTCGCCGCCTGGATCCAGCAGGGGCTCATCGAGCCGGTGGCCCCGCCCGAGCGAATGGCCACCATCTTCCGCGCCCTCATGATCGGCATGGAGATGCAGCAGCACCTCGACCCGGGCTCGACCGACCCCGACGAGGTCGCCGCCATCCTCGCCACCGCGCTCGGCTTCGAGCCGGCGCCCGCGCCCCGCGCCATGGCGGCGTCGGGCGCCCGACTTCCACGTCACAGCTGAACCGAACCGTCCATCCGATCAAGCCACGTCCCGAACCCAAGGAGAAACAGTGCACACCGAGATCTGCGACCAGCTCGGCATCGAGTTCCCCATCTTCGCCTTCACCCACTGCCGTGACGTGGTGGCGGCGGTGTCCAACGCCGGCGGCATCGGCGTGCTGGGCGCCATCGGCTTCTCGCCCGAGGAGCTCGAGGTCGAGCTGGCCTGGCTGGACGAGCACGTGGGCGACAAGCCCTACGGCGTCGACATCGTCATCCCCGGGAAATACGAGGGCATGGGTGAGCTGGACCCGGTCAAGCTCGAAGCCCAGCTCCAGTCCATGGTGCCCGAGGACCACCGCCGGTTCGCACGGCGCCTGCTGGCCGAGCACAACGTGCCCGAGCCCCCCGAGGACCAGCGTCGCAGCGGCATGATGGGATGGACCGAGGCCACGGGCAAGCCCCTCCTGGCTGCGGCGCTGCGCCACGACAAGGTGCGCCTCATCGCCAACGCCCTGGGCACACCGCCAGCCGACGTGATCGAGCAGGTCCACCAGTCGGGCCGCATCATCGGCGCTCTGGCCGGGTCGGTGAAGCACGCCCTCGGGCACAAGGCGGCGGGGCTCGACTTCATCGTGTGCCAGGGCACCGAGGGCGGGGGCCACACCGGTGACGTGGGGTCTCTCGTGCTGTGGCCGGAGGTCATCGACGCCGTGTCCCCCCTGCCCGTGCTCGCCGCCGGTGGCGTCGGCTGTGGTCGTCAGATCGCCGCCGCGCTGGCTATGGGCGCCCAGGGGGTGTGGTCGGGGACGCTGTGGCTGACGGTGGAAGAGGCCGACATCGGGCCGGGGCAGATGAAGAGCTACCTCGACGCCTCGAGCCGCGACACGGTGCGGTCGAAGTCATTCACCGGCAAGCCGTGCCGCATGCTCAAGAACGACTGGACCGACGCCTGGGAGCGCAGCGACACGCCCGACCCTCTGCCCATGCCCCTGCAGATGATGGTGGCCATCGAGGCCGTCGGTGCCACCCACCGCTACCCCGAGGAGGCCAAGGACGTGGCCTTCAACCCGTGCGGTCAGGTGATCGGGCGCGCCACCAAGGTGCGCAAGGTGCGCGACGTGATCTTCGACCTGGTGGAGGAGTACGCCGAGGCCGTGGACCGCCTGTCGCGCACCGCCTCCGTCGAGGTCTGACGCCGGACCCTGCGGCGATCGAGCGCCGCAGGGTGCACCGGATCTAGCATCTCCCCAGCCGAAGCTCGGGGAGGGGCATGAGCCTTCGTGCATGGCGGGAGACAGGGCGCGCCCACCGGGCGTCAGAAGCGTGCCGTCCCGGCCGCGCTCCACACAACAGGATCCGGCATCGTTGCGCGCTCATCGCGGTCGCATCCGTCGTCGTGGCGGGCGGGGTGGCGAGCACGGCCGGCGCCGCCAGCGCCGAGGGGGCGCCGCGAACCGCGGCGTTGCACGACGGTGGGGCGACGCATGCAGCCGCCCGCAAGGCTCGCGCCGCCATCGGCACGCCGCCGGCGGTCCCCAAGGGCGCTCACCCGATCTCGGCGCTGCGGTCGTCGACCACGCTCCAGATCCAGGTGGTGCTCACACCCCAGGATCCCACCGCTCTGGCTGCCTACGCCCAGGAGGTCTCCACACCGGGTTCGGTCTACTACCGCCGCTTCCTCGACCCGGCACAGTTCGCCACGGTGTTCGGGCCGAGCGCCCAGTCGATCGACACGGTGGATGCGTCGCTGCGTGCGGAAGGGCTCGTCCCGGGCCGGATCAGCGCGGACCATCTGAGCATCCCCGTCCGCGCCCGCGCCGGCGCGCTGGCGCGCGGCCTGTCCACCAGCTTCACCCGGTACCGGCTGAAGAGCGGCCGGGTCGTTTTCGCCAACACCAAGGCCCCCCAGCTCCCTGCGGTGGCGGCACGCTCGGTCCAGGACATCGTGGGACTCGACGACCTCGTGGTGGCCCAGTCCGGCGCGGTGCGCGTCAAGGGGTCCCGCCGGGCAATGACGCCGCCGGAAGGCGCTCCCCAGGTGCAGACGGGTGGGCCGCAACCGTGCGCGTCGGCCGACGGGGGCGCCGCCTCAGGCGCCTACACAGCCGACGAGGTGGCCTCCGCCTACGGGTTCTCGAGCCTGTACGGCCAGGGCGACGAGGGGTCCTGGACGAAGAGCTCGGACCCGAACCCCGGGTAGGCGCTCTCGTAGGGATCGCAACCCTCGGAGCCCGCGTCACCGGATGCGGCCACCACGCTCTGGCCCTGGGCGGCGGCCTCTTCGAACAAGGTGTTCTCGGCGTGCATGAGCCCGCTCAGGACCGTGCTCTCACCGGTGAGGCCCGGGGTACCGGTGGCGAGCCCTTCGCAGATGCCCCACGAGGTCGAGATGACCCGGGCCGAGTCGGACGAGATTGCGGTGAGGTAGTCGTCGTAGAGGGCGTCCGCGCTGGACGTCGACTGGTAGACGGTGACGTGCGCCTGGGGGGCGAGCCCGATGATCTGCTCGATGTCGAGGGCGGCCTCGCCCGACCCGGCTCCCGAGACGCCCGGGCCCCCGTCGACGTCGACGTAGCTCACCTGGGCGTCGGTGCCGTAGCAGCT
>JBEKVE010000219.1:0-4527 GCA_049514335.1 Acidimicrobiales bacterium
TACGAGGACGTCACTGCCATCGCCCACGACGTGGAGACCTTCAGCTCGCTCGAGGTGGTCGTCATCCCCTTCGAGGGGGAGGAGCCCGAGGAGCCGGTCCTGCCCTACGGCTTTCCGCCCATCTCGGCCGATCCGCCGCTGCACACCTGGACGCGACGACTGCTGCTGCCCTGGTTCTCGCACCGCCGCGTGGCCACCTACGAGGCCATGACGCGCTCGTTGTGCTCGGGACTGATCGACGGCTTCCTGGCCGAGGGGCGCGCCGACGCCGCCGGCGGCTACGCCCAGCAGATCCCGGTGCGGGTCATCGCCCACATCCTGGGCGTGAGCCCGGACCTGGCCGACACCTTTACGGGGTGGGTGCGCGACGTGCTCGAGTTCGCCGACGAGCCCGAGCGCCGCATCAACGGGGTGCGCGCACTGCTCGAGTACTTCATTGGCGAGCTCGCCGCCCGGCGCGGCGATCCGGGCCAGGATCTCCTGAGCGAGCTGATCGGCACCGAGGTGGACGGCGCCCCCATTCCCGACAGCCTGGTGCTCGGCGCCTCTGCGCTTCTCCTCGTCGCCGGCGTCGACACCACCTGGAGCGCCATCGGCTCGTCGCTGTGGCACCTGGCCACCCACCCCGACGATCGCCGCCGCATGGTGGAGGACCCCGGGGTGTGGGACCTGGCCGTGGAGGAGCTGTTGCGGGCGTACTCGCCGGTGACCATGGCGCGCCTCGTCACCACCGACGTCGAGTTCGCCGGGTGCCCCATGAAGGCGGGCGACCGGGTCCTCATGAACTTCCCCGCCGCCAACCGCGACCCCGCCGTCTTCGACGAGGCCGACCGTGTCATTCTCGACCGGGCCCACAACCGTCACGTGGCCTTCGGCTCGGGTATCCACCGCTGCGCCGGCTCCAACCTGGCACGCATGGAGCTCCGGGTCGCCCTCGAGGAGTGGCTGGCCCGGATCCCCGACTTCGACCTCGACCCCGGTGGCGAGGTCACATGGGCCGGCGGGCAGGTGCGTGGCCCGCGTCGCCTCCCGGTGTCGTGGCCGTGAGGATCCGCGTCAACCCCGACAAGTGCCAGGGGCACGCCCGCTGCTACGGGCTCGCACCCGAGCTGTTCGACATCGACGACTACGGCCTGTCGCACGTCGTCGGGGACGGCACCGTTGCTCCCGAGCTCGAGGAGCGGGCCCGACTCGCCATCGCCAACTGCCCCGAGTTCGCCGTCGAGGAGCTCGCACCCGGCTCCTGAGCGCACGCCGCCACCGCCCTGGCGCCCGCGTGCTTACGGCAGGACCCTCACCCGCCGTTGCCCATGGTGGCGAAGGCCCGGCACGGCTCGCCCCGCAGGGCGCCGCACGCCGGCGCCGTGGCGGTGGGGGTGACACCGTGCACCACGTCCACCACGAGCGCCGAGGGTTGCGCCGAGCCCAATTGCACGGTGTCGGTCACCTTGTCACCGGTCTTCGGCGTGTCGAAGGCCCACGAGGGACGGTCCCCGCCGGGGGCGGAGATGACGATGCGCAGGCGCGTGCCGGCCCGGAAGGTGTGGGCGATGGGGTCGACCGGGATGCGGACCAGGGTGAACCGACCGGTGGCCAGGTTCTGGCGGTCGGCACGGCGGTAGGTCGGCACGGGGTCGAGGGAGGTCGATCCCGGTGTGAGGACGCGGTTGCTGCTGCGCAAGAAGCCCGACGTGACGTACTCCTCCTGGCCGGTGTCGGGCCGGACCTCGGTCACCGTCACCTGCAGGTCGGTGACCGGCGCCGTGGACTTGAGCCACAGGTCGAGGCTGGCCGGCCCGACCACGGTGAGCGGCGCGGCGAGCGGCGCCGTCTCGAAGCCGATGCCGTTGGTGGCCGGCACGGTGGTCCAGTCGTAGGGGGGCTGCGCCGCCCACGCATTGCCCGACGGCAGGTCCGTGGCGGGGCGTACCGACGGGTCGGGTCGAAACGACGCCGAGCCGTGCGCCACCGTCTCGGTCCCGAGGGTGCCGTTCGGTCCGAGGAGATACCGCGTCACCGCCCCGCGTGGCGGCCAGAGCGAGTAGTCGGCCTCGTACGTCGGCTGGAGGGCGCCGGGCCCGAGATCCCCGCCGCCGTTGTCGAACAACACCCGGACCCGGGGATCCGCGGCCACGAAGGCACTACGGGCCGCTGCCACCGAGGGTTCGGAGGTGAAGCGGAGCGCCGGGGGAGCGATGGCGTCGGCTCCCCCGGTCGCCTCGGCGTACACCCTCGGTGCGACCGCCGACAGCAGAGGCGCCGGGGTGGGGACGCGACCGGCCACGAAGATGTCGAGGAACTCGAGCCAGCGAGACAAGGTGTCGGGGCCGATCGAGTCGATGTGGGTGCCGTTCAGCATGGTGGCGAACACGTCGCTGTCGCTCTTCAGGGCGGCGATGAGCGCCGGCCACTGCGGACCGACCTGCTCGTCCTCGAGCGCGCCCACCAGGAAGACCGGCACGTGGACGTGGGCCGCCCATACCGCCGGGGATCGCTGGTCGAACAGGGCGGGGTCGCGCCCGAGACCGGGGCCGATGATCGACTCCAGCTGCTGGGCCTCGGGGTGGAGTCGCTGGTTCGCCAGACACGCGGTGTCGCCGGTGTCGATCTCGGCCGTCGCCCACGGTTGTCCGCCCCCCGGGGCTGCCTGGGCGTCGACGACGCGTTGTGCCACCCAGCTGGCGGCGAAGCCGTCGTTGAAGATGCCACCGGGGAACCCCGTGGAGTAGAGGTCGTCGGTGGGGCTGAGCGGCGTGATGGCGGCCAGGTCGGGAGGGTCGGTCCCCGCCACCTCGAATTGCGAGATGCCCGAGTAGGAGATCCCCACCATTCCCACCTTGTGGTGCAACACCCACGGCTGGGCCCCCACCGTCTGGATGATGTCGTAGCCGTCGTAGTCGGAGTCCAGCCCGAACAGGTCGAAGGCGCCGCCCGAGCAGCCCGTGCCGCGCATCTGCACGCTCACCGTGGCGAACCCGAGCAGCGGCGTGAGGACCGAGCCCACCACCGTCGAGGTGTCGGGAAGCAACGGATCGTTCGTGGGGGCGCTGCCCTCGAGCGCGTCGATCAGGCTGTGGGGGGCGGCGATGGCGTAGCCCGAGTACTCGATCACGGTGGGGAACGGGCCGTCGGCGAGGGTCGTGCCCGGCGGGAGCCGCACCGTGGCTGCCAGGGTGATGCCGTCGCGCATCTTCACGTAGTTGAGCCCGGCGTGGAGATGCTGCGAGGCATAGAACGACGCCGGCGGGGCGGAGTGCGTCGACAGGACGGCGAACGGTGCTGTGGTGCTGTGACCGGACTCCTCGAATCGGTAGCCGCTGCCCGGGGAGAGGTTGCGCACGAGGAGCCCGCCGAGGCGGTCGACCACCCCGGAGCCCACGGTGGCGCCCGATCCGTTCACGACGGTGAGGTGGCGCCCGGCCGGCGCACCGGTGACGTACGCCTCGTCGATCCCACCCCGGCCGCGCAAGGAGAGCGTGGCCGAGGCCGAGGCGACCGACGGCACGCTGAGCACGACGCCCAGGGCGACCATGACCGCCGCTGCGACGGTGCGAAGCCCACGCCGCGGCCCTGCCCCGGACCGCTCGGCGCGCCGCCCCCCGGTGACGGGGCCCGTGTTTCTCACGCCTTCAAGTGGGCGTCGAAGAAGGCCACGATGCGCGTCCTGGCGTCGGCCGCAGAGGCCTCGTGGAAGCCGTTGGGCATGAGCTTCGCCGCCAGCGCGAACACCGCCGGGATGTCGTCGTGGGCACTTTCGTGGTCGTTCAGGAACCCGTGGCCCGCGCCGGGGTACTCCTTCACGTCGTGGTCCACGTCGACGGCGCGCAACGCCCCTTCGAGTCGTTGCGCCGCTCCCCGCAAGGTGCGGTCCCTGGCGCCGTAGCTCGCCACCACCGGGCAGGCACCGGTCAGGAAGGACTCGGCATAGGCGTTCCTCGGGGCGGCGCCGTAGTTCACGCTCGACGCCGAAAAGCCGCGTCCGGGGGCGAGGACGAGCGCAAAGCCGCCTCCCATGCAGAAGCCGATCACGCCGATCGTCCCCGTGCACCGGCCGTCGGCGCCGAGCAGGCGCCGCGCCGCCTCGACGTCCTCGAAGGAACGGCCCTGGTGGGCTCGGATGTCCCGCATGACCGAGCGCAGGCACGCGATCTTGCTGCCGCCCCGGTGGAACAGGTCCGGGGCCACCGCCAGGTATCCCTCACCCGCCAACCAGTCGGCCTGGTTCCGCAAGTCGTTGCCCATCCCGAGCGCGTCGTGGATGACGACCACGCCGGGCCACGGCCCGTCGCCTGTGGGGACGGCCAGGTACCCGGGCATCGCACCCCCGGTCGTGGCGATCGTCACATCGGGCATCTATGCCTCCCGTCCGCAGAAGGTGAGCAGGGCGACCTGTGGGTCGGCCCCGACCGGGGCCTCGATGCGGGGACCGAACCCGCCGGGCCGTCGGACAGCCTCGTCGAGCGGGGTGAGAAAGGCGAGGGCCTTCGCCGCCGCGTCCGCGTCGAGCCGGTCGTCCTGGCCCGTGGC
>JBEKVE010000220.1:0-4517 GCA_049514335.1 Acidimicrobiales bacterium
AGCCAGTAACCGCCGCCGTCGGGTGTGGGCGCCATGCCCACGATCGGCTTGTCGAGATGCACGGCGCCGGTGGAGCCGAAGAAGCTGGCGTCGCCGAAGGAGAAGATCCCGCCGTCGGAGGCCACCAGCCAGTAGCCCCCGCCGTCGGGGGTCGAGGCCATGCCCACGATGGGCTTGTCGAGGTGCATGGCGCCGATGGAGCCGAAGAAGCTGGCATCGCCGAAGGCGAAGATCCCGCCGTCGGAGGCCACCATCCAGTAGCCCCCGCCGTCGGGGGTCGAGGCCATGCCCACGATGGGCTGCTGCAGATGCGCATGGGACATGTCGCCCTGGCCCTGGGCGTCACCGAAGGGGCACACGGCACCGGCGGCGGACGCCTCGAAGTACCCTTCCGTGCCCACGCCCGAGAGCTCGATGACCGGGGGCACGGGCGAGCCGTCCTCGACCGTGAGCGCCGCCTGTCTGGCACCGAACGCACCGGGGAGGAAGAACACCTGCGCGGTGCACGACTGACCGGGGGCGAGGACGCCGCAATCGGTGCGGGCCACGAAGTCGTCGCTGTCGCCACCGATGGTGAGGCCCGAAATGGTGTCGTCGACGGTGCTCGTGTTGGAGAGCGTCACGTCGGTGGGTCCCCCGATCTCCCCCACGCGGACGGTGCCGAATCCGGCCTGGGCCGGAGAGGCGGCGAGTTCGGTACCCGTGCCCCCTGCCCCCTGCGAGCCCTGGGGGAGGTCGACCGGGCCAGCTGTCGCCGCCTGGGCCGGGCTGGCCTGGACCAGGACGGGCACGGCGGCGAGGACCATGGCCGTCACCGCCGCAAGGGCGCGCCGCATCAGGACCGTCGGTCCCGCCACGCGCGCCGTCGTCGGCGGTCGTCCCATTCGCGCTCCCCCCTACCGGCCCCGCTCTGTGACACCACGGTCACGGACCCGTACAGCGTGGCAGTGGAGTTCCATGGCTCTGTCAATGCCGGCCCAAATCGAGCCCAACCACGCAGGAACGGGATTGTGGGCACCGGGTGCGGGAACCGGGGAGGTCTCCGGGAGACCGGCAGCGCCGGGTCGACGGTAGGGTGGACCGACCGGACCGGCGGCGAGGTGGCGCGATGACCTGGATGATCTACGGCGCCTATGGGTACACCGGGCGCCTGGTGGCCGCCCTCGCCACCGAGCGCGGCGAGCTCCCCGTCATTGCCGGGCGCGACCAGCACCGGCTTCGTGCGCTGGGCGAGCGCTTCGAGCTCGAGCACCGCGTCTTCGACCTCTCCGACCCCGACGCCACCTGCGCCGCCCTGCACGGCATCGACGCCGTGGCCCACTGCGCCGGCCCCTTCTCCGCCACCGCCGCTCCCATGGTGGACGCCTGTCTGGCCACCGGCACCCACTACCTCGACATCACGGGCGAGATCGACGTGTTCGAGGAGGTGCTGGCCCGCGACGACGAGGCCCGCGACCGGGGCGTAGCGCTGCTCCCCGGCTCGGGATTCGACGTGGTGCCGTCGGACTGCCTCGCCGCACTGCTGGCCCGGGCCCTGCCCGGAGCGGTGCGACTGGAGCTCGCCATCCGCTCCGGCTCGAGCGTGAGCCCGGGCACGGCCAAGACCGCCATGGAGTCACTCGGAACGGCGGGACGCGCCCGCGTGGGGGGGGTGATCGGTCCGGTGCCGTCCGACCGCCGGCGGCGCACCGTCGACTTCGCCGACGGCCGGGCCACCACCCACGCCATCGCCTGGGGCGACGTCAGCACCGCCTATCACTCCACCGGGATCGGCGACATCGTCGTGTACGCCGCCCTTCCGCCCGCGGTCACCCCGATGGTCGCCCTGGCTCAGGTGGCCGGGCCAGCTGCACGCAATCGCGTGGTGCAGGGCGCGTTGAAGCGGCTGGCCGGCAGGCTGCCGGGACCGACGGCCGAGGCGCGGGGCAAGAACCAGGCGCAGCTGTGGGGGGAGGTCACCGACGCCGAGGGCAGAACGGCCTCGGGGCGGATGACCACGCTCGACCCCTACGACCTCACCGCCGACACCGTGGTGCGCATCGCCCAGCGGTTGGTGGCGGGGACGGTGCCCCCCGGTGCCGCCACGCCGTCCCAGGCGTTCGGGGCCGATTTCGTGCGCGAGCTCGACGGCGCCAAGGTCTTCGACCTCGACTGAGCGCGCCGTCAGACGGGCTCGGTGGCGAGGATCTCGCCCAGGCGCAGCAGGCTCGTGGTGGCGCCCCCCAGCGTGAGCGCCAGGTGCTTCACGAGCAGGTAGTAGCGGTGGAGCGGATAGTCGCGGTCGACCCCCATGCCGCCGTGGAGGTGCTGGGCGGCGTGCACGACGCGTTGGGCGCCGTCGTCGGCCCAGAACTTGGCCACCGCCACCTCGGCCGAGGCGGGAAGGTCCTCCGACAGGCGCCACACCGCCTGCCATGCCGTGAGCCGCACGCCCTCGGCGTCGATGTAGGCATCTGCGGCGCGCTGTCCCACCGCCTGGAAGGTGGCGATGGGCTTGTCGAACTGGTGCCGCTCGGTCGTGTACTGCGCCGTGAGCCTGACCGCGGCCTGGCACGCCCCGGCCACCTGCGCGCACAGGGCGGCCTCGGCCCGCTCGATGAGGCCGGTCAGGGCGTCGGTGCCGGCCGGGCCGGTGACGAGGGCGTCGGCCGCTCCGACCACGACCCCGTCGAGCTCGAGCTCGGCTTCGATCTGCAGGCTGGTGGCCTCCTGGGGACGTCGGGTGACGCCGGCGGCGGCGGTGTCGACCACGAACAGGCCCACCCCCTGGTCCTCGGTGCGGGCCGACACCACCACGGCCGAGGCCAGCATGCCGGCCGGTACGAAGGATTTCGTGCCGTCGAGGCGCCATCCCTCACCCTGCCGGGTGGCAGTGGTGCGCGGCGCGTAGGGATCGCCGCCCAGCTCGACCAGTGCGGCGCTGAGCACGACGTCGCCCGCCACCATGGGCTCGACCCAGCGGCGACGCACCTCGTCCTGCCCGTAGCGGGCGATGGGATCGGCACCGAGGACCATGGAGGCGACGACGGGGGCGCCGGTAGCGGCGCGGCCCGCCTCCTCGGCCACGATGCCGGCGGCCAGGAATCCGAGCCCCGAACCCCCGACGGCCTCGGGCAGGGCGATGCCGAGGATGCCTGCCGCGGCGAGCTGCTCCCACAGCCGGCGATCGAAGCGATCGTCGGTGGCTTCGACCTCCTTCAGGCGCTCGGGGGGGCACAGGTCGGAGAAGATGCGCGCCGCCAGCTCGCGCACCGCCTCCTGCTCCTCGCTCAGGGAAAAGTCCATGTCGTCTCCTGCCTAACGCAGCGACCGCGGCATGCCGAGGCCGAAGATGGCGATCAGGTCCCGTTGGATCTCGTTGGTGCCACCGCCGAATGTCAGGATGACGAGGCCCCGCGTGTACGACTCGAGCCGACCCCGGAGCACGTCCTCGGGTGACCCGCGCCGGAGGTAGCCCGACTGGCCCACGACCTCGGACAGCAGCCGGAGCGCCTCCATGTAGAACTCGGTGCCGAACACCTTGATGGTGGAGGCGTCGGCCACGTCCAGGCGACCCTGCGTGCCGTTCCAGGCCACCTTCCAGTTGATGAGGCGCAGGAACTCGAGCTTGGCGTGGACCCGGGCCAGGTGGAGTCGCACCCACTCCTGGTCGATCACGCGACGCCCGTCGGCCAGGTGCGTGTCCTGGGCCCAGGCGCGCACATCGGCGAGGGCGCGCTCGATGATGCCCGGGGAGCACAGCGTGACGCGCTCGTGGTTGAGCTGGTTGGTGATGAGGCTCCACCCGTTGTCGAGCCCGCCCACCACGTTGGCCAGGGGGACCCGGACGTCCTCCCAGTAGGTGGTGTTGATGTTGTGGTCGCCGATGAGCGACATGGGCACCACGCGCACCCCGGGCGTGTTCATGGGGACGATCACCATGGAGATGCCCTTGTGCTTCGAGGCCTCGGGGTTGGTGCGCACCGCCAACCAGCAGTAGTCGGCGTCGCCCGCCAGGGAGGTGAAGATCTTCTGTCCGTTGATGACGAGCTCATCGCCGTCGACGACCCCCCTGGTGGCGAGGGCGGCGAGGTCGGTGCCGGCGTTGGGCTCGGAGTAGCCGATGCAGAAGTGGATCTCGCCCGCCAAGATCTTGGGCAGAAAGAACGCCTTCTGCTCGTCGGTGCCGAAGTTCATGATGGTCGGCCCCACGGTGTTGATGGTGAGCATGGGCACCGGGGCCCCGCAGCGCATCGATTCGTCGAAGAAGATGAACTGCTCGAGAGCCGACCGGCCCTGGCCGCCGTACTGCGTCGGCCACCCGATGCCGAGCCACCCGTCGCTCGCCATCTGCTTGGTGATGCGCCGGACCGTGGGCCCGATGCCGTGGCTCTGGGCCAGCTCCTCCTCGACCTCGGGGGTCAGGAGGTTGGCGTAGTACTCGCGCAGTTCCCGGCGCAACGCCTGCTGTTCGTCGGTGTACCCGATCTCCATGCCCGCCCTGCCTTCCGTGGGTCGAACTTGGAACAGGTTACATT
>JBEKVE010000221.1:0-5801 GCA_049514335.1 Acidimicrobiales bacterium
GACGTGGGCATGCACACGTTGGCGGTGTTGTCGGGATCGTTGAGAGAGTCGTTGGAGACAGACCCCGTGCCGTAGCCGACAGGCTTTCCCGCGGGCGTGCCGTAGCTCGTCACGTCCATGGTGGTTCCCATGAGCGTGATCGTGGTCGGGCCCTCGTAATAGCAGCCGTTGTTCTGGGCCAGGTCCTCGAGAGTGGTGTTGTCGGTCGGGATGGGCTCGGTGGGCTGATTGTCGACCCAGGAGGTGTAGGTGGGAGTGCCGGAACAGTCCTGGATCCACTTCTGGCTCGTGTCGGCCGTCTTGACGTTCTGGAATGTGGGGCTGTCGCACACCCAGATCGAGTCGTTCACGAAGAGGTTGCCCGTGAGCGAGTCCGTGGGAGCGAACTCGAGGTTGACGCAATTGCTGTTGAGCGAATTCGGGTTGGGCGAGGCCCAGTAGTACTTGCACGTCGGATCGGACCCGAAGTACTGCTGCACCACCTGCGGGTCTTCCTGGTCGTAGTTCATCCACAGGACGTCCAGCAGGAAGCTGTTGAGCGGCTGCAGGGTGATGACCGCCGTCTGGTAGTCGTAGTCGTTGGTGTAGCCCGCCGCCCCCACGATGTCGATGCTCAACAGCCCCGTGGCGGTATTGATGGACGGGTTGTCGATGAGGAAGAAGGCCGGAGGCCCGGCGGTGCTGGTGGTGCCAGGCACACTGGTCCAGGTCCCGAAGCTGAGGCTGCTGCACACCGAGGACGAGGACGTGAGCGTGGAGGTGGTGGACGATCCACCGGTGACGAAGGTGGCGTTGCAGGCGGCGAAGTCTCCGTTGGCGTTGACCTCGTAGAGGTACTCGTCGAGGCCCGACTCCATGGCGCGGTACGCCTCGTGCTGGATCACGTCCTTGGTCACGATGGGGAATTGCTGGAAGGTGTCCTGCGTGAGCATGAAGGTGCCCAGCGTGACGAGCAGGACCACGCCGAGGATGAGCGGCATGGTCTGGCCATGTTCGTCACGGCGTCCACGGGTGCGACTGTGACCCATGATCCCCCTCCTCTCCGCCGGTCCCCTTGGGTGCCTGCGCATGTTCACCCCACCGCCGAGCTGTAGTTCGGTGAGAAGAGGTACGCCATGGTCTGGTACCCCGTGGGCTGTCCGCCCGGGCTCTTCGTGGCCTGGAGGCTCAACGACACGGCACTGATCTCGCTCACCTGGGTGGCGCTGCAGCTTTGGTCGTAGACCGAGGTACCGGCGGCGAAGTTGCTGGTCGGCGTGAAGCTGTTCACCGGGATCGAGGTGGCGCCCACGGAGGCGCCCGCACTCCCGGCGGTGACGGTCTGCGCCGTGGATCCCGTGCCGATGACGAGGGTGTCGCTGCCGGCGACGGCCGTCGTGAGGCTGTTGACCGAAAGCGTGGTCACCGGGCCGCCCGTGCTCAGCGCCGACTTCAAGGTGGTGCCTCCGGTCCCCGGAGGCGGGCCGCCGCAGCTGCCGCCGCCCTGGAGGGTGTAGGTGAACACCGGGCTGCCGCCGGTGCCGTTGGTGAGGTAGTTGATGAGCAGGATCGAGCGTGTGGCCGAGGTGTACACACACGTGGAGGTGGGGTTGGCAGCGAACGGGCACGTGCCAGCGGTGGGAACGTAGATGTCGGCGGTGAACGTGCGCGTCCCGCCCACGCCGTTGCTCACCGACACGACCACTTTCTCCGGGCCGTTGGCGTTCCCGTCGTTGGTGTAGAAGGTGGCGGCGTTGGCGCTGGCCGACAAGAAGGGGAACGTCGTGGAGGTGGGCGACGGATCGACCGCCTCGTGGATGAACCTGGTGGCGACCTCCGAGGCCAGCACGAGTTGGTCGACGGCGGTGTAGGTGTTCTGCACCGCCGTGCTCTCCCGGAAGAAGACCGGCACCACCGGGAAGGCGGCCGCCAGGACGATGGCGACGATCAGGACGGTCAGTGCCGTCTCCACCAAGGTGAACCCGGCCTCGTCGGGCCTGCGGGGCAGGGTCATGGCACGGTCACCGGGACGGCCGTGCCGAACGGATAGGTGGTGCTGCCGTAGGTCACGCCCGAGGCCGAGACCTGCATGGTGAACGAGTCGCTCGTGGCGTTGTAGGGGATCTTGACGGTGAAGGTCTGAGAGAGGATGGCGGTCTGGTCGGTGTAGGTATTCGCCGACCCCGCGAATCCCGCCAACCCATAGACCTCTGGGGTGGAGCTGGCGGGCTTGTCCGCCGCCGGGCATCCGTCGCCGGGCGCGGCCGCGTCGCTCACGGTGGCGGTGGCGTTGTTGGGCGGGGTGGTGAAGCCCCCGGTCCGCGTCACCGAAAGTGCGAGCACGTACAGACCGGTGATCGACGCCGAGGCCGACCCCTCGGGCACCAAGGTGAAGGTGGCGGGGCTCGTCGGTTCCTCCTGCGTGACGCCGGCGATGGTGGTGCAGTCGCCGTACCAGATGGAATACGGCGTGGGGGTCCCCGACGAGTTGGCGTACGGGAAGAGCGAGAACGACGTGCCATTGCTCCCCGAGGCGTTGACCACCGCCGTGCCGTTGGGCTGGAGGCTCGTCCCGTTGCTCACCGAGATGGGCATCCCGGTGGCGGCCGGAGCCGTACCGGGGCTCACCGACACGGTCCCCAATTCGTCGTAGTGGAAGGTGACGAAGGTGGGCAGTCCGGCCGTGGCCACGGTGGCGGTCTGGCTGGGTGACAGGTTCTCCTGGTAGTCGATGAACGATGGGCCCCCCGGGGGGCTCGCCAGCTGCACGGTGTAGGTCCCCACCGGCTCCTCGAGGTAGACGCAGCCGTATTGATCGGGGTTGTACGTGGTCTCGCTGCCACCGCTCGGCGTGATCTCCACCTGCACGTTGGTGAGGCTGGCGGTGTCATGGGGGGCCTGGGGGGCTTGGGCACCGTAGATCCGCACCGAGAGGTACCCGTCTCCGGGAACGATGGTGCCGTACGGCGGGTTGACGATCGCCGTCTCCCCCAAGGCGAGCCCGTGGCCCCACTTCACCGTCATGGTGGCTCGGATGACCTGGGGCGGGTTGCCTGACGAGCACAGGCTGGGCTGGCTGCCTGTGGTGGCCCACTCGAGGTGGGACCACACCGAGAAGGCGACGCCACCGATGGTGATGGGGGTGCTCGTGAGCAGGACATCCCGGGAGATGTTGGACTCGAGGGTGCTCAGCGGGTCGTTGGAGATCGTCTCCATGTACTGCTCGGCGAGCTCGGTGGCGGAGACCTTCTCGCGGTTGACGGCGGCCTGCTGGACGACGTTGTCCACGAGGTACGAGGAGGCCACCAGGACGGTCAACAGGACGGCCATCGAGATCATGACCTCGACGAGCCCGAACCCACCCTCGTCGTCCATCGGCCGTCGTCCCACCCTCGCCATGCGTCGTCCTCTCCGCCCCGGGCCCGTGACCCGGAGCACGCACCCGGGCGCCGACCGGCGCGGGGCTGGTCGCGGCCCGTGCGCACCGGGTCGCGCCGGCCACAGCGT
Organism: Acidimicrobiales bacterium; assembly: GCA_049514335.1. Classification (GTDB taxonomy): domain Bacteria; phylum Actinomycetota; class Acidimicrobiia; order Acidimicrobiales; family UBA8190; genus JBEKVE01. Next base: position 3,487 of record JBEKVE010000221.1, read on the forward strand.
CAGCGAAGGGCAGGGCGTGAGGGACGCCTTCGCCCCGGACTGCCGGGAGCCTCCTGTGTGGCTGTGCGGTGCCACACGGGAGGGATCGACACGAGGAGTGACAATCTTGACGGTGCGTGGTGAGAATCCTGCGCTCCGTGGCCCCCCGGCCCGAGTACGTCGGCGCCCGGCCCCTGCGGGCGCCCGGGTGACCGGGTCCTAGGCCCTCGAGGGCCAGGGGTCGTCGTAGTCGGACGTGCTCCAACGCGCCTGACTCGTCGTCCAGGATTCGTGTCGGCGCCCGGCGGGCGCCTCCATGATCAGGACGCCGCTTCCACCGCTGCCGCCGTGGCGGGGGCGGTGCGAGACGATGCGGCCCAGGGTCTGCTTCAGTTGCATAGCGGGTTCCTCGTGATCCACTGTCGGATCCCCCCCGTCGGCGTAGCCGTTCGTGTGGCCCGTCCCGTCTGGAAGTCTCCTCGTCTCTCGCCGCCCACGCCCCCAATCTTCGGCACTAAGCGTGGTGACCATGAGACAGACCGCCACTTATTGTGGCAACAGAGGGTCCGTATCCTCAGCCCGGCTGGCGCGTCGCGTACACGTCGGGGAGCGCCAATTCGGCACCGCGACGGGCGGGATCCAGTGCCACCAGCACGAACTGGCGACGGTCCCCGCGCTCGAGTACCTCACGGGCGCCGCGCGGCGGTGGGACGCCGAGGCCGGCGAGGGGGACGTAACACACCATGCTCCCACCCACGTCGACCATGGCCCCGTGCGACACGAAGGTGCTGACGGTCCCCTCGACGGTGGTGCCCACCGGGTGCTCGGACACGAACGTCAAGAACGTGAGCGGATCGTTGACCGCCGGTGGGGGCTCCCCGCCCCGCCGGCGCCGGCGCGCCGGGCCGTCGTCGGATACCGCATCGCCGTCGTGGCGTGCCTCTCCGGGTTGCGGCGGGGCGATGGCCTCCACCGTGGCCAGATCGATGGCGGCCGGGTCGTGGGGGGCTCCTCCGCGCCTTGTTCGGGTGCCGCACCGCCGGCCGACACCGGCTCGGTCGCCCCGGGGACGGCCTTCGACGACCGGGCGGCCTTCTTGGGCGCTGTCGCCGTCTTGGTCGCCTTGGTCGGCTTGTCCGCCTTGTCCGCCTTGGCGGCTTTGTCGGCTTTGTCGGCTTTGTCGGCCTTGGCGGTCTTGGTGGCTTTGACCGCCTTGTCCGTCTTGGCGGCCTTCTCGGCCTTCGTCGTCTTGTCCGCCTTGGCGGCCTTGTCCGTCTTGGACACCTTCTCCGCCTTGGTGGTCTTGGCGGCCTTGCCCGCCTTGGCGGGCTTGTCCGCCTTGGCCGCCTTCTCGGTCTTGGTGGCGCTGGCGGCCTTGTCGGGCAGGCCCGCTTGGTCGGTGTCGGGCGCAGCGGAGCCCGACCGCCTCCCCCGGCGCGTCCTCGGGGACGCGCTGCCTCCCGCCGACATGGCGGCCCGGCTCCGGGCGCCGCGCACCGGGTTGCGGGGGGTGAAGATCCAGCCCGCGCCGGGCACCCGCTTGCCCCCGATGAGCCGGTCCTCGTCGAACAGCCAGGGGTGCTCGCCGTGGAATTCCTGGAACGAGTCGTTGGAGAGGACGCGCCCGTTCACCCGCTCCGCCACCCGCAGCAGGAAGGCGTCCCCCCTCCCCACCGCCCCGGCCGGGGGCGAGACCACCTCGGCGTGCGCCACCGCCTCGTCGAAGGCCTTGCGCTCGGCGGGATCGATCCGGTGCCCGAAGGTGGCGTCGACGACGACGATGACCTCGTCGTCGGGGTACTCGATCTGCAGCTCCCGTACCGCCTCGTCGAGCTGGGCCAGGCTCGGCGCCGACCTGCCTTCGGTGGCGATGTTGGAGCCGTCGACGACGATGTAGGAGGGGTCCATGCCGTGCCCAGTCAACCATCCGCGGAGCCCGATCTGTCCGACCCTCGGCCCGACCCTCTGCTCCCCCGGGCCCGGCTCGTGGGCAGGATCGGCCCCTAGGATGCCGACGTGAGCGGTGACGTGGCAGGGGAGGTGGCCGAGCTCCTGCAAGTCATGATCCGCAACGCCTGCGTCAACGACGGCACCCCGGCGTCGGGCCACGAGGACCGCAACGCCACGGTCCTGCGGGACCTCCTCGAGGGCAGCGGGCTCGACATGCAGCTCTACGAGCCGCTGCCGGGTCGCACCTCGGTGGTGGCACGCATCGAGGGACGCCATCCCGACGCCCCCACCCTGGCGCTGCTCGGCCACACCGACGTGGTGCCGGCCAATCCCGAGGACTGGCGCCACGACCCCTTCGGCGGGGAGCTCATCGACGGCGAGGTATG
>JBEKVE010000222.1:0-4424 GCA_049514335.1 Acidimicrobiales bacterium
CTCCGAGGACGAGGACTCCACCGAGCCTGAACCGATTCTGGCCACCACCTTCGAGGAATTGGGGGTGGCCCCCGAACTGGTGGCCGTCCTGTCCTCCCAGGGCATCAAGGCCCCCTTCCCCGTCCAGGCCATCACCATCCCCGACGCCATCGCCGGCCGCGACGTCTGCGGCAAGGCCAAGACGGGATCGGGCAAGACCCTGGCCTTCGGTCTGCCCCTTCTCATGCGTCTCGGTACCCCGTCGCCCCGCCGGCCCCGGGGCCTCGTGCTCGTCCCCACCCGGGAGCTGGCCATCCAGGTGGCCGAGGTCCTGGAGCCCCTGGCCGAGGCCATGGGTCGCCGGGCCGTCGTCCTCTACGGGGGCGCCGACATCGAGCGCCAGATCAAGAAACTCAACAAGGGCGTCGACGTGGTCATCGCCACCCCCGGACGGCTCATCGACCTGTCCGACCGGGGCGAGGTGTCGGTGGCCGACGTCGAGGTCGCCGTCCTCGACGAGGCCGACCGGATGGCCGACATGGGGTTCCTCCCCCAGGTCGAGTGGGTGTTGCGCCGGATCGAAGGGCGCCACCAGACGATGCTGTTCTCGGCCACCCTCGACGGCGACGTCGACCGCGTGGTGAAGCGCCACCTCCACGACCCCGTCCGACACGAGGTCGCCTCGGCCCGGCCCACCGTCGATCTCATGGAACACCGCTTCTTGCAGGTGCACCAGATGGACAAGGTGAAGGTGGCCGCCTCGATCTGCCGGGGTGCCACCAAGGCGCTCGTCTTCGTCCGCACCAAGCGCGGCGCCGACCGCCTGGTGGAGCAGCTGGACCGTGAGCGCGTGCGAGCCGCTGCCATCCATGGCGACCTCCGCCAGTCGAGCCGCGAGAAGGCGCTCGAGGACTTCACGGCCGGACGGCTCCACGTACTCGTGGCCACGGACGTGGCGGCCCGGGGCCTCGACATCGAAGACGTCGACGTGGTCGTCCACTACGACCCGCCCGAAGACCACAAGTCCTACCTGCACCGCTCCGGCCGCACGGCGCGCGCCGGGGGCACGGGGGTGGTCGCCACCCTGACGTTGTGGAACGAGATCCTCGACATCGAGCGGATCCAGAAGCGCCTGGGGCTGCGGGCCCCCATCGTCGAGATCTTCTCCAACGACCCACGCCTCGCCGACCTGTCGGGCTGGCAGCCCGACGAGGGTGCGGCCTGAGGCCCACCCGCCGGGCCTGAGCCCCCGGCCCGATCGCCACAGGAGCCTGCCGCGTGTGCGACACGGTGTGCGTCCTCGGTGACGGCGTCACGCTCTTCGCCAAGAACTCCGACCGGCCCGTGCGCGAGGCACAGGTGGTCGAGGCCCACGGCCGGCGCCCCGGCGGCGACGTCGTGCGCACCCAGTACCTCGAGCTCGCCGACCCCGGCGCGGCGGCGACCGTGCTGTCGCGCCCGGTGTGGTTGTGGGGGGCAGAGCACGGTGTGAACGAGCACGGCGTGGCGGTGGGGAACGAGATGGTGAACACCGTCGACGACCCCGCCGCCGTCCCCCCGGCGCTCATCGGCATGGACCTCGTCCGGCTGGCGCTCGAACGAGCACGGCACGCCGAGGAAGCGGTGGACGTCATGACCGCGCTGCTGGAGCGCCACGGGCAGGGTGGCGTCGGCGACGCCGACAACGACATCGCCTACTGGTCGTCGTTCCTCGTGGCCGACCCCCGCGCCGCATGGGTCCTCGAGACCTCGGGCCGGCGGTGGGCAGCCCGCCCGGTGGCCGGTGGTGACGCCATCTCCAACCGCCTGACGTTGCGGCGCGACTGGACGCGTGCCGCCCCCGGTGTGGCGCCGGGCACCGACATCGAGTCGTGGCGCGACCAATCGACCCCCACCGGCTTCGCCGACGGACGCCTGGGCGCCGGCCGGGCCTTCGTGGCCGGCCGATCGGCGGCGGCGATGCCGTGTGATCCGCGTGCCGCCGTCGCCCACCTGCGCGACCACGGCACCGGGCCGTGGGGCGCGCCGGGGGAGGAGGGCCCGGTCGTGGCCCCGCCCGACGACGTCCTGCCCGACGGGACGGGCGTGACGGTGTGCATGCACGTGCGCGACTTCGAGGCCACCACGGCGTCGATGGTGGCCTCGCTCTCCGCCGATGGCCCGGGCCGGGCCTGGGTGGCGGTCGGCAACCCCTGCGCATCGGTGTTCGTCCCCGTGCTCCTGCCCGCTGCCCGGGACGGGGCGACGCCGGCGGTCGTCCCCGCTGTGTTCGCACAGCCGGCGTGGGTGAGGCGTTGGGCGGCCGTCAGCCGCGCCGTGGAGTCGGGGGGCGACGTCCCAGCCGCGGTCCGCGCCGTTCTCGGCCCCGTGGAGGCGAGGCTGTGGGACGAATCCGACACCCTCGGGTCAGACACGGCACGGTGGCGGGCCTTCGTGGCGCGCGCCGGGGTCTCGGTGTCCGGCGCGCTCGACGAGCTGGCCGGGGCCGGCATCGGGGTGCTGCTGTGAGCGACGCTGCCGTTAGGATCCCCGGTCGTGCGTGACACGACCGCTACGACGGCGATGGCGCTCGACGACCCGAGCGGCGTCGAGCGCATCCTGGTGGTGACCGCCCATCCCGACGACGTCGACTTCGGTGCGGCGGGGTCGGTGGCGACCTGGGTGAAGGCCGGCGTCGAGGTGACCTACTGCATCGTCACCGACGGCGATGCCGGGGGGTCGGACCGGGACATGAGCCGGGCCGACATGGCGGTGCTCCGGCGACAGGAGCAGACCGCCGCCGCCGCCGAGGTGGGCGTGCACGACGTCGTGTTCCTGGGCTATCCCGACGGGCGCCTCGTGCCCAGCATCGAGCTGCGACGCGACATCAGCCGGCAGATCCGCCGGGTCCGCCCCGAACGGCTCGTGTGCCAGTCCCCGGAGCGCCTGTGGGACCGCATCGGCGCCAGCCACCCCGACCACCTGGCCGCGGGGGAGGCGGCGGTGTCCTCCGCCTACCCCGACGCCCGGAACCCGTTCGCCCACCCCGAGCTGCTGGAAGAGGGGCTCGAGCCGCACGCCGTGGCCGAGCTGTGGATGATGGCCTCCCCCTCTCCCAACCGGGCGGTCGACATCACCGGCACCTTCGACACCAAGATCGCCGCCCTGTGCCAACACCGCAGCCAGGTGGGCGAGGCCGAGGGTCTGGGCGACCGGCTCCGGACGTGGGCCGAGGCCGGTGGCCGGCAAGCCGGTCTGCCGGGGGGCACGCTGGCCGAGGCGTTCCAGGTCGTCGTCATTCCCTGACGGCGGTCCGCTTCAGACCCAGCGCAGGTCGTCGTCGGCGCGGTCGGTGACCCGTTCGCAGGTGGGGCAGTACCAGCGGGCTTCGAGCGCCGTGCCGCACGAACGGTGGTACGGGCCCTCGGCGTCCCCCCCGCTGTCACGGGCGCCCCACCGGCTGAGGAGGCGCAGGGCGCCGGCGAGGTCCCGCCCGGCCTCGGTGACGCGGTACTCCACCCGCGGCGGACGGTCCGAGTAGCGCACCCCCTGGACGATCCCCTGCTCCTCGAGGCGGCGCAGCCGGGCGCTCAGCACGTTGGGCGCCACTTTGGGGATCGCCGCCTGCAGGTCGGAGAACCGACGTGGCCCGTCGAGGAGTGCGTCGACCACGAGGAGGGTCCACCGATCGCCGACGGCGGCCACGGCCGCGTCGAGACTCGAGGTCACGGCGTTCATCCTCCCATGTCCCGGCACCGGCACGGCCCTCCTCTTTCAGGTCTATAGTAACTTGCAAGTTACAAGTGACTAGGAGGTCAGACCGTGGCGTCTGTGCTGGAGGAGCTGTCGAGGTCGGTGGCGGATGTGGTGGCCCGGGTCGCCCCGGCCGTGGTCGGGGTGGGTGCGGGCGGGAGCGGGGTCGTCGTGGGCGACGGCCTGGTCGTCACCAACGCCCACAACATCCGGGGAGGCGACACCGTGGTGACCTTCGCCGACGGTCGGCGAGCCGAGGGCCGTGCCGCCGGGGTCGACATCGACGGCGATCTGGCCGTGGTGGCCGTGGACACCGCTGCCACCCCCGCCCTCGAGGTGGCGGCGGTGGCGGCCCGCATGGGCGACGCCGTCGTGGCGCTCGCCAATCCGGGGGGCGCAGGTCTGCGGGCGAGCGTCGGGTTCGTGTCCGCCCTCGACGTCTCTTTCCGGGGACCGGGCGGCCGGCGGGTGGAGGGTGCCCTCGAGCACACCGCACCCTTGGCGCGCGGGTCGTCGGGTGGTCCGGTGGTGGACGTCGCCGGCCGGCTCGTCGGGATCGACACGCACCGCGTGGGTGACGGCTTCTATGTCGCTCTCCCCGCCGACGAGGCCCTGCGCGCCCGCGTCGAGGCGCTCGGTCGCGGCGAGGTGCCGCGCCGGCCCCGTTTGGGCATCGCCCTGGCACCGTCCCACGTGGCGCGGCGCCTGCGCCG
>JBEKVE010000223.1:0-7741 GCA_049514335.1 Acidimicrobiales bacterium
GCCCGCCTCGGGGGTGCGTGGGCCGCTGTCCGACCTGCTCGTCCTGGCCGCCGAGCTCCAGGTGCCGAGGCTGGTGGCGGCGTCGACGCTCGGCGCCGCCACCACCGTGGCCTTCCCCGGGCTGGCGGGCGTGCTGCCGGGCTTCGGCCGCTTCGACCCCTGTGACTGGGGCCTCGGCTTCGAGCTGCGCGACGCCAAGACCCCGCACTGGACGGGCACCCGGAACGGCTCGGCCACCTTCGGGCACTTCGGCCAGTCGGGCGCCTTCGTGTGGGTCGACCCCGACGCAGGGCTGGCGTGCGCGGCGGCGTGCGACCGCGCCTTCGGCCCCTGGGCCACCACGGCCTGGCCCGAGCTGGCCGACGCCGTGCTCGGCTACCCCTGGGGTCCCACGGCGGCACCGGAGCACGGCGCCCCGGTACCCTAAGCTCCGCCGGGTGAAGGGCGTCATCCTGGCGGGGGGCACGGGGACGCGGCTGCATCCGCTCACCCGCATCACCAACAAGCACCTCCTGCCCATCTACGACCGCCCCATGATCAGCTACGCCATCGAGGCGCTCGTCCTGGCCGGCATCAACGAGATGATGCTCGTCACGGGGGGGACCCACGCCGGGGAGTTCCTGCGGTTGCTCGGCAACGGCCACGAGCACGGCATCGACCGCCTGTCCTACGCCTACCAGGACCGCCCCGGCGGTATCGCCGAGGCGCTCGGCCTGGCCGAGCGGTTCGTGGCCGGCGACCCGGTGCTCGTGATGCTCGGCGACAACATCGTGGAGCGCACCTTCCGGCCCACGGTGGAGCACTTCGCCGAGCAGGGGGTGGGGGCGCGCATCGTCCTCACCGAGGCGACCGACCCGGTGCACCTGCGCCACCTTGGCGTTCCCGCCTTCGACGACCAGGACCGGATCACGCGCATCATCGAGAAGCCCGACGACCCGCCCAGCAACTTCGCCGTGACGGGGATCTACTGCTACGACCCGAGCGTGTTCGAGGTGATCGCCACGCTCGAGCCGTCCGGGCGCGGCGAACTCGAGATCACCGACGTGAACAACTTCTTCGTGTCGCAGGGCACGATGGCCTACGACATCCTCGAAGGCTTCTGGGGCGATGCCGGGGAGTCGATCGACGCCTACTACGCCGTCAACGACTTCGTCCGGTCCAACGGCGCCAACAAGGGCTGACCGGCCCCCGGGGCGCCCGGGCACCGACGTGGGTCAGGTGTCGAGGAAGCGGCGGATCCCGAAGTACGAGCCGATCGATCCGATGGCCACGCCGATGAGGACCACCATCAGGATGGTGACGGTCACCTGACCCGGCGGCGTGTGCATCTGGTACCACAGGTTGCCGGTCTTGGTGTTGGCGAAATGGTCCAGCACGAGGTGCAGCACGAGCACCGACAGCGAGGCCAGCAACGCCCCCACCACCCCCTGGACAACGCCCTCGCACATGAACGGCACCCGGATGAACCAGTTGGTGGCGCCCACCAGCTTCATCACCGACACCTCGCGCCGGCGGGCGAAGATGGCCAGCCGGATGGTGTTCAAGATGAGCACCGAGGCCGAGATGAGCAAGATGATGGCGAGCACGAGGAACACCACCTGCAGGATGCGGCTCACCTCCTGGATGTTGCGGATGGTCGCGCTCGGCACGGCCACGCTCTTCACACCCGGGTAGCCGGCGAACTGGCGTTTGATGGCCAGGCCCTCGCTCGGGTTGTCGAGCTGCAGGCGCAGCGAGGCGGGCGTGGTGGCCGGGCTCAGCACCTGGTACTCCGGCGGCGTGAGCAGGTGTCTGGCCTCGTTGTAGTCGTAGGCCTGCGAGCGGTAGAGCTCGCTGCGCACGTAGGGCAGCTGGTGCAGCTGCTGCTGCACCGAGTGCAGCTGCGCCGGGGTGACGCCCGGGTCCAACCACACCAGGACGCTCACGCCCTGGGCCCACTGGGAGGTGGCCTGCGACACCCCCTGGCGCAGCAGCAGCGAGGAACCCACGAGCGACAGCGACACGCCCACGGTGAGCACCGCCGCCACCGTCATGAGGCGGTTGCGCCACAGGTTGGCCGCCGTCTCGCGGGCCACGTAGTCGACCGATGCGGGCACCTCAGGACCTCTCAGGTGCCATAGCCGTAGACCCCCCGGGCCTGGTCGCGCACGAGGGTCCCGTGGTCGAGCTCGATCACCCGGCGGCGCATCTGGTCGACCATGCTGGCGTCGTGCGTGGCGATCACCACCGTCGTCCCCGTGCGGTTGATGCGGTCGAGCAGGCGCATGATGCCCTGGCTGGTGGCGGGGTCGAGGTTGCCGGTGGGCTCGTCGGCCAGGAGCACGAGGGGGCGGTTGACAAAGGCACGGGCCACCGCCACCCGCTGCTGCTCGCCCCCCGACAGCTCACCGGGGAGGCTGTCGCGCTTCTTCGACAACCCCACCAGGTCGAGGACCTGCGGCACCTGGGTGGCGATCACGTGCTTGGGTCGGCCGATCACCTCCAGCGCGAACGCCACGTTCTCGAACACCGACTTGTTGGGCAGCAGCCGGAAATCCTGGAAGACGCACCCGATGTTGCGCCGCAGGTAGGGGACTCGCCACTGGCTGAGGTGGCCGATCTCGCGTCCCGCCACCCAGATGCGACCGGAACCGGGGTCCTCCTCGCGCAACAAGAGGCGGATGAACGTGGTCTTCCCCGAGCCCGACGGACCGACGAGGAAGACGAACTCGCCCTTGTCGATGTCCACCGACACGTCGCGCAACGCGATGGAGCCGGTCTTGTATGTCTTGGTGACGTTCTCGAATCGGATCATCGCGTGGGTCCTTGGCGGTATGCCCCGACCGCCAGCGCCCGCAGAAGCGTACGAGGTCGGCAAGAGGCTACCAGCCCCGCATCACCACACACACGATCCGCGCCGCGCCACGGTCGGCCCCCCGGACCTGGGCGCAGCCTGGGGAGCGGTGCGCCACCGTGGGCCCGACCCCGCCCGCCGGCGTCCGCCACTGGACCCGGTTGCGCTGGATCGCCGCAGGTGGGAGCGCACGTCACGGCGCGAGACGAAGCGCCCTCGGCCGTGGCGACACGCACCGCGGCGCGCTCAGCCATCGGCGGGCCGGCGGCGGCGCAACTCGGCTTCTATGAACTCGTCGATGTCCCCGTCGAGGACGGCCTCGACGTTGCCCGTGACGTGGTCGGTGCGCAGATCCTTCACCTGCTGGTAGGGGGCCATGACGTAGGAGCGGATCTGGTTCCCCCACGCCACGTCCACCTTGGGCCCCGACAGCGAGTCGAGCTCGGCACGGCGCTCGGCCCGCTGGAGCTCCACCAGCTTGGCCGCCAGGATCTGCATGGCCCGGGCCTTGTTCTGGTGCTGGCTGCGCTCGTTCTGGCACGACACCACGATGCCGGTGGGCAGGTGCGTGATGCGGACGGCGGAGTCGGTCTTGTTGACGTGCTGGCCCCCCGCCCCCGACGAGCGGTAGGTGTCGATGCGGAGTTCCTTGTCGTCGATGGCGACTTCGGCGTCCTCGCCCAGGAAGGGGATGACGTCCACGGAGGCGAAGCTCGTCTGGCGCCGGTGCTGTGCGTCGAAGGGCGACATGCGCACCAGGCGGTGCACGCCGCGCTCGGCCGACAACAGGCCGTAGGCGAACCTGCCCTTCACGATGAACGTTGCCGACAACAGGCCGGCTTCTTGGCCCTCGGTCACCTCGTCGACCTCGAAGGCGAAACCACGGCGCTCGGCCCAGCGCAGGTACATGCGCAGGAGGATCTCGCACCAGTCCTGGGCGTCGGTGCCACCCGTGCCGGCGTGCAGCTCGGCGATGGCGTCGTTCTCGTCGTACTCGCCGGTGAACAACGAGCGCAGCTCGAGCTCGTCGAGCCTCCGGGCCAGATCGTCGATGGCGTCGGTCAGCTCGCCCGCCACGGACCGGTCGCCCTCCTCCACCATGAGCTGGTGGAGCACCTCGGCATCCGACAGCCGCCCTTCGAGGTCCTCGAGCACGGCGATGTCGTCGTTGACGGCGCTGAACTCCGATGTCACGCGCCGCGCCTGGTCGGGGTCGTCCCACAGATCGGCGCGCGACACCTCCTTCTCGAGCTCGGTGCGCCGGGCCCGCAGGCGGTCGAGGCCGAGATAGACCTGGGCCTCTTCCAGGCGCCGCCGCAACGACGCCAGCTCGGCCTTGAGATCGCGCGGCTCGCCGTCCGCGGGCGGCTCAGGCCGCGCCATGGCAAAGCTTGAACTTCTTGCCGCTCCCGCACCAACAGGGTTCGTTGCGCCCCATCTTCTCGGTCGGCGCCTTCACCAGGGGTGCCTGGGTGTCGGGGTCAGCCTGGTGGCGGGGGGAGACCTGCGCCCCGTCGACGGAGACGCCGCCCATCGTGGCGCCTTCGGGGACCCCGGCCCCGGCCGCCGCCACCTGAAGATCTGGAACCCTTCCTTCTGCCATGCCACGAGCGGGTCCTGCTGGCCCATGGCCCGGAGGTTGATCCCCTCGCGCAGGTAGTCCATCTCGGCCAGGTGGTCGCGCCAGCGCTGGTCGATGATCTGGAGCATCACCTCGCGCTCGATGGCGCGCGCCTCGTCCTCGCCCCCGGGGAACACCGCGTCACGGGCGTGGTAAGCGTCGAGCGCCTCGGCCAGGAGGCTCTCGGCGATCTGCGTGGCGGTGGTGGCCTCGGCCAGGTCCTCGACGGTGAAGGCCGTGGGGTAGTACTGCGCCACCTCCGACAGCAGGCGCTCGATCTCCCAGTCTTCGGGGTACTCCCCCGGGCACGCCGAGCGGACCAGCTCGTCGAGGGTCTGCTCCAAGAGCTCCTCGGTGTGCAGACGCAGGTCCTCGCCGTCGATCACCTGGAGCCGTCGGGCGTAGATCACCTTGCGCTGCTCGTTCAGCACCTCGTCGTACTTGAGGACGTCCTTGCGGATCTCGGCGTTGCGTCCCTCGACGGTCCGCTGGGCACGCTCGATGGCCTTCGTCACCATGTTGGCTTCGATGGGCACGTCGTCGGGCAAGGTGCGCGACATGACCCACTGCATGGCCCCGGTGGCGAAGAGCCGCATGAGCTCGTCCTCGAGGGACAAGAAGAACCGGCTCTCCCCCGGGTCGCCCTGGCGCCCGGCCCGGCCCCGGAGCTGGTTGTCGATGCGCCGCGACTCGTGGCGCTCGCTGCCGAGCACGTAGAGACCGCCGAGCTCGCGGATCTGGTCGCCCTCTTCGCTGCACTCCTTCTCGAAGCGGGCCAGCAGCTTCTCGTAGTCGGCCGCGCCCTCCTCGGTGTCGAGGTCGACGCCCTGCGTCTGCGCCTCGCGCCGGGCCAGGCCCTCGGGATTGCCGCCCAGGAGGATGTCCACGCCTCGCCCGGCCATGTTGGTGGCCACGGTCACGGTGTGCAGACGGCCCGCCTGGGTGACGACCTCCGCCTCCCGGGTGTGCTGCTTGGCGTTCAGGACCTGATGGGGAATGCCCCGGCGCTCGAGCAGGCCCGACAGGTGCTCGGACTTGGCCACCGAGGCCGTGCCCACCAGCACCGGCTGGCCCCGCTCGTAGCGTTCCACGATGTCGTCCACCACGGCTGCGAACTTGGCGTCCTCTGACTTGTAGATGAGGTCGGCGTTGTCGGCACGCACCATGGGCACGTTGGTGGGGATGGGCACCACGGGCATGTCGTAGGTGCCGGCGAACTCGGCGGCCTCGGTCTCCGCCGTGCCGGTCATGCCCGACAGCTTCTCGTAGAGGCGGAAGTAGTTCTGCAGCGTCACCGTGGCCCAGGTGTGGTTCTCCTCTTTGATGCGCACCCGCTCCTTGGCCTCGACCGCCTGGTGCAGGCCGTCGGACCAGCGGCGCCCGTCGAGGGTACGACCGGTGAACTCGTCGACGATCTTCACCTCACCCCCGGAGACGAGGTAGTCCTTGTCCCGCTGGAACAGCTCCTTGGCCCGCAGGGCCTGGGTCAGGTGGTGCACGTAGTTGACCGACACCAGGTCGTACATGTTCTCCACACCCACCTGGCGCTCCACCTTGGCGACGCCCGCCTCGGTGGGGTAGGCGATGCGCTTCTCCTCGTCCACCTCGTAGTCCTCGTCGCGCACGAGGGTGCGGGCGAGCCCGGCGAACTGGTAGTAGAGCTTGGCGGACTCAGACGCCGGACCGGAGATGATGAGCGGCGTGCGAGCCTCGTCGATGAGGATCGAGTCGACCTCGTCGACGATGCCGTAGGCGTGCCCCCGCTGCACCATGGCGTCGCGCGACCGGGCCATGTTGTCGCGCAGGTAGTCGAAGCCGAACTCGGTGTTGGTGCCGTAGGTGACGTCGGCGGCATAGGCGTCGCGCTTGTCGGCGAAGTCGGCGATCTCCGGGCTCACCCGGCCGACGGCCAGCCCCAGGAACTGGTGGACCTGGCCCATCCACTCGGCGTCGCGCCGGGCCAGGTAGTCGTTGACCGTGATGACGTGCACGCCTTTGCCCGACAGGGCGTTCAGGTACACGGGCAGGGTCGACACGAGGGTCTTGCCCTCGCCGGTCTTCATCTCGGCGATCCACCCGAAGTGCAGCGCCATGCCCCCCATGAGCTGCACGTCGAAGTGACGCTGGCCGAGGACGCGCCACGCCGATTCGCGCACGGTGGCGAAGGCCTCCACCAGGAGGTCGTCGAGGGACTCCCCGTTGTCGAGGCGCTCCCGGAAGTGCACGGTCTGGTGGGCGAGCTCCTCGTCGGAGAGAGCCTCCATATCGGGCTCGAGGCCGTTGACGAGGGGGACGAGCTCTGCCAGCCGGCGGACCTTCTTTCCCTCACCGGCCCGCAGGACGCGCGTGAAGACACTCATGACGGCCCAAGTGTACCGCCGGGACCCGGTGGCTCCGGGCCCGCCGAAGCGTCAGCCCCCGGCCATCACCCGGGCACGGCGGGGCTTGGAGCGGCCCACCCGCTTGCCCTTCACCCGCTCGACCTGGTGCTCGAGCTTGTCGACGACCTTGTCCACCGCCATGAGGAGGTCGTGCGAGACGGCTCTGGCCCGCAGCGTGTGGCCGTGACCGGTCATGGTGACCTCGCACACACGGCGCCCGGCGGCGGGGGCGTCCCGGTCCTCGGTCAGGCGCACCTCGGCCCGCTCGAGGACGGGGTCGAGCCTTCCGAGCTTGGCCACCTTGGCGTGTGCGATCGCCCGAACTTCATCGGGCACCGTGTCCTTGCGTCCGAGGACGGCAACATCCACAGCAGCACCTCCTTCAGGCCGTGGGCGGGGTGCTCCCCTCCCTGGTGGCCGACAGAAGCAATGTGCGTGAATCGCGTCCGGCTGACCTGGTCTTTGGCCCCACACTCGCCTGCGGAGGAGGTGACGGCCGGACCGACGGCGGTCGGGGGGCGATGCCCCTCGACCCGACGCCTGCCACTACGGCACGCTTCGCTCCTTCTCCGTCGGGCACCGACAGCCGGCACCCCGACGGGCAGGGCTTACCTCTAAGTCGCACCATGCTCAGCAACCATGTGTTGCCTTACGTGGGTCGTTTCGCCTGCGACTGGCTTCGACTTGCAACCACAGACCCGGACGCGATCCACACCCAAATGCTACGCCTCCCCGCCACCTATGTCCCCGTCGGTTCCGTGACGGTTCGGGCCCGGTGGCCGCCCGATGCCTGGCCCGCTCGGGCCGAGGTGCGGGCCGCGGCGGGCTCAGGTGCCGGTCTGCCAGGAGCCCAGGTACTCCTCCTGGGTGGGGGTGAGCCGGTCGTTGGTCACGCCCATGGTGTCG
>JBEKVE010000224.1:0-4390 GCA_049514335.1 Acidimicrobiales bacterium
CGCCGTCGGCCCCGGTGTAGTCCACGCACACGTCGAGGATGTGGGCGCCCTCCTTCACCTGGTCGCGGGCCATGGCCACGGTGGTGTCCCAGTCGGCCTCGAGCATGGCCTCGCGGAACTTCTTGGACCCGTTGGCGTTGGTGCGCTCGCCCACCACCAGGAACGAGGTGTCCTGGTGGAATCCCACGTTGCTGTAGATCGACGAGGCCCCCGGCTCGTGCTCGGGGTGGCGGGCGGCGGGCACGAGGTGGCGGCATCGCTCCACCACGGCGCGCAGGTGGTCCGGCGTGGTGCCGCAGCATCCCCCGATGATGCTCACGCCCAGCTCGGTCACGAACCGCTCCAGGTGGTCGGCCAGCTGGTCGGGGGTGAGGTCGTAGTGCATCTTGCCGTCCACCACCGAGGGCAGGCCGGCGTTGGGCTGCGTGGCGATGGGCATGCGGCTGTGCTGGGACAGGTAGCGCACCGCCTCGCCCATCTCGGCGGGACCGGTGGCGCAGTTGAGCCCGATGACGTCGGGGCGCATGGGGTCGAGGGCAGCCAGGGCGGCACCGATCTCGGTGCCGGGCAGCATGCGCCCGGTGAGCTCGATCGTCACCTGCACCTGGAGCGGCACGCGCCGCCCGGCGCGCACCATGGCGCGCTTGCACGCGTTCAGCGCCGCCTTCGCCTGGAGCAGGTCGTAGACCGTCTCCACCACGAGCAGGTCCACGCCCCCGGCCAGCAGGGCGGCGGCCTGCTCCTCGTAGGCGTCGCGCAGCTCGGCGTAGGGGATCTGTCCGAGCGTCGGAAAGCGCGTGCCGGGGCCGAGGTTGCCCGCCACCCACCGGGGCCGGCCGTCGGCGGCCACGGCGTCGTCCACCGCGGCACGGGCGATCTGCGCGGCGGTGACGTTGATCTCCTCCACCCGGTCCTGCAGGCCGTACTCGGCCAGCACCACGCTGAAGGCGCCGAAGGCGTCGGTCTCGACCACGTCCACGCCGGCATCGAGAAAGGCGCGGTGCACCGCGCTCACGGCGTCGGGGCGGCTGAGCACGAGGGCCTCGTTGCACCCCTCCAGGGCAGGGCCCCCGAAGTCCTCGGCGCTCAGGTCGGCCAGCTGCAGGCTCGTGCCCATGGCGCCGTCGAAGATCACCACCCGGTGCCGGGCGGCCTCGAGATAGGCGGCGCCGCGTTCGTCCATGGCCAGCGCGTCGAGCGCCAGCACGGCGGGAAGGGCCCCTTTGGGCGCGTCGGAAGCGGTGGGACCAGTGATCCGGACAGTCTACGGCCGCCCGCCGGCGTTCTCCGCCCCCTCCCCGGCCAGAGCTCGGTCCCGGGGGCGAGGCCCTAGCATGCGCGGCGTGGTCAAGATCTACACGCGCAAGGGCGACGACGGCACCACCGGCCTGTTCTACGGGGGCCGGGTGCCCAAGCACGCCCCCGCCATCGAGATCAACGGGGCGGTGGACGAGGCCCAGGCCGTGCTGGGGCTGGCCCGGGCCGAGGCCGTGCCCGGCTCGGAGCTCGACGACATCGTCCTTGGGCTCATGCGCGACCTCTACGTCCTCATGGCCGAGGTGGCCACGGCCCCCGAGAACAGGGCCAAGCTCACCCCGGGGTCGACGGCGGTGACGCCGGAGATGGTGGAGGCGCTCGAAGAGCGCATCGACGCGCTGAGCGGGCGCTTCCCCATGCCCACCGACTTCGTGGTCCCGGGAGAGAACCGGGTGTCGGCCGCATTGGACGTGGCCCGCACCGTGGTGCGACGAGCCGAGCGCCTCGCCAGCGCCGCGCCTCCCGCTGCGGGATCGCACGTCGGTCCGTACTTGAACCGCCTGTCGGATCTGTTGTGGACCATGGCCCGCTGGCAAGAGGAGGAGCACGTGGCGACTCGGTCGTTGGGGACGGCGCCGGGCGCGCCGCGGGCGCGGGGCCCACAGACACCGTCGGACAGCGGGGAGGCGTCGTGAGCCCGGCGGCCGGGACGTCGCCGTTCGCGCTGACGCCGCTGCTCGGCGCGGGCTGGGCCTCGCTCGGTGACGGTGCGCCGGGCGAGGGCGGCGCACCCGGGGCGGGAGAAGCCGTGGACGGCGCGGCGGGCGCACCGGTGGTGGCGGTGGGTGTTCCTGTCACCGCCACCGACGCGGGACCGACGGTTCTGTCCGACGTGCCCACCGACGTCCCCTACGGGCCGGGCGCGACCGTGCCCGGTGCCCTCGACGCAACGCTGGCCGAGCGGCGCGGCTTCACCGGCAAGGTCGGCCAGTCCCTGGTCGTGGCGGCGCCCGGCACCGACGATCCGGTCGTGGTGTTCGTGGGATGCGGCAAGGCGCCCGGCACCGACGCCGTGCGCAAGGCGGCGGCGGCGCTCGTGCGCGCCGCGGGCCAGAGCGGCTCGGCGCTCTTCGTGCTCCCCGCGTCGCTGGCGGCGGTGTCCTCCACGCCCCGCATCGCGGTCCAGGCCGTGGTGGAGGGGGCGGTGCTGGCGGCATACCGCTTCACATCGCACAAGAGCGAGACCGAGGGCGGTCGCATCGGGTCCGTGGTGGTGGGTGGCGCCGGTGTGGGCGACGACGACCTGGCCGAGGGCGTGCGCCGGGGCGTGGCGGTGGCCCGGGCCGTGTGCCTGGCGCGCGATCTCGTCAACGAGCCCCCGAGCACCATGAATCCGTCGATCCTCGCCGATGCGGCGCAGGCCCACGTGGGCGGACCGTCGGTGACGGTCGAGGTGTGGGACGAGCAGCGCATCGCCGACGAGCGCCTGGGTGGGCTGTTGGGCGTGGCACGCGGCTCGGCCGAGCCGCCCCGGCTGCTGCGGGCCGTCTACGAGCCCACCGACCCGGTCCATGTCGACGGCCGGGTGCCCCACGTCGTGTTGGTGGGCAAGGGCATCACCTTCGACTCCGGCGGCCTGTCGCTCAAGAGCGCCGAGGGCATGGTCACCATGAAGACCGACATGAGCGGGGCGGCCGCCGTGCTCGCCACGGCGTCGGCCTGCGCCGACATGGGCGTGCGGGTCAAGGTGACCGCTATCGCCCCCGTCACCGAGAACATGCCCGGCGGACGGGCCATCAAGCCGGGCGATGTCCTCACCGTCCGCAACGGCCGCACCATCGAGGTGCTGAACACCGACGCCGAGGGTCGCCTGGTGCTGGCCGACGCCCTGTCACTGGCGTCGGAGCTCGAGCCCGACGCCGTGGTCGACCTGGCCACGCTGACCGGTGCGTGCATCGTGGCGCTGGGTTCCTCGGTGGCCGGGGTGTTCGGCTCCGACCAGGCACTGGTGGACAAGGTGCGCGCCGCGGCGGAGCGCGGGGGCGAGG
Organism: Acidimicrobiales bacterium; assembly: GCA_049514335.1. Classification (GTDB taxonomy): domain Bacteria; phylum Actinomycetota; class Acidimicrobiia; order Acidimicrobiales; family UBA8190; genus JBEKVE01. The sequence goes on from JBEKVE010000224.1 coordinate 3,306, forward strand.
CGACGTGGCCGCTCCCGCTGGTGGAGGACTACCGGTCCCACATCGACTCCGACGTCGCCGACATGAAGAACGTGGGCAAGGGGGGACAGGCCGGTGCGATCGCCGCCGCGTTGCTCCTGGCTCGCTTCGTGGAGGGCACGCCCTGGGTGCACATGGACATCGCCGGTCCGGCCCGTTCCGACGAGGACGCCGGCGTCCTGGCGAAGGGCGGTACCGGCTTCGGGGTGCGCACGCTGCTCGAGCTCCTGGCCGAGTACGCCTCGGGCTCCGGCTGACGCGGCGCCACCGGTCCGACGGCGCTGCCGGCTGCGGGGCTCAGCCCGTTCAGCCGGAGTTCGACGCCCGCGCCTCGCGCTCAGCCAGGTCGACCCAGCGGGCGTCGGCCAGTCGCGCCACGGCGGCGAGGTGCGACCGCTCGCGCCGTCCGAAGCGCAGGCCGGGCCGGCCCGCCGCCAGCACCAGGTCCCACGCCGCCAGGTCGACCCATCCGATGTCCGCGGCCTCGGGTCTGGCCGGGGCGCTGCCGGTTTCGCCGTCGGGGTCGGGGGGCGCTCCCGCCTTGGTGCTGCCCGTGACGCGTTTGGCCCCTCGGCCCGCTTTCGCCGCCGCAGGACGCGTCGACGCCGGCGCGTCGGGGTCGGCCGAGCCCGGCGCCGTCGTGGCCCGGGCCCCGCGCACCAAGGCGGCGAGCCACGAGGCCGCCGGCGGGCGGCCGTGCGAGGCCACGGTCAGCTCCTGCTCGACGTCGATCACCGCCGTCCACGCCGCGTCGAGCTCGAGGCACACCCGGGCCGCCAGGGCGCTCAGCACGGCGGGTGGAGAGCGCACCTGGAGGACCTCGACGGCGGTGTCGTAGGCGTCGAGCCTGCGGTCGTGCACCCGCCCCGAGATGGGGTGGACCTCCTCCACCGACACCCCGTCCACCTCGGAGATCTCGCTCAGGAGGAGCGACAGGTGGTTCTCGTCGGGCAGCTCGATGACGAACTCGTCGACGGCGCTGCCCTGGCGTCGCTCCACGATCTCGACGGCGGTCACGTCGGCGCGCAACGCCCCGATCCGGCTCGCCACCGCCCCGAGCGCGCCGG
>JBEKVE010000225.1:0-4338 GCA_049514335.1 Acidimicrobiales bacterium
CACTCGCCCACTCGGGCTCGGCCCGCATGGGCGAGGTGCTGGCCCTGTTCGACGCCGTGGTCGAGTCATCGGTGGTGGGGGTGCGCAAGCCCGACGAGCGCTTCTACCTCCTCGCCTGCGAGCTGCTCGACATCACACCCGACCAGGCGGTGTTCCTCGATGATCTCGGCGTGAACCTGAAGCCGGCACGCGCGCTGGGCATGCGCACCATCAAGGTGACCGACCCCGGACGGGCCCTCGACGAGCTGGCGGCGGTCACCGGCTTCGCCCTGCGCTGAGTCAGGCGCAACCGACTTGACCACGTGCTCGGCTTCCGTGGGATCTTTGGACCACACCCTTCGACTGGAGGCCACATGCGCACCGACATCCGTGAAGGTGGGACGTTTCCCGACTACGAGCTCGCCGATCAATCCGGGCGGCAGCGGTCCCTGTCGGAGCTCCAGGGGGGCAACCCGATGGTCCTCCATCTGTCGCGCGGCGGCTTCGATCCCAAGGAGCATCAGTTCGTAGGGAAGTTGGTCGCCGCATATCCCGAGTTCAGAAACGCCTACACGCGGTTGGCCCTCATCTCGACCGACAATCAGCTGAACATCAATGAGTTCCGGGACGCGCTGGGCGCCACGTGGCCCTTCCTGTCGGACCCCGATCGGGTCGTCCAGAAGGACCTGGACATCAAAGAGTTCACCGACGAGCCGCACGATCCGATGATCCCCCACACGTTCGTCCTCGAGCCCGGACGCAAGATCTTCAAGATCTACAACGGCTACTGGTACTGGGGCCGGCCCACGATGACAGAGCTCCACGTCGATCTAAGGGGCGTGTTCAAGAAGATCCGGCCCGACTTCGACCTGGCGGCCCCGGGGTTGAAAGAGGCGTGGGACCGAGGGGACCGGGACCAATTCCTCGTCGACACGTTGGAGGAGCCGATCAGGTACACCGAGGGCAAGAGCATCGGTATCAAGCGCTGACCCTGGGGGGTGGCGTCGCCTGTCGTGCTCAGGCGAAGGTGCGGCGCAGGAGGTCCTCCTGCTCCAGATGGTGCAGGGCGGCGCTGCCGGTGGCGGGGCTGGCCGACTCGGCCCGGCTGACGTGGGTGAGGGTGAAGCGCTCGCGAAGCAGCCGGTGGAGGCGGCCGTGGGCGAAGGACCACGCCCCCATGTTCTCGGGCTCCTCCTGGACCCACACCACCTCGTGGGCGGCGCGGTAGCGGTCGATGACGACGGTGAGGTCCTCCTCGGGCCAGGGGAAGAGCTGCTCGACACGGACCACCGCCACGGCGGCGGGGTCGACCCCGGGGACGGGCAGGCCCGCCTCGCCCCCCCGCAGGGCGTCGCGTCGGGCCATGGCGTCGAAGGCCACCTTGCCCGAGCACAGCACGATCCGTGTCACCGCATCGGGGTCGACGGCCCCTGCCGCGGCGGGCCCCGGAGCCCGGCCGGTGGTGGCGGGGTCGTCGGCGACCGCCGCGAACGACCCGGCGGCGAGGTCGTCGAGGGCCGAGCGCGACTGGCGGGCCCGCAACAGCGACTTTGGTGTGAAGACCACGAGCGGCTTGCGCCCCACGCCGTGGACCTGCGACCGAAGCAGATGGAAGTACTGCGCCGCGGTGGTCGGCTGGGCCAGGCGCATGTTGTCGCGGGCGGACAGGGTGAGGAAGCGCTCGATGCGCGCCGAGGAGTGCTCGGGACCCTGGCCCTCGTAGCCATGCGGAAGCAACAGGACGAGCCCCGACGGCTGCGCCCACTTGTCGTCCGCCGCCACCAGGAAGTTGTCGATGATGATCTGAGCGCCGTTGGCGAAGTCCCCGAACTGCGCCTCCCACGCCACCAGGGCGTCGGGGGACTCCACCGAGTACCCGTACTCGAAACCCACCGCGGCGTACTCCGACAGCAGGGAGTCGTACACGCCGAAGCACCCCACCTGATCGCCGGCGAGGTGCGACAGGGGCACCCATTCCTGGCCCGTGCGGTGGTCGACCAGCACGGCGTGGCGCTGGCTGAAGGTGCCGCGCCGGGTGTCCTGGCCCGACAGACGGACGTCGGTGCCTTCGAGCAGGACCGACCCGAGCGCCAGGGCCTCGCCGAGCGCCCAGTCGACGTCTCCCTCGGCCACCATGCGGGCCCGCTGCTCGAACTGCCGCACGAGCTTTGGGTGCACGGTGAACCCCTCGGGTACGGCCGTGGCCGCCACCACCAGGCGCTCGAGCTCGGCCCGGTCCACCCCGGTGGGCGGGGCGGGGCGCGCCGGGGGGGCGGCGGCGGGAGGGGCGAGGGCCCCGGGCCGGGGCGCGGCGGTCTGGCGGGTCTCGTCCAGCGCCACCTGCAGGCGCGTCTGGAAGTCCTCGAGTGCCCGCTCGGCCTCCTCCAGGGTGATGTCGCCCCGGCGCACCAATGACTCGGTGTAGAGCTTGCGCACCGAGCGCGTGCCTTCGATGATGGCGTACATCTTGGGCTGCGTGTAGCTGGGGTCGTCGCCCTCGTTGTGGCCGTGACGCCGGTAGCAGACCAGATCGATGACGACGTCTTTGTGGAACGCCTGGCGGAAGCCGAAGGCGAGGCGCGCGGCGCGCAGACACGCCTCGGGGTCGTCCCCGTTCACGTGGAAGATCGGCGCCTGGACCATCTTGGCCACGTCGGTGGGGTAGACCGACGACCGCGCCGACTCCGGCGCGGTGGTGAAGCCGAGCTGGTTGTTCACCACCACGTGCACGGTGCCGCCGGTCCTGTAGCCGGGGAGCTGGGACAGCTCGAGGGTCTCGGCCACGACCCCCTGGCCGGCGAAGGCGGCGTCGCCGTGGACGAGCAGCGACAGCACGTCGAAGGGCCGTCCCGGTCCCATGGCGTCCTGCTTGGCGCGCGTCATCCCCTCCACCACGGGGTCGACCGCCTCGAGATGTGACGGGTTCGAGGCCATGGCGACAGGGATCTCCGCGCCGGCGCGCCCCACGAACTTGCCGCTCGCCCCCTTGTGGTACTTGACGTCCCCCGAGCCCTGGACCGAGTCGGGGTCGAGATCGCCCTCGAACTCGCGGAAGATCTCCCCGTAGGACTTGCCCACGATGTTGGCGAGCACGTTCAGCCGGCCGCGATGGGCCATGCCCAGCACGACCTCGTCCAGTCCCGCCCCGGCCGCCTCGTCGAGGAGCTCGTCGAGGACCACGATGGTCGACTCCGCCCCCTCGAGGCCGAAGCGCTTCTGGCCCACGTAGCGGGTGTGGAGGAAGCGCTCGAAGGCCTCGGCGGCGTTGAGCCGGTCGAGCACGTGGCGCTGCTCGGCGGGATCGAGCACCGACGAGACCCCCTCGGTGTGCTGCTGGATCCACCGCTTCTGCTCGGGATCCTGGATGTGCATGTACTCGATGCCGAGCGTCCGGCAGTACGCGTCGCGCAGGATGTCGAGCGCCTGGCCCAGGGTGAGCCAGTCCCGCCCGGCCAGCCCGTCCACCACGAACTGGCGGTCGAGGTCCCACAGCGTGAGGCCGTAGGCGGTGGGGTCGAGCTCGGGGTGCAGCGGGCGGGGCTCGGCGGCGAGCGGGTCCAGATCGGCGATGAGGTGCCCCCGCACGCGGTACATGTTGATGAGGCTGTGCACGTGCACCTGCTTGACCAGGCGGGCGTGCTCGCCGTCTCCGGCGTTCTTGTCCTCGAGCCAGCGCACCGGCTCGTAGGGGACGTCCATGGAGGCGAACACGGTGTCGAAGAACTCGTGGCCCCCGGTGAGGCACTCGGCCACACGGGTGAGGAACAACCCCGACTCCGCCCCCTGGATGATGCGGTGGTCGTAGGTGGAGGTGAGGGTGACCACCGGCCCCACCCCCAAGGCAGCGAGGCTGGCGCGGTCGGCCCCCTGGTACTCGGCGGGGTAGCCGAGCGCCCCCACACCCACGATGGCGCCCTGGCCGGGCAGGAGCCTCGGCACCGACTGGACCGTCCCCAGCGTGCCGGGGTTGGTGAGGGTGACCGTCGCCCCGGCGAAGTCGTCGGGCCCGGCCTTGCCGGTGTGCACCTTGCGCACGAGCTCCTCGTAGGCGAGGACGAAGGCCCGGAAGTCGAGCCCCTCGGCGTGCTTGATGACCGGGACGAGCAGCGTGCGCGACCCGTCCGACTTCTCCACGTCCACGGCCAGGCCCAGACCGACGTGCTCGTGGCGCACCACACCCGGCGTGTGCTTGTCGTCGGCGTCGGGCACGAAGGCGGCGTTCAGGGCGGGCACGGCCTGCAGGGCGCGCAGGACGGCGAACCCGATCAGGTGGGTGAAGCTCACCTTGCCCCCCGACGTGCGCGCCAGGTGCTGGTTGAGGATGGAGCGGTTCACCTCGAGGAGCTTGGCGGGGACGGT
>JBEKVE010000226.1:0-4310 GCA_049514335.1 Acidimicrobiales bacterium
AGCAGCTCCTCATCACCCGCGGCTCGCTCACCACGTTCTCCATCGCCAACGACGTGGCCAAGTACTTCGCCATCATCCCGGCGCTGTTCGCGGCGGCGTACCCGCAGCTGAAGCCGCTGAACGTCATGCGCCTGCACAGCCCCGAGAGCGCGGTGCTGTCCGCCGTCATCTTCAACGCCCTGGTGATCGTGGCCCTCATCCCGCTGGCCCTGCGGGGCGTGAAGTTCCGCCCCGCCTCGTCCGCGGCCATCCTGCGCCGCAACGTGTGGATCTACGGCGTGGGCGGGATCATCGTCCCCTTCATCTTCATCAAGCTCATCGACCTCGTGCTCGTCGCACTGCACGCCTACTGATGGACACCCCATGATCCTCGCCCAGCTCCGCCGTTCCGTCGTCTTCGCTCTCATCTGCCTGGTCCTGTTCGGGTTCGTCTACGCCCTGGCTGGCACCGGTGTGGCCCAGGTGCTGTTCAGGCACCAGGCCGACGGATCCGTCACCGCCGACGGGTCGACCCTCATCGGGCAGAACTGGTCCAGCCCCAAGTGGTTCCACGGCCGGCCCGACGACACGGGCCCCTACACCGGCGACAACCCGCTCGTGGCCAACGGCAAGAGCGGGGAGTCGGCCGCCACCAACCTGGGTCCGCGTTCGAAGACGCTGATGGCCGACACCAAGCAGCTGGTCGCCTACTGGAGGAAGATGGGCGTGGACGATCCCACCCCCGACCTCGTGACCACCTCGGGCAGCGGGTACGACCCCGACATCAGCGCCGCCGACGCCCTGGTGCAGATCCCCATGGTGTCCAAGGCCACGGGCATCGCGCCCGCCAGGCTGCGCACGCTCATCGCCCACGAGAACAACGGGGCCGAGCTCGGCTTTCTGGGGGCCAGCTACATCGACGTGCTGCAGCTGAACGAGGCGCTGGCCCAGCTGCACTGAGCGGCGCGCCCGGCGGCGACGGATGCTACGAGCGCTCGGCTGTCAGCTCGTAGCCGACACCGGGGTGGGTGCGCAGGAACGTGCCGTCCTCGTCACCGAGCTTGCGGCGCAAGCGGTAGGCGTAGACCCGCAGGTACTGCGTCTCGGTGCCGTAGTGCGGTCCCCACACGTGCTCGAGGATCATGCGGTGGGTGCAGGTCTTGCCGGTGTGCCGTGCCAGGTAGGCGAGCAGGGAGAACTCCCGGCTGGTGAGATCGACCGGCTCGCCCGCCATGGTGGCCTGGTGATGCACCAGGTCGATCTCGAGCTGTCCCACGGTGAGGTGGGTGGCGTCCTCGGGGTCGCGCTCGGTGGCCCGGTGGCGCAGCGCCACGCGGAGCCGGGCCTCCAGCTCCCCCATCCCGAAGGGCTTGGTCATGTAGTCGTCGGCCCCGCCGTCGAGGGAGGCGATCTTGCGGTCCTCGGTGCCGTCGGCCGACAGCACGATGACCGGGACATCGCTCCACTGGCGGATCCGACGGCACACCTCCATGCCGTCGAGGTCGGGAAGCCCGAGGTCGAGGACCACCACGTCCGGCGATCCGACTGCGGTCTGCGACACGCCCTGCTCCCCGGTCGAGGCCACCAGCACCTCGTAGCCCAGAGCCCCGAGACCGATGCGCAGCGCCCGCAGCAAGGCCTGGTCGTCGTCGACGGCGAGGACGCGCACCGTCACCTCGAGGCCGCCGCCGCCACCGGCGGCACGGACGCCACGGGAAGGGTGAAGCAGAAGCGGGCGCCGCCCCCCGGGGCGTCCTCGATCCAGATGTCCTGGCCGTGGGCGGCCAGGAAGGCCCGGGCGATCGAGAGGCCGACGCCCGTCCCCCCGCTCGTGCCGCTCCGGTTGAAGAGGAGAAAGACATCGCCGCGCTCCGAGCGAGCGACGCCCGGGCCCCGATCCTCAACCGCCACCTCCACCGCGGCCCCGTCCAAGGGCCGGGCCGCCACGGTCACGGCCGTGCCCGGGGGGGCGTAGCGCACGGCGTTGTCGATGAGGTTGGCGAGCACCTGACCGATGAGCACGTGGTCCACGTCCACCAAGGGAAGGTCGCGATCGAGCGCCAGGGTGACGGGGGTGCCGTCGGCCAGGTGGCCGAGACCGCGTCGGGCTTCGTTGACGAGGTCCACCACGGCGATGGGTTCGGTGTGAGGCACGAGCGCCCCCGCCTGCACCCGTGACACGTCGAGGAGGTTCGCCACCAGACGGTCGAGGCGGTCGGCCTGCTCGTCGATCAGGTCGAGCAGCTCGTCGACCTGATCGGGCGCCACGTCGAGGTGGCGGTCGCGCAGCGTCGACGCCGACATCTTGATCGTGGCCAGTGGGGTGCGCAGGTCGTGGGACACGGCTCGGAGCATGGCCTGCTGCAGCCGTTCCACCTCCTCGAGCAGCTCGGTGCGCACGGCCTGCTCCCGGAGCTGGGCGCGCTCCAAGGCGAGCGCCAGGTGGTTGGCGAAGGAGCGCAGCAGCGCCTGGTCGTGGGGGCTGAGCGTGCGCCCCTGGATGCGCAGGAGCCCGATGGGCCGGCCCGTGGCCGACAGGGCCACGGTCTGGACACCGTCGCCCCCGGTCCGCTCGGGCGACGCCCGGAGGCTGGCCGGGATCCCGGGAGAGGGGACGACGGCGCGGCGCTCGGACTCCGACAGCGGCTCCCCGGCCGAGCCCACCACCTCGAGGCGTCCCTCCACCGGCAGGAGCAGGGAGGCGTTGCGCAGCCCGAAGGCGTCGTGGACGGTCGACACGATGAGCTCCAGCACCTCGGGGAGGGGCCGGTCCTCGATGAGGAGGTCGCTGAGGTCGAAGAGCCGCCGCATGGCTTGCTCGCGCTGGTGGGCGTCGCGGCGCGTGGCCTCAAGCCTGGACACGACGCTCGCCACGAGGAGCATGACCGCGCCGTAGACCACGAGGGCGATCCAGTTGCGGGCCGCCCCCACCGTCAAGGTGTCGTAGGGGGGGATGAACAGCAGGTCGTAGACGAGGAACCCCGCCACCACGCCGAACACGCCGGCGGGCATGCCCCCCACCACCACGCCGGTCACGACGGGGACCACGAGCACGAGCGCGGCGGTGGCCACCCCCAGGTGACTTCGCAGCGGCAGCATGGCACCGACCAGCACGCCCATGACGGCCAGCGCGGCGACCGAGCCGACGACCCCCCGCCGATACCTTCGCATGTGGTCCTGCCTCGTCCTCGACGCCCACGGCCACGTTACCGGCGGGCCCCGGCGCCCGAGGAACGTCGTGGGCCCCGACAGCGGGCACAATGTGCCCATGGACCACGACGCGGCCTGGGACGACCGCCACGAGGTCGAGTCCGACGCCGTGGGGCCGACGGGGCGCTTCCGCATCTACATGGGGGCCGTCGCCGGGGTGGGGAAGACCTTCGCCATGCTCGACGAGGGGTGGCGGCGGCACCGGCGCGGCGCCGATGTGGTGGTGGGGTTCGTGGAGACCCACGGCCGGCCCCGGACCGCCGAGCTCATCCGGGACCTGGAGGTCGTGGCGCGCAAGGTCGTCGTCTACCGGGGGACGCAGTTCGAGGAGATGGACGTGGACGCCGTGCTGGCCCGTCGCCCCGCGCTGGCCCTGGTCGACGAGCTGGCCCACACCAACGTGCCGGGGTCGGGGCGCAACGAGAAGCGTTGGCAGGACGTCATGGAGCTCCTCGAGGCGGGGATCGCCGTCATCACCACCGTCAACGTGCAGCACCTCGAGAGCATCGCCGACGCGGTGGAGCGCATGACGGGCACGAGGGTGCGCGAGCGCGTGCCCGACTGGGTCGTGCGCCGCGCCGACCAGCTCGAGCTCATCGACTCCTCACCCGAGGCGCTTCGCCGGCGCATGCTGCACGGCAACATCTACCAGGCGGAGAAGGTCCCCGACGCGCTCACGCACTTCTTCCGTACCGAGAACCTCGTGGCGCTGCGCGAGCTGGCACTGCGCTTCGTGGCCGACGAGACCGAAGAGGAGCTGTTGGGATTCCTCCGCGACCGCCACCCCGAGGCGGTGTGGGAGACCCGCGAGCGGATCATGGTCGCCGTGACCGGGGCACACGGCACCGACACCGTGATCCGGCGGGCGGCTCGCATCGCGGTGCGCACCAAGGCCGATCTCCACGCTGTGCACGTGGTGTCCTCCGAGCAGCCCGGGCGGAGCGGCACCGCCGGCCTCGACACGCTGCACAAGCTGGCCGACGACCTCGGGGCGCAGTGGCACGAGCTCAACTTCGACGACCCCGCCCGGGGTCTGGTCGACTTCGCCCGTGACAACCAGGTCACACAGATCGTTCTGGGATCGAGCCGGCGCAGCCGGTGGGAGGAGCTGACCAAGGGCT
>JBEKVE010000227.1:0-4292 GCA_049514335.1 Acidimicrobiales bacterium
GGGTGGAGGACCTCGTGCGCGCCAGTCGCGACCGCTCCGAGGCTCTCGTCGCCACCGTGCGCGGTGAAGTGCGCCAGCAGCTGAAGGAGCTCGGTTTCACCAACATCGACGACCTGGCCAAGAAGGTGGCCGACGTCATGGCCCGCTCGTCGGCCGCGGCCCGCCACGCCACGGGCCGATCGGGCTCGGCGGCCAAGGCCGTCGCCAAGAAGTCTCCGGCCAAGAAGGCGCCGGCGAAGAAGGCAGCCGCCAAGAAGGCGCCGGCCAAGAAGTCGGGCACCAAGAAGGCCGCCGCCAAGAAGTCCGCGGCCAAGAAGGCGGGCGCCTGACTCCAGCCGTCCGCCGCCGGCTCGACACCGAGCTCGTGCGGCGGGGCCTGGCCACCTCACGCGAGGCGGCACGCGCCCTGGTCGAGTGCGGCGCCGTGCAGGTGGCGGGGACGGTGGCCGACAAGCCGAGTCGACTCGTGTCGCCGTCGGAGCCGGTGGTCGTGGCGGTCGGCCGCAGGTTCGTGTCCCGGGGCGGGGACAAGCTCGATGCTGCGCTCGAGCGCTTCGGCGTCGACGTGGCCGGTCGGCGGTGTCTCGACGCCGGTGCGTCGACGGGCGGCTTCACCGACTGCCTCCTGCAGCGCGGAGCGCTCAGCGTCCTGGCCGTGGACGTCGGCTTCGGGCAGATCGACCCCACGCTCAGAAACGATCCCCGGGTGCGGGTCCTGGAGCGGACCAACGTGCGCACCCTGGGCGTCGAAGCGCTGGAGGCGACGCGAAGCACGGCGCCGCGTCGGGAGGCCGGCGCCGGGGCCGGCTTCGAGGTGGTGGTGGCCGACCTGTCGTTCATCTCCCTCACCACCGTCGCACCGGTGCTGGCCGGCGTGCTGGCCGCCCCCGGCGCCGACCTGGTGCTGCTGGTGAAGCCGCAATTCGAGGCGGGGAGGGTCGAGGCCAGCCGGGGACGGGGGGTCATCCGAGACCCGGGGGTGCGTCGGGAGGCGCTGCGGAAGGTGGCCTCCGCCTACCTGTCGCAGGGAGCCACCATCATGGGGGTCATGGCCTCACCCGTCCTCGGTCCGGCCGGCAACGCGGAGTTCCTCCTTCGCGCCCGGGCCCGGACCACGACCGCAGCCGGGTTCGAGCCGGCCATCGACGCTGTGGTCGACGCTGTCGTCGACGGCACCGTGGACGCCGCCATCGACGCCGCCGTGCTGGCGGCACCGGACGCCGTGCCCACGCGGCGCGGTGCCGGCTCCGACGGATCAGGCGGCGAGTAGACGGTGGCCACCATCGCCTTCGTCGTGCATCCCGCCAATCCCGAGGCGCCCACCATCGCGGCGCGCGCCGAGCGATGGCTGGTCGACCGGGGCCACGCCGTGGTGCGGGTGACCGACGACGAGGACGGCGCGGCGCGGCCGCGCTTCGCCGAGGGCCTCGATCTGGCGGTGAGCCTCGGGGGCGACGGCACCATGCTGCGCACCGTCGCTCTGGCGTGCGCGCCGGGGATCCCCGTGCTGGGCGTCAACCTGGGCCGGCTCGGCTACCTGACCGAGGTCGAGCCGTCCGGCGTCGAAGCCGCCCTGGAGCGCTTCCTGGCCGGCGACTACGTGGTGGAGGAGCGCATCACCCTCGAGGTCGACATCGAGTCCGGACCGCCCGGCGTGCCACCGGCGTCGGCGACAGGTGGAAGGCCGGTCGCCACCGCCGTGGTGCTCAACGAGGCCGTGGTGGAGAAGACCGCGCCGGGCCACACCATCCGGGTGCGGGCATCGATCGGCGGTCGCCCCCTTGCGACGTACGCCGCCGACGGGCTGCTCGTGGCCACGCCCACCGGATCGACGGCCTACAACCTGTCGGCGCGCGGTCCCATCCTGAGTCCCGGGCTGCGCGCCATCGTGCTCACCCCGGTGTCCGCCCACATGCTCTTCGACCGTCCCGTCGTTCTCGAGCCCGAGCAGTGGGTGCGCCTCGACATCGAGGGGCCGCGTCCCGCCGTGCTCGTCCTCGACGGGGAGACGGCGCAGACCCTCGAGCCCGGCGACGCCGTGGTGTGCCGGGTGGGACCCACCCCGGCGCGCTTCGTCACGTTCGGCCCGCGCGATTTCTTCTCCATCCTGCGCGCCAGGTTCCACCTGGCCGACCGCTGAGGGGAGCGCGCCCATGCTGATCGAGCTGCGGGTGCGCGATCTGGGCGTCATCGAGTCGGTGGTCCTCGAGCTCGGCCCGGGCATGACGGCGCTCACGGGGGAGACGGGGGCGGGCAAGACCCTCCTCGTCGAGGCGCTCGAGCTGTTGGTGGGGGGCCGCGCCGACCCCGCCCTCGTGCGACCCGGGGCAGCCGAGGCGCTCGTCGAGGGCCGGTTCGTGGTCGACGAGGACGAGGTCATCCTGGCCCGGGCCGTTCCCGCCCGGGGCCGGTCGCGGGCCTGGATCGACGGCCGCATGGCCCCGGTGGCGGCGCTGGCCGAGGCGGGCACCCGCCTGCTCGACCTGCACGGGCAGCACGCCCACCAGTCACTGCTCGACGTGGGCGCGCAACGCCATGCCTTGGACGCATTCGCCGGCACCGACCTGGGCCCTCTCGAGTCGGCCCGGTCGCGGCGGCGGCAGCTCCTCGACGAGCTCGACGGCCTCGGGGGCGACGAACGGGCCCGGGCCCGCGAGATCGACCTGCTGCGCTACCAGCTGCGCGAGATCGACGACGCCGCACTCGCCGGTCCCGACGAGGACGACGTGCTCGGCGCCGAGGAGGACCGCCTGGCTCAGGCGGCGGCCCACCGCGAGGCGGCGTCCACAGCTCTGGCCGCCCTCGACGCCGGGGACAGCGTCGAGGTGTCCGACACCCGCCGTGGTGGCGGACCCACGGCGGCGGTCGATCTCCTGGGCACGGCGCGCGCCGCCCTCGAGTCCAGCACCCCGCTGGCGGCGCTGGCGGCGCGACTGGCCGGTCTCCAGGCTGACGCGGCTGACGCCGCATCGGAGCTGCGCCACGTGGTCGAGACGTGGGAGGACGATCCCGAGGGCCTGGCCCGGGTGCGCGAGCGCCGGCAGCTTTTGCGCGAGCTGTCGCGCAAGTACGGAGAAGGCGCCGCCGGCGTCCTCGCCTTCGCCGCAGACGCCCGCCGCCGTCTGGCCGAGCTCGAGGCCACCGGTGCACGCGCCGCCGCCCTGGCCGGCGACCTCGCCGTGGTGGAGGACGAGCTCGCACGGGCCGAAGCGGCGGTGGCCGACAGCCGACGCGCCGCCGCCCCCACCCTTGGTGCCGCCGTGCAGGCGCGCCTGCGGGAGCTGGCCATGCCCCATGCCCGCCTCGAGGTGGCGGTGGAGGGGCCGGGACCGGCCGACGACGTGACCTTCCTGCTCGGCGCGAACCCCGGGGAGCCCGTGCTCCCGCTCGGCAAGGTGGCCTCGGGCGGCGAGCTGGCCCGCGCCATGCTGGCCCTGCGCCTGGTGCTCACCGAGGCGCCCCCCACCATGGTCTTCGACGAGGTGGACGCAGGCGTGGGGGGCGAGGCCGCCCAGGCGGTGGGCAACGCCCTGGCCGAGGTGGCCCGGCGCCACCAGGTTCTGGTGGTCACGCACCTGGCCCAGGTGGCCTCGTGCGCGGTGGCGCAACTGGGGGTGCGCAAGGAGGTGACCGACGGGCGGACGGTGGCGCTCGCCAGCCCGCTCACGGGCGAGGAGCGGGTGGTGGAGCTGGCCCGCATGCTGTCGGGGAGCCCCGGGTCGGCCACGGCGCGTCGCCACGCCAAGGAGCTGCTGCACGCCACGAGCGGGGCCGACGGCCTCCACCGGTAGCCTGCACCCGTGGTCTACCGTGAGGCGATGCAGGGGGAGAAGCGCCGGTGACCAAGTACGTGTTCGTCACCGGCGGTGTGTCCTCCTCGCTCGGCAAGGGTCTCACGGCGTCGTCGCTGGGCCGGCTGCTCAAGTGCCGCGGCCTGCGCGTGACGATGATCAAGCTCGACCCCTACATCAATGTCGACCCGGGCACGATGAACCCCTTCGAGCACGGCGAGGTGTTCGTCACCCACGACGGGGGTGAGACCGACCTGGACCTCGGGCACTACGAGCGTTTCATCGACGTCGAGCTCGGCCGGTGGTCCAACGCCACCACGGGGTCGATCTACCAGGAGGTCATCAAGAAGGAGCGGCGCGGCGACTACCTGGGCAAGACGGTGCAGGTCATCCCGCACGTCACCGACGAGATCAAGGAGCGCATCCGCCGCCTGGCGTCCGAGGAGACCGACGTTGCCATCGTGGAGGTGGGCGGCACCGTCGGCGACATCGAGATCGTCC
>JBEKVE010000228.1:0-4252 GCA_049514335.1 Acidimicrobiales bacterium
GACACCACGTCCGGTGCCGAGGCCGCTCGCCACGACCACCACCGTCGCCGTGCAACCAGGATGGAACCCGTTGAGTATCCTACCGTCGGGTGTCGCCATCGATGAACGTGTCGCAACCGCGTCCGACGGGGCACGCCTCACGTTGATCCGCTTTCGCGTCGGCCAGGTCCGATTCGACCTGCACGTCGGTAACCAGGATCCGCCCACTGGCGGGGTCGTTCTCGGCCCCATGGCGCAGCCCTCCGTGACCGCGGCGGAGCGACCGATCTTGCTCGGGGCCTTCAACGGCGGTTTCAAGGTGGCGGCCCACGCCGGCGGGGTGGAGATCGGTGGTCACATCCTCTCCCCCCTTGTTCCGGGCATGGCGAGCCTGGTGATCGATGCCAACGGCCTCGCACAGGTGGGCGTCTGGGGCCAGGGCTTCCCGGCCCCGGGAGAGACAGTCGTCAGTGTGCGTCAGAATCTTCCGCCCCTTCTGATCGACTCCGGACCGAGCCCGTCCATCGCCGCCGTCGGCTCCTGGGGCAGCACATTGCACGGTGTGGCGTTTCAAGCTCGCAGCGCACTCGGTGAGGACGCCTCCGGGGACCTCATCTACGCGGCCAGCATGGGGGCCTTCCCCGCCGACCTCGCGTCGGCCCTCCTCTCGGCGGGGGCCACGGTCGCCATGGAACTGGACATCAACCCCGAGTGGGTACAGGCTGACGTGGCGCCTGCACCAGGAGCGGCGCTCATGGCGGTCGTGCCGGGCCAGAACGAACCATCTGACCGGTACCTGAACGGATGGACGCGCGACTTCATCACGGTCGACGCGCCCGCCTGAGAAGCGGGGCAGTCCCGCCGAGCCGGGCGACGAGGGCCGATTCATCTCCGGCCCGTGACCCTTCACGCTTCCTTCATGAAGGGTGGCCTACCATCTGAGCGTGCTCCTCCTGCTGCAATCCGAGGTGGATCGCACACGGGGCTGAGGCGGGGCACAGGGGTCGGTTTCCACCACCCCAAAACGTTCCTCTGTGCCCCGCTGACCCTGTCGCGACAGTGACGGGCCGCGCACGCGCTCGGGAGCGCACGTATCGAAGATGCCTGAGAGCTCTCCGCCGACCCCGATTCGAGCGTCGTGCCTCTTGAGGGGCGTATCCGAGTGAGAAGACGCGCCATTGTCGCCGCGGCCGCAGTCGTGGTGAGCGCCGTTGTCGTGGTCAACATGATCAGCACCGGCGCCGTCCAAGACGGGAGAGAGATCACCACCCACACGTCCCACGCCACGGCGAGTACCTCGTCCACGCCTCAGACCACCCAGGCAGTACCACGTCAGCCCTACGCCATCGCGGACGAAACGATCACGCTGGTGGACCCCGGTGGCGAGACCCCCGCCCGTGGAGACGAGCCGGCGCACCCGGGGAGGGTGCTCGTCACCGTCATCCGCCGTCCCGTCGGGCTGCCGGGTCCGCTGCCCCTCGTCGTGTTCGCACACGGATGGAACAGCAACCCCACCGTCTACGAGCCTCTTCTCGACGCGTGGGCTGCAGCCGGCTATCTCGTCGCCGCCCCGACGTTTCCCGACTCCACCGACACCCTGCCCGGTCCCCCGACGAGCAGCTATCCCGATCAGGCCGGGGACATCGCCTACGTCATCACCGCGCTGACCTCGGGTCAGGCGGGGCCCGTCGACCCGACGCGCATTGCCGTTGCCGGCCACTCCGACGGTGGGACCGACATCGCTCTGATGGCGCTGAATCCCGCCTATGGCGATCCTCGGGTACGGGCGTACCTTTCCCTCTCCGGTGAGATCCCTCCCAATGTCCCAGGACCATGGAACGCCGCCCCTGCAGGATCCTTGCTCGTGGCGGTCGGGACCGACGATGAATACGGACTGCTCCCCAAGTCGACGCAGGTGTTCAACACGGCCCGGGTGGCCTCGAAGGTCCTCTTCACCGTCCAGGGCGGGGATCACCTCGGCACATTCATCGGATCCTCACCCCAAAGTGTGGCCGTTCGAGCTGAGACCGTGCGCTTTCTCGATACCGCCCTCCGTCCTGGTGGCGCCACCTCCGACCAGCTCCTCACGGCACTGGCACCCGCCGATGATCCCTCGATCGTGGTCACCGCCGGCTGAATAGCTCCGCCCGGCTGGTGATCCGAGGCGGGTGGTCGGCCCAGGGCTCGTCGTGCATGTGCTCCTGCAGGCGCTGGTGTCCGCCGATCTCCTCTGAGCAGCTCCACCCGGATGGGACGGGCGGCCTTCATGCTCTCTTCACCCAGGCGGGGCGACGATGCTCAGATGGCCCGTCATGGTCGACCGGAGCGCCCGATCGCCGGTTGGGTCACGCAGTGGGGCTTGTCCCCTGGGCCGAGAGTCCGCAGTCTGCTGAACCCCTCTTCGCGTTCGACCACAGGGCGAGCATGACCCACCTGATCGCAGTCTACGGATACTGGGCTGTGTTCCTGTTTGTCACCTCAGAGAGTCTGGGCATACCGATTCCGGGTGAGACGGCACTGATTGTCGCTGCCACCTATGCCGGGCGCACCCACGCGCTGTCCCCTTGGACAATCTTTCTGGTGGCATCCGCAGCAGCGATCATCGGCGACACGATCGGATTCTGGGCCGGTGACATCGGCGGATACCGACTTGTCCGAAAGTACGGCCACCGTATCCGCCTTGATGACCGCAAGCTGAAGATCGGCATGTATGTGTTCAAGACGCATGGCGTGAAGGTCGTATTCTTCGGACGGTTCATCTCGGTTCTTCGCACCTATGCCGCGTTTCTGGCTGGAACGAGCCGGATGCGGTGGCGTCGATTCCTCCCTGCCAACGCCTCGGGAGGAATCATCTGGGCAGGGGTCATCACATGTGCCGCCTATATCGCCGGAAATGTGATCACCGGCCTTTCGCGTACGGTCGACCTCGTCCTCGGGGTAGCGACCCTTCTCGCCGTTGCCACGACCCTGTTCTTGGTCCGACGCCAGGTCGAAAGACTCTCCGTCCTCGCCGAAGCCGCCTACCCAGGGCCGCTCGAGTGAAGAGACCCACGTATCCTGGCGGCGAATCGGCTCGCCGAATCGCATTGCGCGGGCGTGCCGTCACCTCGGTGAGGGGGAGGCCGAGGCGGGCGCCCGGACATTCGGAGAGCCGGCGCACTGACAGGGATCTTCATAGCGGGCTCCCAGCTGCCGTCGATGCTGATCACAGGCACGTGGTCAAGGATGAGGCCATGCTCAAACGCGTTGGCGGTACGAACCTGCGAGCCGGGATCACCTCGATCGTCCTGGTTGGATCCCTCGTGGGTGGGGTGGCGGGAATTGCAGCGATGGGCTCCCACTTGACGAGCGAGTCCGTTCATTTCGCCCGATCCACTCCGGCTGCTACTACGCAGAACGACCACGACGCGGCCGCGACCGACGCTTCGTGATCACAGTTCCCGGTATGTGGTGCCGCTCCTTCTTGGGTCTTCGCTACCCGGGGAGCCGTCGCCAGAGCGACCGGGGCAACACACGGAGGACAGCGAATACGAGCCGCAGCGAGCCGGGCGACCACACAACGGTCGCGGAACGCTCCAAGCCTGTTACGACATCTGCCGCGACCGCGTCGGGGGTCGTGGCGAGGGGAGCCGGGGTTCGCCCTTCGGTCATGCGAGTGGCGACCCAGCCCGGACGCACGATCATGAGCGAGGCGCCCGATCCCCGCAAGGATTCGGCCATGCCTTGCGCGAACGCATCGAGCCCGGCTTTGGATGCCCCGTAGACATAGTTGGCCCGACGGATCCGCACGCCGGCGACCGATGAAAGGACGACGATGCGGCCGTGGCCCTGTTCCCGGAGGACCGACGCGGACGCCGTCAGCACGGCTGCCGGACCAGTGGCGTTCGTAGAGAGGATGCGAGCGACAGCTTCGGGGTCTCGCTCGTCGCCTTCGGCTCCGAGCACGCCGCTGGCTACGACCACGAGATCGACCTGGCCCAGCCGGGCCGACGCGTCGCGGATCACGGTGCTTGCTCGGGTGACATCTGTCACGTCGAGGGTCAGCGTCTCGACCTCGGAGGCACCGAGGGCACGGAGCTCCGCCGCCGCCGCTCCGAGGCCCACCTGGTCGCGACCGATGAGCACGATGCGGCGCAGACGTCGTGCCACCAACGCCCGGAGGAGAGCCCGGGCGATGTCAGAGGTCCCACCCACCACAACCGCTGTCTGGGGCATGCCCAACGCATCATTCATCTCGAGTTGCTCCGGCTCGTTTCATCGGGTTCTCTCAACG
>JBEKVE010000229.1:0-4596 GCA_049514335.1 Acidimicrobiales bacterium
GTCGTCGAAGCAGTACCGGAACGACACCCCTTCGACCGGGCGCTGTGCGTAGCCGCCCACCACGTCGGGGGCCACGATGCGCAGCGCCTCGAGGACGGTGGGGAGGATGTCGACGGCGTGGACGTACTGGTGACGGCTCTCGTTGCGCGCCGCCATGCCGGCCGGCCAGCGCACGATGAGGGGGTCGGCCACCCCGCCCTCGTGGGTCTCGCGCTTCCAGCGCTTGAACGGCGTGTTGCCCGCCACCGTCCATCCCCAGGGGTAATTGTTGTGGCACAGCGGGCCGCCGATCTCCTCCAGGCGGGCGAGCGCCTCCTCGACGGTGCGCGGCGCCATGTTCCACGGCCGGAGGTCGTTCACCGATCCGACCGGGCCGCCCTCGGAGCTGGCGCCGTTGTCGGACAGCACCACGACCACGGTGTTGTCGAGGTCGCCGGTCTCCTCCAGGAAGGCGACGAGCCGGCCGAGCTCGTGGTCGGTATGGCTCAGGAACCCGGCGAAGCACTCCATGTACCGGGCGTAGAGGCGGCGCTCGTCGGTCGACAGCGCGTCCCAGGCCGGGACCCAGTCAGGCCGGGGGTGGGCAGAAGTAGAGGAAGAAGGGCTTGTCGGGGTCGATGGCGCGCAGGTCCTTCACCAGCCCGACGGCGTGGTCGACGAGATCCTCGGTGAGGTGGTACCCGTCCTCGGGTGTGCGCGGGGGAGGGACCTGGTGGTTGTCTGACACCAGGGCGGGAACGAACTGGTGCGTCTCTCCCTCCATGAAGCCGTAGAAGCGCTCGAAGCCCCGGCCAAGAGGCCAACGCGCCCGCGACGCGGCGGCATGGCACTCGTCGTCGGGGGTGAGGTGCCACTTGCCCACCGCCCAGGTGGCGAAGCCCTCCCCGACGAGGATCTCCGACAGCATGCCGTTGGCCTTGGGGATGCGGGCGTCGTACCCGGGGAAGCCGGTGGCCAGCTCGACGATGCGGCCCATGCCGTTGCTGTGGTGGTTGCGGCCCGTGAGCACGCATGCCCGGGTGGGTGAGCACAGCGCGGTGGTGTGGAAGTTGGTGAAGCGCAGGCCGTCGGCAGCCAGCGCGTCCAGCACGGGCGTGTCGATGTCGGACCCGAAGCACCCGAGCTGGGCGAACCCCACGTCGTCGAGCACCACGATGAGGACGTTGGGCGTCCCCGCCCTCGGCCGTCGCACCTCGGGCCACCACGGCGTCGACGCCGTGAAGTCGCGCCCGATCACTCCCCGGAACGCACCTGGGTCCATTGTCGCCTCCCTCATGGCTGCACCCCGCACCACCCGGTGGCCGCACCGTGGTCGGGGAGCGGTCCGGCGTCAGCCCCGCCGGGGCTTGGCCGCGAACTGCTCGCGTAGCTTGTACTTGAGCACCTTGTTCAGCGTCTCGTTGCGGGGCAGGGCCTCCACCACCTCGAGCTGCTCGGGCACCTTCTGGGTCATGAGTCCCGCCCCGCGCAGGTGCTCCACCATCTCGTCGAAGGTGATGGGCTGTGCCCCTGCGGCCGTCTCCACCACCGCGCACACGAGCTCGCCCCGCTCGCGGTCGGCCAGGCCGATGACGGCGACGTCGCCCACCTTGGGGTGGGCGTAGAGCAGGTCCTCGACCTCCTTGGCCGAGATGTTCTCGCCCTTTCGGATGATGATGTCCTTGACGCGGCCCGTGAGCACCACGTGGCCGTCGGGCCGTACATGGCCCACGTCGCCGGTGCGGAAGTAGCCGACGTCGTCGAATGCCTCGGCCGTGAGCTCGGGATCGGTGTAGCCCTTGCACACCATGGGCCCGCGAACCCGGACCTCACCGTCGACGCCGGTGGGGGCCTCGTCGCCGTCGAGCGTCACGATGCGGATCTCCGCACCGGACACGGGCTTCCCCACCGTCGTGGCCAGCTGCTCGTCGGTGTCACCCGGTGAGCCCATGCAGATCATGGGAATCTCGGTCATGCCGTAGCCGTGCGCGATCTTGACGCCGATCTCGCGCTCGACCTCGTGGAAGATCTCGGGGGGCATGGGTGCGCCTCCTCCCGACAGCAGGCGCAGCGAGGGGATGATCTTCTTGCCCGGCTGCTTGCGCTGCTCGTTGAGGAAGGCCATGTAGAAGGCGGTGCTCCCCCCGGCCATGGTGGCGCCGTGGCGGGAGAGGACCTCGACCGCGGTAGCCGGCACGAACGACTCCAGCAGCACCGTCGCACACCCGTTGGCCAGAACCATGACGAGGTAGTCGGGCCCGGCGATGTGGGCGAAGGGGAAGGCGATGGACCCCACATCGTCGTCGCTCATGTCGAGGGCGAGCGCCAGCCCACGGCCTCCGGTGATGAGCGTGGTGTCGGTGTGGCGCACGCCCTTCGGGTCCGAGGTCGTGCCCGAGGTGTAGTAGATCCACCGGACCTCGTCCCCCGACGTGGGCGGGGCCGGCAGCGTGGCCGGGTCACCCTCGGGAAGGGTGTCACTCGTGACCACCACGGCGGGCGGGTGCTCCAGGTCCCCGGCGATGCGGTCCGCCAGGGCCAGGTAGTCGAAGTCCTTCCACACGCCCGGCACGAAGAAGAGCTCGGCCCCGGTCTGGCGCAGGGCGAACGCGACCTCGCGCTCGCGGTAGATGTGGATGATGGGGTTCTGCACTGCCCCCAGGCGGGCCAGCGCGCACGACAGCACCACCGTCTCGATGCGGGTGGGCAGCTGCCACGACACCACGGTCGACGGGCCGACACCCATGGCGTGGAGGCCGGCGGCGGTGACCTCGCAGCGCCGGTGGAACTCACCGAACGTGATGGTGCGGTCGGATTCGTCCACGAGCATCCGCCGGTCCGCCGACGCCCCGGCGCGCGCCGCCACGAGCTCCCACACCGTTCCGACGTCGTAGATGGCACCGCTCACTGGTCGTCCCTCCGGATCACGAACCGTGCGGCCCTCAGGACAGGCGCTCGACCACCATGGCCATGCCCTGGCCCCCGCCCACGCACATCGCCTCGAGGCCCCAGGTCTTCGCCTCGTCGTCGAGGGCGTTGAGCAGCGTCGTCATGATGCGCGCCCCGGTCATGCCGAAGGGGTGGCCGAGCGCGATGGCGCCGCCCTTCACGTTCAGCTTGTCCCAGTCGATCCCCAGCTGCTTCGCCGACGGGATCACCTGGGCGGCGAAGGCCTCGTTGATCTCCACCAGGTCGATGTCGTCGATGGTCTTGCCGGCCCGGCGCAGCGCCTGGCGGCACGCCTCGATGGGCCCGAGGCCCATGATCTCGGGGTCGAGGGCCGACACGCCGCTCGAGACGATGCGGGCGAGCGGTGTGATGCCGAGCGCCGATGCCCTCGTGTCCGACATCACCACGACGGCGGCGGCCCCGTCGTTGAGGGGACAGGCGTTACCGGCGGTGACCGTTCCCCCCTCACGGAACACCGGCTTGAGTTGCGCCAGCTTCTCGACGGTGGTGTCGGGGCGGGGGCCGTCGTCCTTGGTCACGACGGTGCCGTCCTCCAGGGTGACGGGAATGATCTCGCGCTCGAAGAAGCCGTTTCCCTGCGACGCCACCGCCCGGTTCTGGCTGAGAGCGGCGAACTCGTCCATCTCCTCGCGGCTCACCTTCTCGTACTCGGCCACGTTCTCGGCCGTCTGACCCATGGAGATGTACACGTCGGGCAGCCCCGACGGGGGAGACCACGGCTCGGTGACGGCGGGTCCCCGGGCGGTCGTGCGGGCCTCGGCCCCGGCGAAGAGGGGGTTGTGGGGCCCGGTGTCCGACGCCCCGAACTGGAAGCGGCTGACCGTCTCCACGCCGGCGGCCACGAAGACGTCGCCTTCGCCGGCCCGGATGGCGTGGGCGGCCATACGGATGGTCTGCAGCGACGACGAGCAGTAGCGGTTGACGGTGGCACCCGGCACGTCGACCCCGGCCAGGATGGCGGCCACGCGGGCGATGTTGTAGCCCGCCTCCCCGGCCGGTTGCCCGCACCCGAGCAGGACGTCCTCCACCTCGGCCGGATCGAGCTGGGGCACCTTGGCCAGGACCTGCCTGATCACGAGGGCGGCCAGGTCGTCGGGGCGGCAGCTCACCAGGGAGCCCTTGTTGGCCCGCCCGATGGGCGTTCTTCCGGTGGCGACGATGACGGCGTCGGGCATGCGCGTGGCTCCTTGGTGCGAAAATCGGGGACCCTAGGTTGGCACAGGCCACCCCTGTGGTCCCAAGCCGGGTGTCCGCCCAGTCCCGCAGGCCTCAGGACACCGACCGCCACATGCGGGTGTGGGGGCCGATGCCGGGAAGCTCGAAGACCTCGCCGTCGTCGGTGAACCCGGCGCGGAGGTAGAACGGGCGGGCCCCGACGCGGGCGTTGCACCACACGAGACCCCCGCCGAGGTCCGAGACGCGGCCGAGCAGGACGTCGAGGACGCGGGCGCCGTGGCCGTGGTGGCGCCGGCCGGGCTCGGTCGCCATCCCCCGGATGCGCCATCCGTCGGCACGACCCGGTTCCCACGGCGGGGCCTCGGGCAGCACCGACCCCACCGCCACCACCGCGCCGTCGGGATCCCGAACCGCGGCGTGGGTGGACCGCCCGTCGCCGTCGCCGGGGTACACCGATTCACCGGCGGGCCA
>JBEKVE010000230.1:0-4204 GCA_049514335.1 Acidimicrobiales bacterium
CGTGGACAAGGTTGGGATTCTGGAGATCGCCCTCACCCGCCTGCCCAAGGACCACAAGGACCGGGCACTCGTCCTCGCCAGCCTCTGCAAGGAGCTCGTCTTCGGGAGCTCGCTGCAACGCCGACAGGAGCTGGCCGAGGAGGCAATCGCCATCGCCCGGTCATCAGGTGACGATGCCGCCATCGTCCGGGTGTTGAACCACATCTCCGAACCCCTCCTGGTCCCTCCCCTGATCGAGCAGTCCGAGGCCTGGACGGCCGACGCCGTGGCGCGAGCCGAACGGGTCGGTGACCCGGTGCTGCTGTACTGGGCAGCTTCCTACCGATCGCTCATCGCACACAGCGCCGGGGACATCGACGAGCTGGACCGCTGCTTCGAGATCACCGGCGTACTGGCCGAACAGCTCAACCAGCCGATCTTGAACTGGCTGACGACCTACAGACGCGCCACGCGCGCCGCCGTCGACGGCGACACCGACAAAGCAGAGCAGTTGGCGACCGAGGCTCTGCAGATCGGGACTGACAGCGGTGAGCCCGACGTCCTGTCGGTCTTCGGCGCGCAGCTTCTCACTGTGCACTTCCAACGAGGTTCCATGGGCGACCTCGTTCCACTGTTGGAGCAGGTATCCGCCGACAACCCCGGCGCGCAGGCCGTGGCTCGTGCCGTGATGGCAGCAGCACATGCGGAGGGCGACCGCACCGATGAAGCGCATGGCGCCCTCGAGGCCGTCGCTTCCAGGCAATTCGATCTCCCGCTGGACATGCTGTGGTCCACGGGAATGACCATGTACGCCGAAGCCGCCATCGAGTGTCGGGACCCGCTCTACGCCGCGCCGCTCTTCGACCGGCTCGCGCCGTGGGGCAACCAGTGGGCGGGTACCGGTGCATCGGTGGAGGGCCCCATCAGCCTCTACGTCGGCGGCCTTGCCACCGTGCTCGGCCGCTATGACGAAGCGGACGCCTCCTTCGCCCGGTCTGCCGCCATGAGCGAGCGGTTCCGTGCCAAGTTCTTCGCGGCGCGAACCGAGCTGTCCTGGGGAAGAATGCTTGCCGAGCGCCGCGCCCCGGGTGACACGGACAAGGCGCGGGACCTCCTCGAAAAGGCGCACACCACCGCCGTGGCCCACGGGTACGGGACGATTCGACGTCGAGCGGCGCACACCCTCCAACTACTGGACACCTAGCAAGCAGGCGAGGGGCGTCCCGGCGCCGGACTTCGCCGGCCCGGTGTGCGGTCAGGGAGCGACGTCGAGCGCGTGCGCCAGGTCGGCGACAAGATCATCGACCGTCTCGAGCCCAACGCTCAGACGGATGAGGTCGCCCGGGACCTCGGAAGCCGTGCCGGTCGTGCTGGCATGGGTCATTCTGCGAGGGTGCTCGATGAGGCTCTCGACCGCCCCCAGGCTCTCGGCCAGCGTGAACACCTCGGTCCGGGAGCACACCTCGACCGCCATCTCCTCTCCACCGCAGACCGCGAAGCTGACGATGCCCCCGAACGCCCGCATCTGGCGCTGCGCGACGGCGTGTCCAGGGTGGTCGGCGAGTGACGGATGGAAGACCTTGCTGACAGCAGGGTGGTTCGAGAGCAGCTCGACGACGGCGAGCGCGCTCGTGCAGTGTCGCTCCATCCGGACCGGGAGCGTCCTCACCCCCCGCTGCACGAGGAAGCAGTCCAAGGGCCCCGGCACGGCGCCGACCGCATTCTGCAAGAAGGCCAGCCGCCCGGCAATGCCCTGATCGTTGGTCGCCGCGAATCCACCGATCACATCGGAGTGGCCGCCCAGGTACTTGGTCGTCGAGTGCACCACGATGTCCGCTCCGAGCTCGAGCGGTTGCTGGATCCACGGTGTGGCGAAGGTGTTGTCCACGACGACCAGTGCCCCGTGCCGGTGCGTGATCTCCGAGATCGCCTCGATATCGACAACATGTAGCAGGGGATTGGTCGGCGACTCGATCCACACCATCTGCGCCCGAAGTGCTGCGAGCGCCGCCAGATCGGAGAAGTCGCTGAACTCGACGACCAGACCGGCGTCACGGTGGACTGCGGTCGCCAGGCGGTATGTCCCCCCGTAGGTGTCGGTCTGCATCGCCAGGCGATCGCCGGGTCGCAGCAGCCGCATCACGGCATCCTCCGCCGCCAGCCCGCTGGCGAAGGCGAAGCCGAACCCGGCCGCTTCGAGCGTGGCCAGATGCGCTTCGAGGCTCGCTCTGCTCGGGTTCCCCGACCGTGCGTACTCGAAGCCGCGGTGGCGCCCCACGGCCTCTTGTTCGAAGGTGGAGGACAGGTAGACCGGGGTGTTGACCGCGCCCGTCAGAGGATCGGTCCCCTGGCCGCCGTGCACCGCACGGGTCTCGAAGCCCGGAGCATGGCGGAAGCCCGACATCGTGTTCAGCGCCCTTCGGTTGCCAGGGAGGACAGGACGTCGGAGCGGGTGACCACACCGATCGGGTGGCCCCGATCGAGCACGAGCAGGGCGGGAGCCGACTCCAAGCGGGCCACGGCGACCTGCAGCTGCTCTCCGGATCCGATCGTGGGGAGCGGAGGCTCGGTGACGTCGCTCACGCTCCGGGTGAGCATCGAGGCGTCGGCGAGCACCCGGTCCATGAGACCGCGCTCGGTGACGCTGCCGGTCACCTCGGCCACCACGATGGGCGGTTCGTGCTTGATCACCGGCACCTGGCTGACGCCGAATTCGCGCAGCACGGCGATCGCTTGGCGGACGGTCTCATGCGGGTGGATGTGGACCAGCGGGGGCAGGGCCGGATCGCGTCCCGCCAGGAGGTCGCCGACGGTGGGCCCGGCCTCGCGGAGGAATCCATAGTCGGCCATCCACGCGTCGTTGTAGAGCTTCGACAGGTACCCTCGACCGGAATCCGGGAGATGCACGACGATGACGGCCGTCGCCGGCAGGTCGTGGCCGATCGCCAGCGCAGCGGCCACCGCTGTCCCCCCTGACCCCCCGAGCAGGAGCCCCTCTTCCCGGGTGACCCGGCGCGCCGTGGCGAAGCTCGTGGCGTCCGAGATGGCGATGACCCGATCGACCACGGTCGGGTCGTAGGTCGTCGGCCAGAAGTCCTCGCCGATGCCCTCGACCAGATAGGGGCGTCCGCTCCCGCCCGAGTAGACCGATCCCTCGGGGTCGGCACCGATGATCTGGATGTCGGGATTCTGCTCCTTCAGGAAGCGGCCGATCCCCGTGATGGTGCCACCCGTGCCGATGCCGGCCACGAAATGGGTGAGGCGACCACGCGTCTGCTCCCAGATCTCGCGGCCCGTGGTGTCGTATTGGGCGCGGGGATTGGCCGGGTTGTGGTACTGGTCGGGCTTCCACGCCATGGGGACTTCCCGGGCGAGGCGGTCCGAGACCGAGTAATAGGAATCGGGGTGATCGGGGTCCACCGACGTCGGGCACACGACCACCTCTGCGCCATAGGCCCGCAAGAGCGCGATCTTGTCGCTCGCCACCTTGTCGGGGCACACGAAGATGCAGTGGTAGCCACGCCTGGCGGCGACGATGGCGAGCCCGACGCCCGTGTTGCCACTGGTGGGCTCCACGATCGTGCCGCCGGGCAGCAGCGCCCCCACGTCCTCGGCCGCCTCGATCATGGCGAGCGCAATGCGATCCTTCGAAGAGCCGCCCGGGTTGAACATCTCGAGCTTGGCGATGAGGCTGCACTCGAGATCTCGTGCCGTACGGTCCAACCGGACCATGGGCGTCTTTCCGATGAGCTCGACCAACGAGTCGGCCACGTCCATCGCCGGCCCCGGGTCGGCCACGGGTCGTAGATCCACGCCCCGGAGGCGCCCGGCGAGGGCGGGGGGGACGGGCTCGTCGGTGAAGAGCTCGGTGGGGAGCCCGGCTTCCCTGAGGCCGGCGGCCACCGCTCCCGCCGCGTCGACCGGTCCCCAGACCCCCACGCGCCGCGGGATCCGGGCTCGGAGTGCGCCGACGAGGTTGGGGAGAGTCTCGTCGGGTCCGAGCAGGTGGACATGACGGGCGCGGTCCGCCACGCGGGCGGGTGGCCGCTGTCCGCCGACCACGACGAGCACGTCCATGTCGCCCCTCTCTATCACGACGGCCCTCCCGGGACGCCTGGGTGGTTGTGCCCGAACCGGCCGGTTCGCTCTCGGGGCCGCGGACGGCCCGGGGGGCCAATGTTGACCTGTTTGCTCGGATTTGTCAGGATGAGCCTCGAACCGCCCG
>JBEKVE010000231.1:0-4177 GCA_049514335.1 Acidimicrobiales bacterium
GTCGGGACCGCCGTCGTAGGAAACGGGCGATTCGAAGGTCAGGGTGTCGCGCTGCAACAGGGCCAGCGCGGCGGTCGGCACGTACGGCACCACCCCGACCACGAGGTCGACCCGCCCGTTGAGGCCGCCGGGCAGCGGGGCGAACAGATCGCCGCAGTACGCCTCGACACCGTTGGCCCGCGCACATGCCACGGCGCGCCCGTCCATGTCCGTCGCCATCACCCGCGCCCCGTCCCCGGCGTGGGCCGTCTGCACGGTCCGGGCGATGGCGCCGGTCCCCGTGCACAGATCGACGGCCGTGCCGGATGGCGGCAACAGCTCCACGGCGCGGCGGGCCAGTTGCTCGCTCTGCCAGCGGGGCACGTAGACGCCGGGATGGACGCGCAGCTCGATGTCGCAGAAAGAGATCCGGCCGGTGATCCAGGCCAGCGGCTCGCCCGTGAGACGGCGCCCGACGAGCGCGTCGAGGAGAGCGTCATCGTCGCCGGCCCGGCCTAGGAGCTCGTTCGCCTCCTCCTCGGGGGCGAGGAACCCCGCGGTCGAGAGGAGGGATGTCAGTGCCTGATGGTCGTCCGGGCTCGGCACACTTGCCATTGGACCATGGATGGAATGGGACCGGACCACGGACGCCCTCGGACCAACGAAGAAGTCCGAGGTTGTAACGGGGATTGAACGCAGACCGATAACCGGGACCGGTGGCGACCGGTAATGTCAGCCGCGGGTATGAGGTCGTTTTGGGGGCATGGTGCGAAAGAAACTCACGGTTCTGTGTGTCGGTCTCGTCGTTGCCGTCGGAGTGGTGTCGGTCGGACTGGGCTCGGGGGCGGCGACAGCGGTCACGGTTACGTCGGCCGGCCTGACGTGGAGCAGCACGGGACCGATTGACGATACCCCGCCTCTCGGTGCGGGCACCCACATGCAGTCGGTATCGTGCCCGTCCACCTCCCTCTGCGTGGCGGTCGACGCCGACGGCAACGTCTTGACCTCGACCGACCCGACCGGGGGCGCCTCGACGTGGAAGCGTTGGCTGGTCGACCCTGGCAACTGGCTGGCGTCGGTCTCGTGCCCCACCACATCGCTGTGCGTCGCCGGTGATAGCGCCGGGGACCTGTTGATCTCCACCGACCCCACCGGGGGCGTCGACACCTGGTCAAAGGTCAGCGCGTCCCCGGGCTCGATCATCGATGCGGTGTCGTGCCCGACGGCATCGTTCTGTGTGGCAGGTGACGAGGCCGGCCAGGTGATCCCGTCCACCGATCCTACCGGTGGGAGTGCGACGTGGACGGCCAAAGCGGTCGTCGATCCCTATGAGATCGTGTCGGTCTCGTGTGAGAGCGCCACGTTCTGCGCCGCCGTCGACAACCTCGGCCAGATACTGCTCTCGACCACTCCGACTTCGGGGGGACTGGCCTGGCACCCCATCTCGCCGGCGGCGTCGGGGAACATCATCCTGTCCGTCTCGTGCCCGACGACGTCGTTCTGCGCCGCAGGCGACAACCACGGCAACGTGTTCACCTCAACCGATCCCACCGGCGGGGTGAGCGCCTGGACTCCGACCAACGTCGACGGGGGTAACTGGATCGGGGCCATTTCGTGCCCCACCACCTCGCTGTGCGCCGCGGGCGACTCCGTGGGTGACGAGCTGGCGTCGACCGATCCCACCGGTGGGACATCGGCCTGGGTCGAGGCTCCGGTGGACTCCACCGGTGCCAACAACTGGACCGGCGGGATGTCGTGCACGGCGAGCGGCCTGTGCGCCATGGTGGACGAGGCCGGTGACATCCTCACGTCCACGGCACCGGCTGGTGGGCTGGCGGCATGGAGCAAGGCGGCGGTGGACGACTTCAACCAGATCGACACGGTGTCGTGTCCGAGCACGGCGCTCTGCGTGGCCGGCGACTCCGCCGGCAACCTTTTCTCATCGACCAACCCGACCGGCGGGGCGTCCGCGTGGTCGCGCGTGACCATCGATCCGGGGAGCTACATCAACAAGATCTCGTGCCCGACGGTGTCGCTGTGCGTGGCCACCGACGGCACAGGCGGGATCCTGACCTCGACCGACCCGACCGGGGGCGCCTCGGCCTGGACCCGCGCCGATGTCGATGGCATGGCGAGTGTGTGGGGCTTGTCCTGTGCCTCGGTGTCGCTGTGCGTGGCCGTTGACGCCGATGGCGGGATCCTGACCTCGACCGACCCGACCGGGGGCGCCTCGGCCTGGACCCGGGTGGACGCCGATGGGACCAGCCTCATCTGGGCCGTATCGTGCCCGTCGGTGTCACTCTGCGTGGCCGGAGACCAGGCCGGAAACGTGCTGAGCTCGACCGACCCGACAGGCGGGGCCACGGCGTGGCAGTCCGCTGCGGTGGGCGACGGCGGTATCGGGGTCATCTCCTGTGCCGGCACCGCCGTGTGCGTGGCCGGAAACGGCTCCGGCCAGCTGCTGACCTCGTCGAGTCCGAGCGCCGGCCCGACCAGCTGGAAAGTGACCGGAAGCGACGCCGGTCACTGGATGGCCGGCCTTGACTGCACCACGGGCACAAGCGGCTCATTCTGCGTGGCCACCGACAGCGCCGGTAACGTTCTCACGACCTCCGATCCTGCGGCGGCCAGCCCGACCTGGACGACGACCGATGTCAACGGGAGCAATGTGATCTGGGACGTGTCCTGCCCGGTGACCACGTTCTGTGCAGCCGGTGACGTGACCGGGTCCATCCTGTTGGCGACTGGGGCGACTTCGGCGACCCCGCCCGCCATCACCTCGGTATTCCCGAACTCAGGCCCCGCCAGCGGGGGAACGTCGGTGACGATCACCGGCAGCGGGTTCACCGGGGCCACCGCGGTCGACTTCGGCGCCGGCACCCTGGCCTCCGTCTTCACCGTGGTGAACGACACCACCGTTACGGCCACGAGCCCACCCGGTGTGGGAACCGTCGAGGTCTCGCTGACCACGCCGGGTACTGGCGATGTCTCGCCTTCCACTACCGCCGCTCAGTTCACCTACCTGGCGCCTGCCGGCTACGTCGAGGCGGCTGCCAACGGCGCCGTCTACAACTTCGGTGCCCTCTATGCCGGCTCGACCACCGACACGGCCCTGCATGCCCCGATTGTGGGCGTGGCCGCCGACCCGGCGACCGGAGGGTACTGGCTGGTGGCCTCCGACGGCGGCGTACTCTCTTCCAACGCCCCGTTCGAGGGCTCCATGGGCGGCACGCGGCTGAACGCGCCGATCGTCGGGATGACGTTCGACCCGGCGACCGGAGGGTACTGGCTGGTGGCCTCCGACGGCGGGGTGTTCTCCTTCAACGCCCCGTTCGAGGGCTCAACCGGCGCGCTCCACCTCAACGCGCCGATCGTCGGCATGGCGTTCGACCCGGCGACCAGCGGCTACTGGCTGGTGGCCTCCGACGGCGGGGTGTTCTCCTTCAACGCCCCGTTCGAGGGCTCCATGGGGGCCGTACACCTCAACGCACCGGTGGTGGGCATGGCCGCTGACGCCGCGACGGGTGGCTACTGGCTGGTCGCTTCTGATGGTGGCATCTTCTCCTTCGACGCCCCGTTCGAAGGCTCGACCGGCGCCCTCCGCCTCAACGCTCCGATCGTGAGCATGGCCTCGGACACTCTCACCGGTGGGTACTGGCTGGTGGCCTCCGACGGCGGCATCTTCTCCTTCAACGCTCCTTTCGAGGGGTCAGAGGGAGGAACGCATCTCAGCCATCCGATTGTGGGCATCGCGGCCGTCATCAACCAACCCGGCTAGATCTTCTTGGTACCCAGCTCTCTGAGTTTGTGACAAGTCTCAGGCAGCAGTCCCGAGACGGGCGTCGGCGATGTGGTCGCCCAGTACGTGTTCAATGGTGCCGAGGGCGCAACACCAGCGCCGCCGTGTTCGGCGGCCTGCTCATCTACACCTGACGGCAGGGCCGTACCGTCAAGGCGGCAGGCTCGCGCCCACACGGCGTGGGGACGTTCAGGTGTTCAGACCGGGCGCCCCCGCAGGGAGCGGTAGAGGCGGACCAGTGCCGCGGTCGAGGCATCCTGCCCGGACAGGTCGGGGACCTCGTCGGCGCTGAGGACCGGTGCCAGCTCCTTGGCCATCACCTTGCCGAGCTCGACCCCCCACTGGTCGAACGAGTCGATCCCCCAGATGGCCCCTTCGACGAAGACGGTGTGCTCGTAG
>JBEKVE010000232.1:0-4111 GCA_049514335.1 Acidimicrobiales bacterium
CCCGACCCACTCCTGGCCATGGCCGAGGAGCTTCTCCCCCGCATGAACCTGGCGGCGTGGAAGGACCGCGCCGTGGCTGCCCGCAACGCGGGCAAGGACGCACCGCTGCGCGAGGTCCGTTCCGTGGTGGCGTCCGCATCCACGGTCACGCTCGACGACGAGGGCCGCGAGATGCAGGTGGCCCTGCGCGACGCGCTGCAGACGCGGGTGACGGCACTGCGTGACGGATGGCTGGCGCGCATCGTCGCCGCCCTCGACGACGCCCGGGTGGCCGACGCCCTGCGCGTGGCGGCGCGTCCACCCGAACCGGCGGCGCGCGTCCCTGCCGAGATGGCCGTGCGCCTGGCCGAGGCGGCGAGCGCCGCCATGGACAGCGCGCTGAGCGAGGCCGACTGGCTGGCGCTGCTCGACGCGGTGGTGTCTTCACCGGTGCGGCGCACCGTCAAGCCTGCCGGGCTTCCCGCCGCGGCCGGCGAAGCGTTCCGCACCTCGGCCCGTCGGGCGGCGGGGCTCGTGCCCGAGGTGGCCCGGCTGCTCGGGTTGCCCATCCCTCCCCCGCCCGGTCCCCGCCGGCCGAGCGCCACCGGGGCGCGCGCCACCTGAGCGGTCCCCGGTGCCCCCTGGCGTCAGGCCAGCGGCGACGGCACCGGTGGCGGAGGGGTCAGGCCACCACACCGTGGTCCGCCAGGAACCCTGCCAGGCCCTCCACGAGCGCCATGCCCGCCACGTCCCCGAGGGGGACCCAGGAGGCCTCGAGGGCGTCGCCCGCCGCCACCGGCGGCGATGCGCCCTCCGCCACGTGCACCGTGAAGTCGAGGATCACGAAGTGGTACCCGTCCCCGATGCGCTCCGCCCATCCGACGAAGTCGCCGCAGCGCACCGGGAGGCCGGTCTCCTCCAGCACCTCACGCTCGACGGCGGCGGCGAGCGTCTCGCCGCCTCGTACCTTCCCCCCCGGAATGCTCCAGCGCCCGGCTTCGGGGTCGTGGCCCCGGCGCACCAGGAGCAGGGCACCGTCGTGCACGGCCACGCCGCCCACGGCGACCTGCGCCGTTCCCGGGCTGCCATGGCCCGGGGCGGCGCTCACCCCAGGGCCCGGTGCATGGTGATGAGGCGCGCCTTGAACCCGGCCGCCTCGAAGAAGCCCTTGGCGCTTCTGTCCCCGGGGAGCGCCGTGGCGTCCACGCCCAGGCACCCCGACGACGCGAACCAGGACACGAGGCCGTCGAGCAGGGCCCGCCCGACCCCCACACTGCGGGCCGCGGGCTCCACGTAGCAGCCCTCGATCACGCCCAGCGAGGCGTCGGCCACCGCTTCGAGGTGCCCGACGGCCAGGCCCACCACGGCGTCGTCGACCGTGCCCACGAGGACTCGGCGCCGTGCGTCGGACAGGAGGCGGTCGATGCCCCCGGGTCGCAGCAGGGCCCGGGCCAGGAGGCCGCTCTCGCGCCGGGCGAACAGGGCACCGCCGCGCGCCACCTGCAGGGAGTCGAGGGCCTGGCGGCACAACTCGGCACACCGGTCGCCGTCGTCGCGACGCGCCGGGCGCATCCCCTCCACGCGGCGGCCCCGCCCCGGCCCCGGCGCCTAGGGCCCGGGGGGTGGTGCGGCGGCCAGCAGCTGCTCCACGCGGTGCAGGATCGTGCGGCGCTGGCGGTGGGCCGCCTCGTGGGCGCGCACGTCCTCGAGCTCGACCGGCGACAGTCCCTCGAGGCGCTGCACCACCTGGGAGGCGGACAGGCTGTCGTACCCGGGAATGGCGAGGGCGGGATCGGGAGCATTGCCGTTGCCCGTCGTGCGCCCCGCCGGGACTGAGCGCAACTCCGCACCCGCACCCGGTGGCACCCCGTCTGCTGCGGTGCCCTCGCCCCGAGGCTCGACTGCGGCGCCGGCATCGGCGTCGTCGTCGTCGTCGGCATCGTGCGCCGCGCTCGGAGCGCCGGCTCCGTCCCCGGCCGGCGCGGCGTCCTCGGGCGTGCCGCCCAACCGGCCGAGCGTCTGCTCCAGCTGGGCACGGCCCATCTGCACGGCGAACTGGCCCAGCACCCGGGCCGTGCGAACCTGGCCCTCCACGCGCTGGCGGCCCTTGTCCACGAGCTTGGGAAATTCCTCCACGAGCGTGAAGGCGAGCCCGGCGGGGCCGAACACCGCCACCTCGAGGACGCGCTCGGCCGGTGTCTTGCGCGGCGTCACCTGTCGCCCTCCACCGTCGCTTCGCCCTCTACCGCTGGCCCCGGCACGTTGCTCACACGCAGTCCCGGCACAGGCCCTTGGCGGGATCGGCGAGCTGGCTGGAGTGCTTGACCAGGAAACAGGAGCTGCACACGAACTCGTCGGGCTGCTTGGGCAGGACGCGCTCGGAGATCTCGGACCGGTCGTCGACCTCGGCGACCTCCTCGTCCTCGGTCTCTTCCTCCTCGACGACGAGGCGCTCCTTGAGGATCTCGTCCAGGCTGGCCTCGACGTCCTCGTCGTCGACCTCCTCGTCCTCCTCCTCGCCCTCCTCGGCAGCCGGCGCGGGGGTGGCGGCGGCGGCAGCGGGCTCAGGGGTGTCGTCGACCTCGGTGTCGATGTCGGTGCCGAGGTCGGCGTCGTCGTCCTCGTCGAGGTCCACGTCCTCTTCGAGATCGTCCTCGTCGAGGTCGTCGTCGAGCAGCTCCTCGTCCGCGAGGTCGTCGAGGTCCTCGGTATCGAGCTCCTCAGGTTCTGCCACTTCATCCAGTTCGTCGGCCATTGCTGCCCTTTAGGTCGTCGGACGCCGCGGGAGCATATCGGGTCCGATCGACCGCGCCGTTCACCGACGGGCCGGTCTCGGTCCGAGAATCAGGAGGATGGGGGGCGGCAGGGCCCGGGGACCTTTGGTGCCATCTCCACCACCCCGGCGGCACCGCCGGCGATGGTGGGACGTTCTCTACTCGGTCCCTCGGGCCACCCTCCGCCTCTCACAGCACATCCCCCCCTCGCTCTCTGCTTCATCGGCAAAACCGGCGAAACAGCCGTAGGGGCGTCTGGGACTGGGGGGCACAATAGGCGCCCCACGCGCGGGCGCTCAAGCGGATCTGCTCCACCCCGACCAGGATGTTCCCCCATCGCGCCTGGTCACGGCGGGGATGAAAATTCGGCCGGAGAAAACTGGATCAGCCCGGCACGGCGGCGGACCGTCTGGCCTCGGCCCGGCGCTCGGCGGCCAGGCGCTCGAGGTCGTAGTCGCCGTGGTCGACGAAGGTCATGGCCTCGGCGATGAGCCGGTGCCCCGCCCGCTCGGCCACCAGGCGGTGCATCTGCTGGGCCACGGCGCGGTACGCGGCGTGGCCCTGCTCCCCCGAGCGCAGCTCGAGCACGTGCATGGCCTCGCGCGCGTTCATCTGCATGACGTAGCGGACCCGGAAGGCGAGCGCCACGGCGTACTGCGCCTCCACGGGGAAGCGTGACGCCATGGCGTCGTAGAGATCGGCCGACCGCGCCATGGCGCTCTCGTAGTGCTGGTCGAGGCCGGCGTCGGCCACGACGTCGGGCATCTCGAACCCGAGCGTCGGACCGAGGTCCTGCCACTCCACCGTGAGCATGCGGTGGCGCTGCATGTCGCGGAAGGCGCCGTAGTCCGACACGATGTCGAAGCGGTAGTCGGTGCGCTCGAAGGCCCGTCCGGGACGGTGGCGCCGGTTGGAGCGCTCCCCCACGTAGGCCTGCACGATGGCCCGGCGCTCCTCGGCGCCCAGGGCCTGCACCCGGCGCAGGACCTCGCTCTCGGGCAGCGACGTCCGGGGGTAGCACATGGCCGCCACCACCTTGTCCTCGCCCTCGGGGTCCCAGTCCACGAGCTCGACCCCGGGACCCTGCGGCGCCGGCGGGCGCTGGGCATCGGGCCACAGGCGCTGCACCACCTCGTCGGTGCGCGCCCGGGTGTCGGCGAAGTACCGGGCCCACACGCCGCCGCGCTCGGGCACGTCGACGCGCTGGAGGAACGAGGGGATGACCTTGCGCAGCTCCTCGAGCATGAGCTCGGCATAGCGGCGCGCCTCGGGCAAGGGGTGGGCGCGCATGCGCAGGAGGAGCATCTCGTAGGACTGTCCCGTCCCGTAGATGCCCATGTTCGACAGCGACGCCGCCG
>JBEKVE010000233.1:0-4099 GCA_049514335.1 Acidimicrobiales bacterium
GCCGCCACCTCGCCCCCGGCCTGAGCCCGGCGACAGCTCAGCCCGGCGACAGCACCACCGGTGCGCCGTTGTTGAATGCGATCTGGCGGAGGAAGAGCAGGCGGCTGTGGGGATAGCCGACCGCCGAGGGGAGGTAGGCGTGGAACGCCATCCACAACGCTCCCTGGGTGTCGGTGAACACCGTCGGTCCACCCGGGCTGACGAACGTCGCCTGGGACGCGAGCAGCGGCTCGGGGGCCACGGTGCAGGGCCCGGTCGGACCGGCACATCTCGCCACGCCGATGGCGTAGTGGGCGCTGTTCCAGTTGTTGGCGGAGAAGAGGAGGTCGTACCCGCCGGCCGGCGACACCACCATGTCCGGACCCTCGACGACACCGCCCTCCCAACCCTGGGTGGGGTGGATCAGCGCCACGGGTCCCGTCCCCGCCAGCGTCGTGCCGTCAGCGGCGATCTGCTGCGACCAGATGGTGGCCGGTTGGCCTCCTGCACCCTGTGACCGCCAGGTGAGATACGGCGTGCCGGTGGCGTCGACGAATGGGCTCGGGTCGATGGATCCACCCAGACCGAGCTGGCACACGAGCGGCGCGGCGGTGCCGTCGATGAACGGACCCTGGGGCGCGCCCGCCACCGCCACCGAGATGCACTCCTTGCCGGTCGTGCGCTCGTCGGCGGCGTAGAAGAGCACGTACCGGCCGCCGAGCGCGATCACCCCCGGCGCCCACGTGGCACCGGGCTGGGCCCACGAGGCCAGGTGCGACAGGGCATCGCCCAGGACCTGCCAGTGCACGAGGTCCGTCGATTCGATCATCTGGATGTTGCCGGTGGCGGAGTTGGTGGCGTAGCCGAAGTAGGAGGTCCCGACCCGGACGACGTCCGGGTCGGGAAAGTCAAAAGGGAAGACGGGTCCTCCGGTCCCCCCGCCCTGCACCGATTGGCAGCTGGCGGCCACGGCCGACAGTGAGGTGACGGCACCGCTCTGGTTCCCGACCGAGATCTGGTTGAGTGCCCGCTCGACGCCACCGAGACAGGTGTCGAGGGCGGTGATGGCGCTCTGCTGGGCCGACAGGTTGGTGGTGGCGGTGGCCAGGTTGGTCTTGGCCCCCGACAGCTGCCACGTGGCCAGCTCCAGCGCCACCTGGAGGGTGCCGCGTTGGGTGGAGGTCGTCGCCAGCTTCGACTGGACCGTGGCCAGCTCGTGCAAGGTCGACGCCAGCCGCACCCGTTCGACACCGAGCGACGCGCGGGCCTGGCGGAGCTGCGAGCGCACGGCGAGGTCCGATGCCACCCCCGCGCCCAACAGGGACAGCACCACGACACCGGCCAGCACCGCCACCAGGCGCTTGGGCCACCGTGTCGGACGGCGCGTCCCGGCGTGCGTCGACGCGGGCGCGTCGGAGACGGGCGGATCGGGGGCGGCGTGCCACATCCCGGCGTCGCCGCCCGGACGCGGCTGCGCCGTCCGGGTGCCCGTCATCGTCATCCCCGACGATGATGATCGGGCACTGTCACGGGGGAGCCAAATGCCCGACAACACGCGGTCAACTGCCCCCCTGCCGGACCGTCCATCAGGGCTCGGACGACGCGCCGGCCAGGCGGCGGTCGGGCACGAACCACAGCAGCGCCACGGCCGCGTACAGCGTGTAGGAGGCCGCCGCCGACACGGGGGAGAGACCGATGCCGACCGCGTAGAAGACGAGCGACAGGTTCCCCTTGCGGTCCGACCCGATCCCCCGGGCGACCACCGAGTCCTCGCCGTTGGCCCGGATGATGGCCCGCACCAGGATCCAGAAGGCCGTGGCCGCCCCCAGGCCGATCACGCCGTAGGCGCCTGCCGTCACGGCGTGGTTGGGGAAGACGCCCACCCAGCTCGTGAAGATGGGCAGGAGCGACAGCCAGAACAGCAGATGCAGGTTGGCCCACATCACCGCACCGCTCAGACGCTCGGTGGCGCGCAGCAGGTGATGGTGGTTGTTCCAGTAGATGCCCACGATGGCGAAGCTGAGGACGTAGACAAGCAGGTCGGGCACCGCGGCGCGAAGCGCGTGCAGGGTGGGGGCGTCGGGTCGGTGTACCTCGAAGGCCATGATGGTGATGATCACCGCCATGACCCCGTCGCTGAAGGCTTCGAGCCTGTCGGTCTCGCTCAGTGCCATCTGTCGAGCGCCCACCCTCCCCGGCACGCCGGGCAACCGACGCCACGGCACTCGAATCCTACGGAGCGTGGTGGTCCGTCGGTGCGATGGGAGGCGATCGGCCCCTGTCCGCCGGATGCATCAAGTTCCGCCCGCCCAGCGTCGATGCCAGTGTGGGCGGGGGGCCTGGAGGCGAACGATGGTGACCACGATCACACCCGTCAGCCGGACCGACCGGGTCCGGTTGCGCCAGCTGGCAGAGCGCGTGCGACGAGCCGTGCTCGACGCCACGCTGGCGCGCGACCTCGCCACCAAGGTGGCGTGCTGGGACGAGTACCGCGCGGCGCGCACCGAGGCCGTGGCCATGTTGGCCGCCTCAGGTGCGGAGTTCGACGTCGACTGACCGCTCTGACCGCGTGTGAGGCGCTGACGGTCGGTCAGCTGTAGTCGACGGACCCCGCCCCGGGAGTGCCGATGGCGAAGGCGAGACCCCGCAATGGCGCGTGGGGACTGGCCGGCCAGATGCTGTGCGTGGTGTCCGGTGGCGTGTAGACCAGGTCGCCGGCATGCACCTCGCGTTGCTCGTCAGCGATCATCATGATGCCGTGGCCGGCGATGATGTAATAGAACTCGTGGGTCGGGTGCGAGTGCGCCTCGACCGCCCCGCCGCCCGCGATCTCCCACTCGCTCACGAGCTCGAGGAACCCGCCTTCGGTGGCGGCACGCATCTCCTGGGGCGGTACGAGCCACCACACCGGGGTCGTGCCGCCGTGCTCCACCACGGGGGCCATGTCCTCGATCGACCGGACATCCATGCTCGGGCTCTCCTGTGTCGGCGTCTGGGGGGCCAACGGTAGTGGAGGCGGCCGAGCACCACCTCGCCCGGCAGCGCTGGCCGGCGGACCTCAGACGTCGACGGCGCGCCGCACGGCGCGCTTCATCTCGTCGACGAGCTCCTCGGAGGACATGCCGGTAAAGGCGTCGCCGGCGAAGATGAGCGCGCCGAGCATCCCCGAGAAGGCGAAGGCCATCCGCACCCGTTGCTCGACCGGGATGGACGGGTCGGTGACCGCGTGGCGCAGGGTCTCGTCGAGGGCGTCATGCTCGTCGGCGTG
This sequence comes from Acidimicrobiales bacterium, assembly GCA_049514335.1. Classification (GTDB taxonomy): domain Bacteria; phylum Actinomycetota; class Acidimicrobiia; order Acidimicrobiales; family UBA8190; genus JBEKVE01. The sequence goes on from JBEKVE010000233.1 coordinate 3,248, forward strand.
GGCCTGGGTGTGCAGCGCCTCGAACGCCGCCCGGTTGCGCTCGAACATGGCGATCAGCTTGCGGTTGGCGGGGATCATGTCGATGAACCCGTCGAGGATCTGCACCCAGGACTCCACCGTGGCGATCCGGTCGTCGGTCACCTGCTCTATGCCGTCGTGGGCCAGCTGGTGCAGGCGCAGGTGCAGCGCCATGAAGATGTCGTCCTTCGACTCGAAGTGGTAATAGAGCGCCGCCTTGGTGAAGCCCAGCTTCTCGGCGATCTCGCGTAGCGAGGTCTTGTCGAAGCCCTTCTCCAGGAACAGGTCGAGGGCGGCGTCCAGGATGCGCTCCCGGGTGCTGCGCTGCTCCTCACCGTCGGCTCCGACGACTGGAGCCGGTTGGACGCCTGTCATGGCCTAATTCTACTTGACGACCGGTAAGGGTGCACTTACCATGCGGCAAGTAAGGTGAATTTTTGCGAGCGGCCCGGGTGCCATGCCCCTGTCCACCACGCGATGCGAGAGGCGAACGCCCATGACCGACGGCGTGATGATCGAAGCCCGGGGCCTGACCAAGCGCTACGGGGACGTGGTGGCACTGGCCGGGGTGGACCTGGCTGTGCCATCGGGGTCCATCCTTGGTGTCCTCGGGCCCAACGGGGCGGGGAAGACCACCGCCGTGCGCATCCTCACCACCCTGGCCCTCCCCGACGCGGGGCACGCCACGGTGGCCGGTCTGGACGTGGTCACCCAGGCCGCCGCGGTCCGCCGCCGTATCGGGGTCACGGCCCAGGACGCCACCCTCGACGAGCTGCTCACGGGCAGGCAGAACCTCGTCATGGTGGGCGAGCTGAGCGGCCTCCGGCGCAGCCG
>JBEKVE010000234.1:0-4732 GCA_049514335.1 Acidimicrobiales bacterium
AATCCATCGGTGCAGTTCGTCGCCCCCAAGGTCGCCGTGGGCAGTTCGAACGTGGCCGCCACACCCACCACGGTCCCGAGCGGGGCCACGACCGTCACGGTCACCCTCGAGGACCAGGCGTCGCCGCCGGAGCCCGTGGCGGGCAAGGTGGTAACCCTTCAGCAAGGAACAGGGCACGCCGTGATCACCACGGTGACAGGGACGACCAACGCGTCGGGCCAGGCCACCTTCACCGCCACCGACGCCACGGCCGAAGCGGTGACCTTCACCGCCACCGATACCGCAGACAGCGTGACCATCGTGGGGAGCCCACCGGCGGTGGTGACCTTCGGCAACCTGTCCGTGTCCCCGACGGCGTCGACCGTCACGGCCAGTCCCGACGTGGTGTCGTCCGCCGCCAACGGCGGTCTTCTGCCCACGGGGACGGTCACCGTCACCCTGATCGCGCCCGACGGCCACAGCGTCGTGAGTGGGAAGACCGTCACGCTGGCCGCTTCCTCAACCAACGCCGTGATCACACCCAGCGGGGGCGGCACGACCGACGCCGGCGGCCAGGTGCAATTCACGGTGGCCGACGGGACGTCCGAAAACGTGACCTTCTCCGCCGACGACACGACCGACTCCATCCCCATCTCCAACAAGGCGTCGGTCAAGTTCGAGGCACCGGCGGCGTCGGCATCGGATTCGACCGTCACCGCGTCGGCCACCTCCAACCCCGCCGACGGGGTCACTCCGGTGACCATCGTGGTCACGATGTTCGACCAGTTCGGCCATCGGCCACGCCCTGCCCGGTGTGGCCCTCACCGTGTCGGGGTCCCCGAGCGCCACCACCCGGGTCGCCCCCCAGACCCCGTCGACCAGCGTGCCCGCCGGCACCACCGACAGCAACGGCGTGGCGACGTTCTTCGCCTACGACACCACAGCGGAGACGGTCACCTATTCGGCCGTCGACACCACCGACAACGTGACGCTGACCCAGACGGTGCAGGTGACATTCACCGCCACGGCCCCCCAGGCCGACAACTCCTCGGTCGCCGCCGATCCCAACGTGGTTCCTGCCGACGGCACCACGGCGTCGACCGTGACGGTGACCCTCGAGGACCACAACAGCAACGCCGTCCCGGGCAAGACGATCTCGCTGGCCGCGGCGGGGGGGAGCTCGGTCATCACGGCCACCTCGCCGACGACCAACGCCCAGGGGCAGGCCACCTTCACCGTCACCGATCACACCAGCGAGGTGGTGATGTACACCGCCACCGATGCCAGCGACGGCCTGGTCCTGGCGGGGGAAGCGGTGGCGGTGACCTTCGGTACCCCGGCCCCGGTGCAGCCCGTCGTGGCCGACTCGGCCATCGTGGCCAGCCCGACCAAGGTCCCGGCGGACGGGACGACGACGGCGACCATCACGGTGGTACTGGCCGACGCCAACGGTGATGCGCTGTCGGGCAAGACGGTCTCGCTCAATCCCTCCGGAGGCGGGTCCTCGGTGACGACGGTCACGGGCACCACCGACGTCGACGGCGAGGCGACGTTCACCGTCACCGACAAGACGGTGGAGACCGTCACCTACAACGCCACCGACGTTACCGACAGCCTGCCCATCTCGGGACAGAGCGCCACGGTGCAATTCACGGCTTCCACCGGCTCGTCGGGCTCGTCGGGGTCCGGAGCGGGGACGACCACCACCACCACGACCGCGTCGACGTCGGGCGCGTCGGCCACGGCCACCACCACGGCGTCGGCGACGTCCGCTTCGGGCGACGAAGGCTCCGTGGCAACGACCGACACCGGCAACACCGGCTCGGGGTCGTCGCCGTCGCCGGCGTCGAGTCCCTCGGGGGGAACGTTGGCCCTGACGGGGGCGCCGGGCCTGCTCCCGTGGCTGATCCTGCTGGGGGCGGCGATGCTCGGCCTCGGGACGCTCGGCCGCTTCCAGCTCACGCGGCAGTCTGATCCGATCGCAACCAGTGGGGGTGACACGCAATGACCAGGAACCGGATGCGTTGGCGCAGGGTGCGCACGCTCGGGCTGGCGGTGGTGATCGGCGGCGTGCTGGCCGCGGCCTGTTCGTCGAACCATGCGGGCGCCTCCACACTGGTGAACGGTCCCGTGACCCTGAAAGCCTCATCGCCCGCCAACGCCGCTACGCCGTGGCAGAGCGGACAGGTCATCGACATCACCGTGGCCCCCAACTCGACGCTCAGCCTGTCGAACCTGGAGAAGGTGGGCGGCTTCACCGGTGAGCCCGCCATGAAGGCGGTGGAGTGCGACGACCCCAACGGCCTCACCGCCGACCTGCCCTCGGTCCCCACCGAGCACTGCGACGGGCAGACCATTCTGTCGACGGCCTACATCAACGCCGACGGGAGCTTCGAGCTCAAGGCGTACACGCTCTACGCCCTGCCCGACAGCGTCACCTTCGGTGAGGACGCACAGTCCCTGCCCAAGTGCGGCACGCAGGCGAACCAGTGCGTGCTCTACATCGGGCCCAACCAGCTCGACTTCTCGAAGCCCCATCTGTTCTCGGCGCCCTTCCTGGTGACGGCGAACGGCACCGACAAGCCGAGCGCCGCCCCGAGTGCCGCCACGGGTGGCGCCTCGAGCGTGGTGAGTGCCGCCGCATCGACGGCCAGCGCGGGCTCGAGCGCAACGGCGGGCTCGACCGGCACGACAGGACAGGGGACATTGGCGTTCACCGGGCCCTTCCCGGTCACGCCGCTCCTGGTCGCGTCGGGAGCGCTCATGGTCGTGGTGGGCACGGTGGGCCGGCGAAGGCTTCGGCCCAAGGTGGTGCCATGACCGCCGTCGTCGACTACGCCGTCGACCAGCTGCCCCCCGAGAAGCCCGTCACGCTCGTCCGGAGCCATTCCAAGGCGGACAAGCGCTTCTTCGGGCTGCTCGCCTGCAGCGCGGCGATGGTGTTCATGCTGCTCGTCGCCATCATGGTGTTCCTGCTCATCAACGGCTGGTGGGCGCTGTGGCATTTCAAATGGCGGTTCTTCACCGGAACGACGTGGTCGATCCCCCTCCACCCCGGCGTGCTCGGGCTCGTCGGCGGCTCGGTCGAGATCGCCCTCGTGGCCCTCGTGTTCGCCGTGCCCGTGTCCTTCGCCACGGCGCTCATGATCAACGAGTACGCCCCCATCTGGATGCGGAAGTGGCTCACCGGCCTGGTGGACCTCCTGGCCACCGTGCCGAGCATCGTGTACGGCTTCTGGGGCCTGGAGGCCCTCACCCACTGGGCCAAAGGACCGTCGGAGTGGATGGTGGTCCACCTCGGCTTCATTCCGATCTTCCGCACCTCGGAGGCGGGCAACTTCGAGAACTCCATCTTCATCTGCGGGGTCGTGGTCTCGATCATGATCATCCCCGTGATCACCTCGCTCACGCGCGAGGTGATGGCCCAGACGCCGCGCGACGCGTGCGAGGCCGCTCTCGCCCTGGGCGGCACGCGGTGGGGGATGATCACCGACGTCATCCTGCCGTTCTCCCGGAGCGGCATGGTGGGGGCGACGCTGCTCGGTATGAGCCGCGCCCTGGGGGAGACGATCGCCGTCCTGCTCATCCTGTCGAGCGGCAGCACGGCTCTCACTGCGGCCATCATGGGGCCCGAGGGGGCGACCACCTCGCAGCAGATCGGGTGCTGCTTCGTCACCGCCAGCAGCCAGGGCCGAAGCGAGCTCGTGCTCGCCGGCTTGGCCCTCTTCGCCACCACCCTCGTGTTCAGCCTCGGTGGCCGCCTCATCGTCCAGCGCGGGACGGGGCCGAAGCGATGACCTACGGCACCCCTGTCGGCCCACTCCAGGGCACGAGCCCGATGGCCGCCGCCGGCCTCGACCTGGGCGTGCGCCCTCCGCCCCCTCCGCCGATGGCGGCTCCCCCCGGTGACGGGGGCGCGCCCGTGAGCGGGGGCAAGGGATCGCGCCGACCGGCCGTGGAGCTCGTGGGCTCCGCTCTGGCGGCGCTGGCGGCGGTATGGCTCGTGTTCAGCATCGCCGGGCTCTCCGCCCCGTTCGGCCTCGTGGTGTGCTGGTTCCTGTTGTTCCTCATCGTGTACGGCGTGGTCTGCCACAGCCTCTACGGGATCCTCGTCATGAAGGACCGCCTGGCGACCGTGGCGGTGTGGAGCGGCGCCCTGACCGCACTCGTCGCCCTGGTGGCGGTCATCGGGTTCGTGGTGGCCAAGGGCGCGCCTGTGGTCTTCGCCCGCTTTCCGCACTTCCTCTACGCCGACATGTCGCAGCAGGGCGGCACCCTGCCTGTGACCAACGCCGGTGCCGGCGCGGCGATCCTGGGGACGGTCGAGCAGGTGGGCATCGCCACCCTCATCACCGTGCCCCTCGGCATCCTCACGGCCACCTACCTGGTGGAGTCCCGGTCGCTGCTCGCCCGGGTGGTGCGCAACGTCGTCGACGCCATGACGGGAACCCCGTCCATCATCGCCGGCATCTTCCTCTACCTCATCATCGTCCTCCCCCTCGCCCACGGCGGTGAGGGGAAGACGGGTCTCACCGCCGGGCTGGCGCTCAGCGTCCTCATGCTCCCGCTCATCACGCGAGCCGCGCTCGAGGTCATCATCATCGTGCCCGGCTCGCTGCGCGAGGCGGCGCTCGCCCTGGGGGCACCGCAGTGGCGCGTGGTGCTGCGCATCGTCCTCCCCACGGCGCGCGTGGGGCTCATCACCGCGGCGATCCTGGGCGTGGCCCGCACCGCCGGGGAGACCGCCGAGGTC
>JBEKVE010000235.1:0-4939 GCA_049514335.1 Acidimicrobiales bacterium
GTGGCGGGCGGCGGGGCGGTGCACATGGTCGACGAGGCGGAGTGGGCCCGGGTCCTGCGCGTCAACCTCACGGGGACGTTCCTCACCGCCAAGCACGCCATCGACCGCATGTTGGGCCAGGACCTGGTGGACGGCGAGCGCGGCTCGGTCGTGACCATCGCCAGCATCGAGGGGATCGAGGGCACCGCCGGGGGAAGCGCCTACAGCGCGTCGAAGGGTGGCGTCGTCATCCTCACCAAGAACATGGCCATCGACTATGCGGGCCGGGGCATCAGGGTGAACACCATCTGCCCCGGATTCATCGAAACCCCTATGACGCAGTCGATCTTCGGCATGGAGGGGATGGAGCAGGCGTACAGAGACATCGCCCGGGAGCACAAGCTCCGCCGGTTCGGCCAGGCCTCGGAGATCGCCTCGGCCGCCGCCTTCTTGCTCTCGGCCGACGCCTCGTTCATCACCGGGCACGCCCTGGTGGTCGACGGCGGGTACACCGCCGGGCGCGACCACGGCGTCACCGAGGTGCTCGGCCTGTCACCCGATGCCTGAACGGCGAGGCGACCGGCCGGCCTGCGGGCGTCGGCCAGCGACGACGGGGACGACGAGGGACGACTAGGAGGGCGGCGGGCTGGACCAGCGCTTCCCCAGCCACAGCACCCAACCCACGAAGCCCGCCGCGGCGAGCCACCACACGATCCAGATCGGACTGTCCACCCCCGCAGTATGGCCCCGTCGCCCACCCCGGGGCCAAGCACCCCGGGGCGGACACCCCGGGTCACCCTCCAGACCCGGCCCGAACCGGCCTGCCGGCTCGGCGCGGGGCGTCCCGGTCTGCGACGATGCAGGCAGTGCCCACCGCGCCGTCCCGGTCGACCGGGGCGGGGCGACACAAGGAGGCGGCCGTGGACGGCGACATCGTGATTCGCGGCGGCTCGCTCATCGACGGCAACGGGGGTCCGCGTGAGCTCGACGCCTCGGGCCAGGTGGTGGCGCCCGGCTTCATCGACATCCACACCCACTACGACGCCCAGGTGTTCTGGGACCCGTGGCTGACCCCGTCGTCGTTCCACGGGGTGACGAGCGTGGTGGCGGGGAACTGCGGCTTCTCCATCGCCCCCATCCGCCGCGAGCTCGCCCCACTGCTCGCCCGGACGCTCCAGCACGTCGAAGACATGAGCCTCGACACCTTGTCGGTCGGCGTCCCGTGGGACGAGTTCGAGACCTTCCCGCAGTACCTCGACGCCGTGGAACGGCGCGGCGCGTCTCTGAACTACGGGTGCTACGTCGGCCACACCGCGGTGCGCATGTACGTCATGGGAGAGGACGCCTACGAGCGTGCCGCCACCGACGACGAGCTGGCGCGCATGCAAGAGGTCGTGGCCGAGTCGATGGCGGCCGGCGCCATGGGGTTCGCCTCGAGCGCGTCGCCGACCCACAACGGTGACGGCGGCAGGCCGGTGCCGTCGCGGGTGGCCGATCTCGAGGAGCTGCGCGCCCTGCTCGTCCCGGTGCGCGAATCGGGCAAGGGCGTGGTGGCGCTGCTGCCCGGAGGGGTCATCCCCAATCGGGAGCTCTTCACCATCCAGCGCGAGGTGGGCCGCCCCATCACCTGGACGGCGCTGCTCACGGTGAAGGGATACCCGTACCACGAGAAGGTCGTCGCCGAGAACGACGCGGCCCGCCTGGAGGGGGTGGAGGTGTGGCCGCAGGTGTCGTGCCGTCCCCTCGTCTTCCAAATGAACCTGGCCGAGCCCTTCACCCTCAACGCCCGCCCCAGCTTCGCCAAGCTCATGGGTCTCGACCTCGAGGCCCGCATGGCCGCCTACCGCGATCCAGCGTGGCGCGCCGCGACGTGGGAGGAGGTGTCGGGCTCGGGCGGTGGGCTCCCCTTCAACTGGCCGTCGGTGTCGGTGGCCGAGTCCCCGTCGCACCCCGAGCTCGTCGACCGGGCCGTGGTCGACCTGGCCGAAGAGCGTGGCTGCACGCCCCTCGACATCGTCCTCGACGTCTCTCTCGACGACGGTCTCAAGACCCGCTTCTGGTCGGTGCTGGCCAACAACGATCCCGACGGCATCGCCTGGCTGCTGCCGCGGGACAACGTCCTGCTGGGTCTGGCCGATTCGGGGGCGCACGTGTCGCAGCTGTGCGACGCCTGTTTCGCCACCGACCTGCTCGGCAATTGGGTGCGCGACCGCGGCGTCATGTCGCTCGAGCGGGCCGTGCACAAGCTCACGGCCGAGCCCGCCGGCGTCTACGGCCTCACCGACCGGGGCAGCGTGGAGGTGGGCAAGGCCGCCGACATCTGCGTCTTCGACCCCGCCACCGTGTCCCCCGGGCCCCTGCGGCGCGTGGTCGACTTCCCCGCCGACGGGGAGCGGCTCACCGCCGACCGGCCTACGGGGATGACCCACGTCCTCGTGAACGGGGTCCCCATCCGGGTCGACGGGGAGCCGGTTCCCGACGCGCTGGATGCCCGTCCCGGAAAGGTGCTCCGCAGCTGAACACCACCGGGCCGCTGCCCGACGCGCCGAGTAGCGTTGGTGTCACGATGACGTCGTTCCCTGTCGCCGAGGGACGAGCACCGGCGCGCTGCGGTCTCCCGCCGCCGGCCGCCCGAGGCCACGGCCGCCCATGAGCCCGTGGACGCACCGGGCCCTGCGGCCCGTGCCCGACGTCCCCGGGGACGGACACGGCGTCCCCCGCTCCTCCCCGCTCGTGCCACGCCGCTCGGTGCGGCTCCTGCGGCTGGCAGCGCTCGGTGCCCCGGCCGCCCTGGGCGCCGTTCTGGTGCCGGTACGGACCAGCTTTCCCGGCGTCGACGCCGCGCTCGTCATGGTCGTGGTCATCGTGGCCGTGGCCAGCGCCGGGGACCGTGTGGCCGGTGTCCTCGGGGCGATCTCCGCCGGGGTGTGGTTCGACTTCTTCCTCACCCGGCCGTACGAACGCTTCGCCATCAGTCACCGCCCCGACATCGAGACGACGGTCCTGTTGCTGGTGGTGGGCCTGGCCGTCACCGAGCTGACGGCCCGTGGCCGGCACCACCGTCAGGTGGCGGCCGAAGAATCGGGCTACGTGGCCGAGTTGCACTCGGTGGCCCGCATGATGGCCGACGGGGCGGACGCCCGGATGGTGATCGCCCGGGTCGAGAAGGTGCTCACGTCGCTTCTCGGCCTGCGCAGCTGCCACTACGACGCCAGTCCCACTCCGGTGCACCGCGCCACCATCGGCCAGGGTGGGGACGTCGTGCTGGCCGGACTGCGATGGAGCTGGCTGCCCGGTCCGCACATCGACCTTCCCGTGCGCTACCAGGGCCGCACCTACGGCACGTTCGTCCTGTCTCCGACGCCGGGTGCACCGGTGCCGGAGCAGCGACGGCTCGTGGCCGTGGCCCTGGCGGACGAGGTGGGTGCCGTCCTGGCCGGAGCCGAGCGCAAGGCGCAGTAAGCCACGCCTTCGACCCGTCCCTGTCGACGGGGTGACAGACGGCGCGTGGCGTCCGATGCGTGGGGCGACACGGACGCGGGGACTGAAGCGTGCTCAACCGCGAGGATTGAACCTCGGGAGAACGGGTTCGGGCGCACTGGTCTCGCGCAGCTGTCTGTCGGGAGCGTGCGACCTGTCGTATGCGACTGCGTGCGCCACGGCCCTCGTCGCCGCGCCGTCGATGGGGGCTGGCAGCGTCCTGCGCCGCAGTGCCCGCACGACGCTCGATCCACCCAGCAGGGCGACGAGGAGTATCGCAGCGCCGATGGTCACCTTGACGATGCTGAGCGGTGGCCCCGGCAATGCCGCGTATTGCCTGGTGGCGATGGTGGCAAGCGTGGAGGCACTCGGCGGGTCCGCTCCGACGAACACCACCGCCTCCATGATGGGCCCCTTGTGCGCGGCGGCGATCGTCATCGACGCTCCGGCGTAGATCGTGCTCGGGCTACAGGTCGCTTCCGCCGATCCGACCATCCCGGGTATCGACGATGTGGAGGGCGTATAGCCGCACACGGCAGCGATAAAGGACTGAAGGCCGTGACTGGGGTCGACATCCGATGCCCACTGCATGACTTCCACGGTGAGCACTTCGGTTTGGTCGGGTGACGTCCACCCTTGGGCGGCGGCCTTCACGACGCCTCGGCCGGTGGCCTGTTCGGCCGCCTGCTCATCCAGGGCCGCAGACAACGGCGTCCAGCCCACTTGAGGGGCGGAGATGATCGAGCGATTGAGGGTGGGGTTGCCGGCCGCATCTGCCGGGCTTGCCAGCGTGGCGTTCACGGCCGCCGCCAGCACCAAGCCGACGGCCACCGCCACACACCGAGATGCTCCATTCCGGGCTGTCACATTTCCCCCGATTGGATCGAGAGCATGACGAGCATCTTCGCCTCGCACACCATCCCAGGGATCGGCATCCCCAGCGAGGATCTGAAGATCTGGCTCCTCATGACCCGACCGCCGGCGGACCGCCGGGTCGGCCCACGGCGGGCCCGCTCTGCACCTTCGGGCTGGGTGCCGGCCAAACTGCGCCCACTTGTGCCGTCATGCTCGTGAGACCAGAATCGTCGGCGTCGCCTGGGTCCCCCTCGCACCAACCGATGTGGCCCTCGGCCTGCGGCGTGACGGGAGACGCTGATGGGTTCGTTCGATGTGCCCCTGGACGACGAACGCACCCAGCTCGACGCATTCGTCGAGGAGTACCGCTGTGCGCTCGAGGTGACCCTCGACCACCTCACCGAGGAACAGACCCGTCGCCACCTGGTGTCGTCCGCCACGACGTTGCTCGGGCTGCTCAAGCACGTCACGTGGATGCAGCGGGTGTGGTTCGAGGAGTGCGTCGGCGCCACGCCCCGTCAGGAACTCGGCCTGGTAGAGAGCCCCGCGGAGTCCTTCCGGCTCACCGACGACGACACCGTGGCGTCGGTCACCGCAGCCTACCGGGACGCCTGCGACATGGCCC
>JBEKVE010000236.1:0-4070 GCA_049514335.1 Acidimicrobiales bacterium
TGATCGACCCGGACTCCTCGGGCGCACCATGTCTCGCCGCCACGGGCGACTGCCGCCAGGTCCCCGACGTCTCGGCCGACGCCGATCCCTTCACGGGCTACGCCGTGGAGTGGAACGGATCGTGGTGGAGCTTCGGGGGTACGAGCGCGGCGGCACCGCTGTGGGCGGCGATGCTCGCCCTCACCGACGCCTCCCAGGCGTGCAGCGGCGCTCCGGTCGGTTTCGCCAACCCCAAGCTCTACGCCGTGGCGGCGGACCAACCCGGGGCCTTCAACGACATCACCACCGGGAACAACGACTACACCCGGGAGAACGGCGGCACATACCCCGCCCTGCCGGGTTACGACATGGCGTCGGGCCTCGGCGCCCCGACGGCCAACCTTCCTCCGGCCCTGTGCAGTGCCGCCGGCGTGCAGTTCACATCGGCGTCCTCGGCCCTCTTCGGGAAGGGCTCGCCGGCGTCTTTCACGGTCACCGCTTCGGGCTCCCCCAGCCCCGTGCTGTCGGAGAGCGGGGCGCTTCCGAGCGGCATGCACTTCACCGCGGGGACCGGCACCGCCACGCTGGCGGGGACGCCGACCGGGGCCGGGAGCTTCCCCATCGTCCTGCGCGCCTCGAACGGCTCGTCGACCGCCACGCAGGCGTTCACCGTGGTGGTGGGCACGGCCCCGGCCATCGTCACGGCCGACGCCGGGACCCTGAGCGTCGGCACCAAGAGCTCGGTCCGCATGGTCGGCGCCGGCAGCCCCGTGCCGAGCTTCACCCTCTCGGCAGGCACGCTCCCCGCAGGAGTGTCGCTCACCTCCACGGGGGAGATCACCGGCACGCCCGCCACCGGCACAGCGGGGACGTACTCGGTGACGGTGCAGGCCTCCAACGGCATCGCACCGGCCGCCACTCAGGTCTTCACCCTCACCGTCGACGGACAGGCGACGTTCGCCTCGCCCCCGGCGGCCACGTTCGTGCTCGGCGCGCCCGGCAGCTTCACCGTCACCACCCGGGCGGCGCCGGTGCCGGCGCTACGCGAGATGGGCACGCTTCCCCCGGGAATGGGATTCACCGACGCCGGCAACGGCACCGCCACGATCTCGGGGACCCCCACCACGCCCGGCACCTTCGCCCTCACCCTGGCCGCGTCGAACAGCGCCGGCACCACCTCCCAGGCCTTCACGGTGGACGTGGTGTCGAGCGTGCAAGCTCCTGCCATCACATCGGCGAGCTCGACCACCATGACCGTCATGGTGGGGGGGACGTTCCAGTTCACCGCCACCGGCTCCCCGGCGCCGACGTTCTCGATCGTCTCCGGAAGCCTGCCCCCCGGCCCCAGTGGCGACACCGTGACCTTCAGCAGCTCGGGGTTGCTCTCGGGCGGGCCGTATTGGAACACCGGCGGCGTGTACCGGCTCGTGGTAGAGGCGTACAACGGCGTGGGGCCCGGTGCCGAGCAAACCTTCACGCTGGTCGTGCAGGAACCCGTCGAGATGGACTCGGTCACCTATAACGGCGAGTTCACCAGCGAAAGCCCCGCCACCTCCGCCGAGAACACCGCCGACCTGGTGCTCGGGGCGTCGGGGGGACTCACCGTGGCCACACAGGCCTATCCGGTGGCGACGATGACGGAGACCGGGGTGCTCCCGCCGGGCACGTCGTTCGTCGACAACGGCGACGGGACGGCGACGATCTCGGGGACCCCCACCGAGCCCGGGAACTACGTCGTCACTGTCATCGGGACGAACCCGGCGGGCACGTACCCGAACGTGGCCCCTGACAGTGCCCGCACCTTCGACCTGGTGGTGGCGAGGGCCGTGGCCCCGACGTTCCTGTCGGCGCCGACGGTCACCATGGCCACGAGGCTGGCGCCCTCGGTCTACTCGTGCAATGAGTTCAACGTGGTTGCGGCGGGCTTCCCCGCCCCCAAGGTCACCGAGACCGGTGCCGTTCCCGAGGCGATCGTCACCGTCGACGACGGCTCCACCATCGAGAACTTCAATCCCGGATCAGCCACTGTCACCCCGGCGTGCGGCGGGGAAACCGGGACGTACTCCATGGTGTTCCACGCCTCCAACGTCGCCGGATCGGCGAACCAGTCCTTTACGCTGAACCTGGCGGACGAGAAGAACGTCCAACCCCTGTTCCAATCAGCAGTGAAAGCCACGTTCTCGTCGGGGGTCTACAACGCCTTCCTCGCCTTCACACAGCCTGATGCCTACCCGTGCATCTACGGCACGGTGTATCACCCGCTCCCCGCCGGTGTCGGGATCAACGTCGGCGACGGTCTGCTGTCGGGCGTACTCGCCCCCGGGACGGCGGGGACCTACGCCACCACGTCCTATTGCAGCTGGGACAAGTCGGCCGGAGGTGTCGGCACTGTGATGCAGACCTTTACGCTCACGGTGACGGCACCCACACCACCGAGCATCACGTCCCAGGCCTCGACCTCGTTCGCCCTCGGCAAACAGAGCTCCGTGACGATCACGGCCCAGGGGTCCCCCACACCCGCTCTCACCGAGACGGGGGCTCTGCCCGGCGGCGTGACGTTCGCGGACCACGGCAATGGAACCGCCACCATCACGGGTGTTCCCACCACGTCGGGCTCGTTCCCCTTGTCGGTGTCGGCCGCCAACAGCCTGGGGGCCGTCCACCAGCCCTTCGACCTGTCGGTCCAGGCGGCACAGGCGCCACAGTTCGTGTCGGCCGACTCGACGACGTTCTACGGGACCGTCTTGGGCACCACGACCTTCCCGGGGGCCTTCCAGCTGCAGGCGTCGGGCTTCCCCTCGCCGACCTTCTCCCTCGTCTCGGGAACGCTCCCGTCGGGCTTGACGCTCTCGAGCGGCGGCCTGCTGTCGGGTTCCGCCGCCGGGGGCGGCCAGTACCCGGTGGTGGTTGAAGCCTCCAACGGCGTCGCACCGACCGTCACCCAGGACCTCGACATCGTCGTGATCGAGGCACCGGAGTTCTCGACACCGGGCTCGTTGACGAGCACGTACACAGGCTCCCCGCTGTCGATCACGGTGGCGGGAACGGGGTACCCCCAGCCGACCATCACCGCCTACGGGCTCCCGCCGGGGATGAGCATCGTGGACACCCCCGTGCCCGGATCGCCGGTTGCGGTGACCGCCACGATCTCGGGCACACCGCACGTGACCGCCACCACGCAGGCCACCGTCAGGATCTCCAACAGCTTCGACTCCGAATGGGAGTTCTACACCGTGGTGATCCCCGTGATCTTCCACGTCACGACGACGTTGCTTCCCGCCGCGGTGATCGGCAAGACCTACAGCCAGCCGCTCGCGGCGACAGGGGCGAACCCGCCCTACACCTGGAAGCTCGAGCGTGGCTCCAAGCTCCCCAGGGGTCTGCACCTCCGCTCGTCCGGGCTCATCACGGGCAGGCCGCCCAAGAGTGCAGCCGGGACGTACAGCGTGACCGTGGAGGTCCTCACCAAGAAAACCCACGGGGTGCAGGTCACAGCGACCAAGACCCTCACCATCACGGTGGTGGCGTAACCTTCGCCACGGGAGTCTCGAGGCGCAGGCGACGGCCTGCGTCGCTGTCGTCCGGACACGGCGACGACGCCAGCTGGACACAGCCGGGCGTCGGCCCAGGGAACCCGCAGGGAACAAAGACCCTGGGACCGGCTACGGGGATGTCGCACACTCACACCATGCAGGTACCGACACTGCCGCGGTGTTCGGGGATCGTGGTGGTCCACAGGGATCTGTCCCTGACGTGCACCCAGCAACCCTGCGCGGCTGCCGACCAGAGCCATCCGATGGGATCCGATGCGTGGCTCCATGCCCACGTCAGCTTCTACGGCTGCGACTTCGTGCTCGGCCACCGATGTCCGCGCTGCGCACCCCAGATCAGGCGGTGAATGCGGCGCCGCCACTACGGGACGGCGAAGCGCCCGATGCAGTCGTTCGCCAGCGACGTGAACCACAAGGCGTCGTCAGGTCCGGACGTGATGCCGATGACACCGTCCAGGCTCTGATCAGTGTAGGTCGTGACCTGTCCGGACGTCGTGACGCGACCGATGATCGGCACGGGATAGTACGGGCTGCCCGAGG
>JBEKVE010000237.1:0-3945 GCA_049514335.1 Acidimicrobiales bacterium
TCACCAGCTGCACGCCGTGGCCGGCGGCCGTCGATGCCAGGACGTCGAGCTCGGCCAGTGGGGCGACGTTGGCCGCTTCGTCCAGCACGACGAGCAGCGGTGGGTCGAGCGGTCCGCCCTGCCGCGCGGCGCGCTCGTAGGCGGCCTCCACCACCTGCGCCACCAGCGTGGCGAACAGAGGGCGCAGCCGCCGCTGGTCGTGGGCCGGCGCACACAGGTACAAGGTGTTGCGCCCGTCGAGAAGGCGGACCGGATCAACGTCGGCACCGGTCGCGACACCGGCGGCGGGACCGGCCGGACCGGCGCGCTCCGACGCCGCCACCACGGGGTCGGCGAACACCTCCACGGCTGTCTCCGCCGTCGTGTAGACGGCACTGCGCTGGCGGTCGTCGCGCCCCCACGACGCCTGCGCCGCCTGCAGGGCGCGCTCGTCACCGCCGGTGCGCAGCGCCTCGTAGACCTCGTCCACCTCCTGGGTGTCGAGCCAGCGCACCACGTCGAGCATCGTCCGGCCCGAGATCGCCGCCGCCAGGAGCAGCGGTGCCAGGAGCTTCGCCGCCGTGGCGTACCAGAAGTCGCCGTCGGTGAGCGATCCGGCCGAGCTCCGCGCCACCTCGGTGAGCGACGCCGCCACGCGGCGCGCCCCCTCCCACGTGACCGACGCGTCGAGCGGCGACCACGACGCACCGGGCAGGGACGTGACCGCCGACGGGTCGTACACCCACACCTGGCCGCAGCCGCGTCGCCACGCCACGGTGTGGCGGGCGAGGTCCGACTTCACCGACGCCGCCACGACCGGCCCGTCCCACTCCAAGATGGCGGGCACGGCGAAGCCGCTCGTCTTGCGGCTCTGGGTGGGCCCGACCACGAGCACCGAGTGCCCCGCTTCGGCCGCCACCAGGCGGTGGTGGGCGAGACCGAGCGACAGCCGACCGGGCGTCGGTCTCGGCACCACCAGCGGGCCCAGGTCGCGTCGCGTGGCCCAGCGCGCCGGCTCGGGGTCGTCGCGCCCGCCCGCCAGCCCGAGCAGACCGCGCCCGCCGACGCGCCGTTGCCGGCGCGGCGCTCCCCCCACACCGGTCGTGCCGCGGCGTGACCCCGCCAGGCCCCAGCCCACGGCCAGGGCGACAGCGGCGGGGACGAGGCCGTTCACGCCGGGGTCACCCCTCCGCCCATGCGGCCGTCTGTGTCCACGATGGCGGCTTCGTGCGGGGACAGGCGGTGTTCGACGAGGAACGACCGCGTCCCCACCTTCCACAGGGCCACACCCCGGCGCAGGTGTGGCACGAGATCGGCCTCGGTGGACGACAGGCCCAGCGCGGCGCCGGAGCGCTCCACCTCGCCGGGGGGCTGGGCGTACACGACGCGGGTCTCGGAGTCGGCCACCAGACCCTGAGCCAAACCGACCTGCTCGGACCCGCTCGCCCCGGACGCGTCGAGGTCCGACAGCCGGTGCACCACGGCCACGTTGGCCACGCCCCGCGCCCGTGACAGCTTCCACGACGAGCGCAGCCACCGCGCCACGGCCAGGTTGGTGAGGATCGCCCACGCCTCGTCCACCACCAGCACCACTCCCCCGCCTGGTGTGGCGCCGCCGTCCGGGCCGATGTCGTGCCGGCGGTCGAGGGCGGCGTGCAGCCAGGCGGTGGCGCACGTCATGAGCACCCCCAGCGCGGCGGAGTGGTACACCGCCGAAAGGTCGAGCACGACCAGTGAGGCGTCGAGACGAAGCCCCTCGGAGGTCTCGCCGTCGAACATGCCCCGCAGGTCGCCCGCCACCAGCCGGCGCAGCTCGAGCGCCACGTTGCGGCCGTCGGCGGCCAGACCGGATGCGTCGGTGCCGACGGTTGCGGCTGCGGCGGTCGCGGGATGCAGCAGCGCCTCCACCACGGCCGGCAGGGTGGGACACGGTGCTGTCGCGCACCTCGACCGGGCCGGGGCAGATGCCGGCGCGGACACCTCGGTCACAGCCAGCTCGAGAGCGGTGCGCTCCGGTGGTGACAGGGACCGCCCGAGGCTCGCCGCCGACAGCGACGCCAGCAGCTCGGCCCGCATGCGCACCGTGTCCTGCGCGTCGTGGCGGTCTCGGGCGGCGGGGGCGTCGAGCGGGTTCAAACGCACCCGCCCCCCCGGGCGCAGCGCCACCGGGGTGACACCCCACGCCCGGGCCAACGCGCCGTACTCGCCTTTGGGATCGACGACCCAGGCACGGCGGCCGAAGACGGCCTGGCGCCACAGATACGTCTTCACGAAGGCGCTCTTCCCCCTGCCGATCTGCCCCACCACCACCATGTTGGGATTGGTGACGGCCCCGGCCCGATACAGCGCGAACGGGTCGTGGTGGAAGGTTCCGCCCAACAGGTCGCGCCCCACCATGGCGCCGTCGGTGCCCAGTCCGGGCTCCGACTGGAAGGGGTACAGGGACCCCAGATTGCGGGTGGTGGCCTCGTGCGCGGCGTGTCCCATGGCGACGGGCTCAGAGCAGGCCGCGTCCGAGGGGGAGCGCGCACAAGAGCGACTCCAGCTGCGCGCCGTAGCACCGCCGCAGCTCGATGCCGGCGCGCGCCGCTGACTGTTCGACTGTGGCGACCGCCTCGTCGAGCCCGTCGAGGTCCGCCGCACTGACCGTGACGTACCCGGTGAAGCGGTAGTGGGCGTGCCCGTCGGCCAGCTCCAGCTCCCGTCGGGCGAGCACCTCCTCTTCGCGCCGGCGACGGGCCGTGGCCAGGAACCCGCCCCGGCGGCGAATCTCGGCGTCGGCGATGTCAGCGGTGCGCGCCTTCTCGATCTTTCGTGCTGCCTCGACCGGGCCGAGCGGCTCCATGACCACCGAGACGGTGCGCCGGACTGCCGACGGGAGCAGGAACGGCGCCAGGAAGTCCGGGCCCACGTCGATGCGGGGCCACTCCGACACCCAGAAGGTGGCGTGCCACGTACCGTCGGCGTGCACGCGGCCCCACGCCACTTCCACCGCCATGGGCCACGGCCACTCGTCGCCTCCCACCGGGGACGGGAGTGGCCCCACCGGATCGGGCGACGACCTCGCGGGGGCCGACGTCGGCCCCACCGGTGACGGGCCCGGATCGAGGGTGTCGCGCAGGAGAGCCACGACGGCGTCGGGGGCGAGCACCGTGCTGACGTCGAGTGAGGCGTCGGCGAGGCGTCGGCGCAGTGCCGCCACCTCGCGCAACAGTGACGCGCACGTCGCCGCGTCGACTCTCGTCTCAGCACGGGTCCAACCCGAGCGCGCTGCGCGCACGGTCACACCCAGGTGCACCTCGTGGCGCCACGACGCACCTGCCTCCGCCGACAGCAGCGCCTCGTACGACGCCTGCGCCTCGGTGTGGATGGCGGTCCCCGGCGTGACCGTTCTCGGAGGCGTGAGAACCACCCGCTCGATCCACTGCAGGCGGTGCACGGTCGAGCGGTCACGGGCCAGCGCGGCGAGCACCCCTGACCATTCGTCGACCCGGCGGACCTTGTCCTGCTCCCCGAGAAGGACGAATCCCGGGGCCGACACACCCACGACCGCCGTGTAGGTGCCGCGGAGCTGATCGTGCAGGACACCCACCGACCCGAGGCCGTCGACCTCGAGGGGAACGACGCGCAGCGCATCGAAGACACTTTGCCGGACCGGTCGGCGGCGCCCGGTGAGTACGGCGGCGTGGCGCATGGCATCAGGAGCCCACTCCTCCGCCGTCCGGCCGCCGATGGGCCAGGTGGCCGCGCCCACCGCCACCGCCACCGCCGCCACCGCCACCGCCACGCCGACGGGGGACGACGAGGCGCGCAGCGTGACCACGGCCATCATCAGTCCCACCGCCACTGCACCGATCTGTCCGCCACGCCACCCGGCCACGAGGCCGCGTCGCTCCAGGGGACCGAAGCGGTACCGCGCCGGCGGCCCGTCGTCGGGACTCACCGGTCCGGCCCTGGGCGCGTCCC
>JBEKVE010000238.1:0-3940 GCA_049514335.1 Acidimicrobiales bacterium
GACACATCGTCAGCAGGCGCTTGCGTGCCCTGAGTACCCGGGCACCAGGTGTCCGTCCTCCTCCGATCGACAGCGCGGCGCCGCGCCCGCGGTGGGAGAATCTCGCCGTCGGAGGCGACGCGGGGGGGAGGGTGGGCGAGATTCGCGCCGGTACCCGAGGACGGTGGCGGATGGTGGTACCGGCCCTGCTCGTCTCGGCCGTGGCCATGTCGTCGTGCTCGGCCGGGCCCGCCAAGGCCGGGGCGCCGAGGCCCACCGTCGCCGCACAGTCACCGCCCGGCGCCACCGGCGCCACGGGCAGCGGCACCCCCACCACGACGACGGTGGCCGGCACGTCGACTCCGGCCCCGGGCCAGGCGGGGCACCGTGGGCCGTTCTTCGGGCATTTCTCGCCACCGTCGAGCCCGGTGGGTGGTGTGGTGACGCTCACCGGCCGGCGCTTCGGGCGCTTGGTGGGGGTCTCCATCGACGGCATCCCCGCCACGGTGGTGCGTCACGGGCCCACCCGCATCGAGGCCATCGTCCCGGCCGGCGCCACGAGTGGTCCCATCACCGTCGAGACCAGCTACGGCTCGGTGTCGCTGGACGGCTTCGTGGTCACCTGAGGAGCACGCCCGGAGGCGGGCGGGACGCACTGATGCCGGCCCGGCCGCCGGGCCCGGGCGCGTCGGTACCCTGGTGCGGTGGACGAGCAACGCCTGCACGCGTGGGAGCACGAGCACCAGGCCGTCCTCGACGACCTCGCTGACCCTTCCGTCCTCGCCGACCAGAACCGGCTCCGCGATACGTCGCGGCGCCTCAAGGAGCTCGAAGCGCTCGTGTCGGCCGGCCAGCGCCTGCGCCGGGCGGAGGAGGATCTCGGCACGGCTCGCGACATGCTGGCCGATGCTTCGGCCGACGAGCGCGCCATGGTGACCGCCGAGCTGGAGCGGGCCGAGGCCGACACCGAGACCTTCCGGGAGGAGCTTCGACTCCTGCTCGCTCCGAAGGACCCCAACGAGGGGCGCAACGTCATCGTCGAGATCAGGGGGGCCGAGGGCGGCGAGGAGGCCAACCTCTTCGCCCGGGACCTGTTCGAGATGTACCGGCGCTACGCCGAACGGCGGGGCTGGCGCCTCGAGGTGCTTTCGTCGGATCCTTCCGAGCGTGACGGCCTGAACGAGATCACCTTCGTCGTGAAGGGGTCCGACGCCTGGACCAGGTTGCAGCACGAGGGAGGAACGCACCGGGTGCAGCGGGTGCCCGTCACCGAGTCACAGGGGCGCATCCACACCTCGGCGGCGACGGTCATGGTCCTCCCCGAGGCCCAGGACGTCGAGGTCGCCATCGACCCCGCCGATCTGCGCACCGACGTGTTCCGTTCCACCGGGCCCGGGGGCCAGTCCGTGAACACCACCGACTCGGCCGTGCGCCTCACGCACATCCCGACCGGGATCGTGGTGTCGATGCAGGACGAGAAGAGCCAGATCCAGAACCGCGCCCGTGCCTTGCAGGTGCTGCGGGCCCGGCTCCTCAAGCTCGAGCAGGACCGTGTAGCGGCGGAGCAGTCCGAGCAGCGTCGCAGCCAGGTGGGAGGCGGCGGACGGTCCGAGAAGATCCGGACCTACAACTTCAAGGAGAACCGCGTGACCGATCATCGCGTGCGGCTCACCTTGCACAAGCTCGACCGCGTCCTCGACGGGGAGCTCGACGAGGTCGTCGAGGCCCTGCTGGCCGCGGATCGCGAGGGCTGAGTGCGTCCCGGCGCCCGTGCGGTACCGAGCCCGTGACGTCGGACCCCGCCGTGGCGGTCCCGACCGTGCGGGACCTGCTCGTCTCGGTCACGCGCGCCGTCCGGTCCGGCGTCGAGGCGCGCTGGATCGTGGCGAGCGCGCTCGGTCTCCCCAGCGCCGAGCTGACCGCCCGCCTGGACGACGACACCCCGGCCACGGTCGTGGCGGCGGTGCACGCCATCGTGGACCGTTGTCGCGCCGGGGAGCCGCTGCAGTACGCGCTGGGCACGTGGGCGTTCCGGACGCTCGAGCTGTCGGTGGACCGGCGCGTGCTCATCCCGCGCCCGGAGACCGAGCACCTCGTCGACGTCGCCCTGGGTGAACTGGCCCACCAGGCCACCATGGAACCCGGTGGGCTGGTGGCCGTCGATCTCGGCACGGGGTCGGGGGCGATCGCCCTGTCCATGGCGGCCGAGTGGCCAGCGCACGGCACATCGGAGCTGAGCGTATGGGCCACCGACGTGTCCGCTGATGCCCTGGAGGTGTTCGGCCACAACCTGGCTTCGCTCATGGCGGCGCGGCCCGACACGGCGCGGTCCGTCCACCAGGCGCACGGACCGTGGCTCGACGCGCTGCCGCACGAGCTCGCCGGCCGGCTCCACCTGGTGGCGTCGAACCCGCCCTACGTCTCGGAGGCGGAGTGGGAGCGGCTCGATGCCGCGGTGCGCGACCACGAACCGCGCCGCGCCCTGGTGGCCGGTCCGACCGGGCTGGAGGCGCTGGAGGAGATCCTTCGTTCCGCCCGTGCGTGGCTCGTCCCCGGGGGCAGCGTGGTCCTCGAGATCGCACCCGCCCAAGCCCACCCCATCGCCGACGCCGCTGCCGAGATGGGCTACGTCGATGTCCTCGTCCGGCCCGATCTGGCGCGACGCCCGAGAGTGATGGTGGGGCGCTGGCCTGGCACGGCGACCCCGTGACACCGCCACCCCCGCGGCGGCGGGACGCGGCGGGCGGCACCGCACCCCCGGGCGGCGTCGAAGACGTGGTGGCGGCGCTGCGCGCCGGGGCCGTGGTGGGGATCCCCACCGACACCGTGTACGGCCTCGCCGTCGACCCATCGGTGCCGGGATCCACCGACGCCCTGTTCGCGCTGAAGCGACGCCCCGAGGGTCTCGATCTTCCCGTGCTCGTCGGCACCATGGAGCAATTCGAGGACCTCATGGGTCCGGGACCGGGATCGGTCGTGGCCCGGCGCATCGCACGCGCCCTGTGGCCGGGCGCCTGCACCGTCGTCGTCACCCGCCGTGCGGGCCTCGACTGGGCCCTCGGCGCCCGTGCGGGAACCATCGGGCTGCGCTGCCCCGCCCACGACCTGGCCCGCCGCCTGTGTACCGAAGTGGGCCCGCTCGCCACCACCAGTGCCAACCTGCACGGAGAACCACCGTGCACCGAGGCCGCCGCGCTGTTGCGACTGTTCGACGGCGAGCTCGGTGCCGTGCTCGACGGCGGCCCCTGCGACGGCGCGCCGTCGACGGTGGTCGACGCCACCACGGCCACGCCGACGTGCCTCCGCCAAGGCGCGCTGGCGTGGACCGAGGTCGTCGCCGCCGCGGGCGCGGGTTGAACCCCACGCACCACCATGGCGCGCCCTCACGACAGCGTGACGCGTCCCTCCGCTGCAACCTGTGCGGGCCGACCGCATCCTTCGACCTGCATGAGGCCCGACATGTCGTCGCCGTCGGTGATGGTGGCCCAGGTGCGCCTGCGGTCCGGCGTCAGCAGTGCCAGGATGCCGAGTGCGGGCCGGCCCTCCCGGTCGTGGACCACGGTGTAGGTCTCCACGGTGGCCGCACCCTCGTACCCCGGCGCCGGCGTGCGGCGCGCCAGGGCGTCCACCGTCGCCTGGGGTCGGGCGTGGCGAAAGCCCGCCGCGGGGGGATCGGTCGACCACACCCCAACGGCGTGCTTGGTGGCGTACCACCCGAGGCCGGTCACGAGGCCGAGCGCTCCTGGATCGGCGCGCAGGCGCCCCGCCATGGTGGCGATGGAGTGGGTGACGTAGTTGTTGCCCGGTCCACCGGCGAAGGTGAGGCCACCCGTGACCGTGAGCTCCCGCGAGCCGTCGAGCGGGAGGCCGAGCGCCGCCGCCCCCATCTGTACGGCGCAGGGGAAGCACGAGTACAGGTCGATGTGCGCCACGTCGTCGATGCCCGCCCCGGCGAGCTCGA
>JBEKVE010000239.1:0-3884 GCA_049514335.1 Acidimicrobiales bacterium
GCGCGGAGCGGCGGCCACCGGCGCCATTGGTGTCACGCGTGCAGGTGGCGGCGCTGGAGCCTGGACGGCGACGGGCGCGGGAGCCTGGGCCTGCACGGGCGCGGCCGCTTGCGCATGGACCGGTGCGGCCGTGGCGGGGGCGGGCGTGCCGGGGTACTGCGGCGCGCCGTAGCCCGGGGCGGGGTAGCCGACCACCGGCTGCGCCTGGCCGTTGTTGTCGCCGGCCGGCACGGGGTGGAAGGTCGACTGGATCTGGGCCAGCTCCTCTTCGAGGGTCTGGTACGGCTGGGGCCTGTTCTTGAGCAGGCCACGCGACACCCAGTTGTGGCCGTCCGCCCACACCAGGATGGGCGGCAGCACCACCAGCGCGCTGAACAGCGCCACCGAGATGTTGATGGCCACGATGACGCCAAAGTCGCTCAACAGCGGCATGGACGACAGGCCCAGCGTGGCCACGCCGGCCACCGCCGTCATACCCGACACCATGAAGGCGCGGCCCGTGCGCCGGGCGGTGGCGTCCATGGCGTCGCGCGGCGACAGCCCGCGATGTCGTTCCTCCACGAATCGCAACAGGATGAGCGAGGTGAATTCGGTACAGACCGCCACCACAAGTGGACCGGCCACCGCCGTCACGGGGCTCAGCTTCAACCCGAAGCCGACGGCGATGAGCGACACCGCCCCCACCGCCACGAGTACGGGCACGAGCGACAGCAGGGCCCGGATCAGGCTGCGGAGCCTGACGGTGAGGAAGGCGCCCACGAACAAGAGGGCCAGATACGTGAGCTCGACCCGCGACTTCTCGAGGTTCTGGATGAGCCCCACGCCCACCGTGGCGATGCCACCGGGAGCCACGCTGAGGCCGGGGGGCGGGTTGATGCCTCCTTCGAGGTTCTTCACCACCGGTTGGAGGTCGTCGAGGGTGTCGGTGCGCCCCAGGAAGATGACGTTGAGCGCGGCGCCGTTGTCCGCCACCGTCGTCTTGCGGAGCCCGGGCGGCGCGATGTCGTAGATCTGTTTCATCTCGGCGCCCGTGGGGGGGATGTCGATCATGCCCGGCTCGGTGAGGAACTGGTCGACGCTGTTGATGAGGCCGGCGCCGGGGTAGAGGAAGTTCGGGTACTTGGCCTGCAAGTCGCGGGAGAACTTCACGACGTAGTCGACGGTCTGGTTGCTCCACGGCCGGTCGGTGGAGATGCGCATGGCGAGCTCGTTGTCCGAACCCGTCTTCGCCTTCAAGGTGTCGAGGTTCTTGATCGCCTGTGACTGCGGGTTCACCCACGAGATGGGGTCCGTCTGCAACTTCAGGTGACCCTCGAGGGCGATGCCCGACAAAAGGACGATGACGCTCAGCGCCGCCAGCGGAATGGCGGCGCGCTGGGGCACGCTGGCCAGGAAGGCCACCAACCGGCTGAGCCGGCCCTGGCTGAAGTCTTTGCCCTTGGTGGGGGACTTGTACTCGCGGATGCCGAGCACGGCCAGGGTGGCGATGAGGCTGCAGAAGCACACGGCGATGATGCCGATGACGAGAAGGGAGCCGAACTCCCGGATGGCGGGCGTCTTGGCGAACCACAGGGCGGCGAAGGCGAACACGGCGTCGAAGGTCACGACGAGCAACGCCGGTCCGAGCCCGCGGGCCGCGGCCTGGATGGGGTGGGCGGCGCGGTCGAGGACGACCTCTTCCTCGATGCGCGAGTGCATCTGGATCGAGTAGTCCATGCCCACCCCGAGCAACACCGGTAGGGCGGCGATGGTGGCCAGGGTGAGTGGGACGTGGAAATACCCCACCAGTCCGAAGCCCCACACCAGGCCGATGGCCACGATGGCGAAGGGCAGGAGGCGCCACCGCACCGTGAAGGTGAGCAGCAGGATCGTCACCATGATGGCGGCGGCGGCCAGGGCCAGCACCGTGATGCCGTGCTTCAGGTAGTTGTTGATGGTCTCGAGCAGGGCGGGGACGCCGGTGGTGATGGTCGAGACGTTCTGGAAATGGGCGTCATCGATGATCTTGGTGACCGAGCTGGCGGCGGTGGTCTCCTGATTGATGTTGAGGTTGCCCTTCAGGTACACCGCCAGCAGGGCGTGCTGGTTGTTGGGCACGAAGGTCCTGAGCGACGCCCGCACCTTGCCGTTGAGCTCGTGGATGACGAACTGCATCCACCTCGGGTTGGCCAGGTTCTGCTGGCTGGGCGAGAACGTCGCCAGGGCAGTCCCCTGGGCGGTGAGGTAGCGGCCTCGCTTGAGCTGGTCGGCGTGGTTGGGGTCGTGGCGCGCCGCGTTCAGCAGGTCCTGGGCGGCGATGCTGCCGAGCGGGCCGGTCGAGCTGGCCAGGAGCTTCTCGCCGAAGAGCAGGGCGTCGTATGGGGTGACGGCGCTGAAGACCCACGGATCGTGCTCGAGGCTGTTCTCTAGGGTCTGGAACTGCTCCTGGTTGTGGCGGTTGAGGAGCTGGTCGACCGACAGGCCGCGCTGCATGGTGAACAGCACGGCCATGGGGTCGCCGCCGAACTTGTTCTCGTAATTGACGTTGTTGATCCAGGCCGGGTCGTTGGTGTTGAGGTAGTCGGAGTTGCTGGTGGAGAAGCGCAGCTTCACCACACCCACGCCCAGGGCCAGGGTGATCAAGAGGCCGCACAGGGCGACGGTGCCGGCGCGTTTGCCCAGGTTGAGCCCGAGCCATTCCCACGTCCGTCTCATTGCGCCCCCCGGCGACTGGTACTCGCCCCCCGACGACCCCCACGGCCACTCGATTGCCACCGAGCCCTTGCATAGTAGGCGCCAGGCCTCGGATTGTCCCGGCCGGGCGGTGATTCACCCTCCGCCACCAGGGGGACCGGGCCCGGGGCCCCCGTCCCCGCCCGGTAACGTGGAGGGACCATGTCGCCCGACCGCGTCGCTTCCGACCCCGCGCCGCCGGCGGCGCCGCCGATCCCGCCCGGACGGGTCGCCACCCCCGTCGCCTTCGCCGAGGAAGACCTGGCGGTGGTGGCTTTCGGGCCCGACGGGCTCGTCCCCGCCATCGTCCAGGACGCCACCGACGGCACCGTGCTCATGCTGGGGTACATGAACGCCGAGGCCCTGCGCCTGACCCTGCGCACCGGGCGGAGCTGGTTCTGGAGCAGGAGCCGCCAGGAGTACTGGTGCAAGGGGGAGACCTCGGGGGACCGCCAGTGGGTGCGCTCGGTCCGCTACGACTGCGACGGCGACACCATCCTGCTGGTCGTGGACCAGGACGGCGCCGGGGCGTGCCACACCGGAGAGCGCTCGTGCTTCTATCGCGCCTTCGGGCCCGACCAGCCCGGCGCCGCCGCACCGCACACCTCGGCATCCGGGTGAGCCCGGGCGTGGCGGTGCCCACCACGCGGCCCGACCGCCCCGGGCGCGACGCCTTCGCCGACCTCGCCCGCCGCCATCGCATCGTCCCCGTGTGGCGTGAGGTGATGGCCGACACCCTCACGCCGGTGAGCGCCTTCATGCTGGCCGTGGGGGAGGCACCGGGGTTCCTGCTCGAGTCGGTGGAGGGGGGCGAGCGCTGGGGCCGCTACTCCTTCGTGGGCCGCAACCCCCTCGCCACCATCGTGGGCCGCGGACAGGTGGTGAGCGCCGACGGGCCGCTCGAGCTGCCCGCCGAGGTGAGGGCGCGCGCCGCCGAGGGCGTGCTCGCCACGGTGGACGCCCTGCTGTCGGCCTACCGCGCCCCTGTGTTCGCCGACCTGCCTCCGCTGCACGGTGGCCTCGTGGGCTACCTCGGCTACGACGTGGTGCGCGAGGTGGAGCACCTGCCCAACGAGCCGCCTGACGACCTCGGGGTCCCCGACGCCGTGCTGCACGTCATCGGGCAGCTGTGCGCGTTCGACCACTGGCGCCAGCGGGTGGTGCTCGTGGAC
>JBEKVE010000240.1:0-3858 GCA_049514335.1 Acidimicrobiales bacterium
CCAGGTCGGCAGCGGCGCACACGAGCCCCCCGCAGCCCGCCTCGGCAGCGGCGGCGGCACGCGCCGTGAGCACCTCGGGCGCGGCGTCCGGGTCGCTCGTGAGCACGGTGACACCGAGGACGCACGGGGCCGCCGTGCCCGCCGCCGCAGCGCCCTCGGCCAGGCCGTCCACCGCCGCCCGCATCATGGCGTCACCGCCCTGGGTGTGCACGGTCGTGAACGACGCCCCCAGCACCCCGATCACACGGGCGGCGCGTGCCACGGTCGTGGGGATGTCGTGCAGCTTCAGATCGAGAAAGACGCGATAGCCCTCGTCGAGGACCGACGACACGGCGTCGGGCCCGGCCGCCCCGAACAGCTCGAGCCCCACCTTGGCGATCCCGAACCACGGGCGCATCCGCCGGGCGAGACGTAGGGCCGCCACGAGGTCGTCCACATCCAGCGCCAGGGCCAGGCGGTCCCTGGCGTCGTCAGTCGTCATGCCCGGACCCTTCGTGGCGCCGGTCGGTGGACGGTGCGGACGTGGGGGGGATCCGCTCCGGGGCGCGGGGCCGGTCGGCGAGGTGACCCGACTGCCCGTGCGCCACGGGGGCGGCGGGCGCGGGAGCGGAGGGAGCGGAGGGATCCACCGGGCCCGGGGCCGTCGGGGCGGTCCCGGGTCTCACGCGGTGGACCGCTCCCACCAGGGTGCCGACGTCGGCGACGTCGTGGAGCTGGCACCAGCGCGCCAGGCCGGCGAGGACGCGTGCCGGGGCGCGCGGGTCGCGGAAGGTCGCCGTCCCCACCTCCACCGCGTCGGCACCGGCGAGCATCATCTCCACCGCGTGCACTCCGCGGCTGATGCCGCCCACCCCCACGATGGCGGCGTCGGGAAAGGCGGCGCGGCAGTCGTGCACGGCGCGCACCGCCACGGGCCGGATGGCGGGGCCCGACAGGCCCCCGCCCGACGCCCCGGACCCGAGCGCGTAATCGCGGCGGCCGATGTCGATGGACATGCCCAGCACCGTGTTGACGAGCACGAGCGCCTCGGCCCCCGCCCCGAGGGCGGCGGCGGCCACGTCGAGGAGATCGGCGGTGTTGGGGCTCAGCTTGGCCCACCGCGGCACGCCGCACGGGGCCGACGCCGCTACGGCGTCGGCTGTGGCCCGGGGCGAATGGGCGAACATCCGGCTGCTGTCCTCGAGATTGGGACAGCTCACGTTGATCTCCACCGCCACCACGCCCGGTGCGCCGGCGAGCATCTCCGCTGCCTGTGCGTAGTCCTCGACCCGGCGGCCCCAGATGCTCGCCACCACCCGGGCGCCGCGCTCGTGCAGGGCGGGCAGCTCGTGGGCGAGCCAGTGGGCCACACCGGGGCCCTGGAGCCCGACCGAGTTGAGCATCCCCGCCGCCGTGTCGTGCACGCGAGGCGCGGGGTTTCCGTCCCACGGTCCCGCCGCCAGCGACTTGACCACCACCGCGCCCAGGGAGGCGAGATCGAGGTACCCGCCGAGCTCGGCGCCGTGGCCCGCCGTCCCCGACGCCGTCAGCACCGGGTTGGGCAACACCACCGACCCGACGCGGGTGCGAAGGTCCACGCGCCCCCTCACGGCCCGTGCACCTCCTGGAGGCACACCACCGACAGCCCGTGGAGCTTCCAGTCGACGATGCCGGCGGCGGCGGCGCGCGCCGCCGCCACGGTGGTGAGGCAGGGAACCTGGTGGAACTGCGCCGCCGCCCGGATGTGCAGCCCGTCGGCGCGTGGCCCGCGGCCGCGTGGGGTGTTCACCACCAGCTGGACGCGCCCCGAGGCGATGAGGTCCACGGCGTCCGCCGCCCCCGACTCCCCCACCTTGGCCACCACCGTGGCCACCGGCACGCCGTTCGACTCCAGGAAGGCGGCCGTGCCCGACGTGGCCGCCAGGGTGAACCCCGCACCGTGGAACGTGCGGGCCGCCTCGAGGCCGCCCGCCTTGTCCCGGTTGGCGAGCGACAGGAAGACGGTGCCCTCCGACGGCAGGCGCGTGCCCGCCGCGATCTGGCTCTTGGCGAAGGCGAGACCGAACGTCGACCCGATCCCCATCACCTCACCGGTGGAGCGCATCTCGGGGCCGAGGAGGGTGTCCACGCCGGGGAAGCGGGCGAAGGGGAGCACGGCCTCCTTCACGCTCACCCACCGCCCCCCCGCCGGTGGGCGCACGAGCCCTTCGGTCCGAAGCTCGGCCAGCGTGGCCCCGGCCATGACCCGCGCCGCCACCATGGCGAGCGGCACGCCGGTCGCCTTGGCCACGAACGGCACGGTGCGACTGGCACGCGGGTTGGCCTCGAGGACATAGGCGGCGCCGTCCTTCACGGCGTACTGCACGTTGATGGGGCCCACCACGTCCAGGGCGTCGGCGATGGCGCGGGTGTGGGTGCCCAGGATGTCCACGACCGCCGACGGCAGCGTCTGCGGCGGCAGGGCGCAGGCCGAGTCCCCCGAGTGCACACCGGCCTCCTCGACGTGCTCCATGATCCCGGCCACGAGCACGTCCCCGGTGGCGTCGCGCACCGCGTCCACGTCGACCTCGACGGCGTCCTCGAGGAAACGGTCGATGAGCACGGGGCGCTCCGAGGACGCCCCGCCCTCCCGTGCGAGCGCCGATGCCAGGGCCCGCACCACCTGCTCGAGTCGCTCGTCGTCGTAGACGATCTCCATGGCCCGGCCCCCGAGCACGTAGCTCGGCCGGACGAGCACGGGGTAGCCGACCTTGCCCGCCACGGCCAGGGCCTCCTCCACCGTGGTGGCGGTGCCGCCCGGCGGCTGGGGGATCCCCAGCTGCTCGCACAGGACGTTCCACCGCTCGCGGTCCTCGGCCAGATCGATCGACGCCGGGCTCGTGCCGAGCACGAGACCAGTGGGGAGGCTGTGGGCCAGCTTGAGCGGGGTCTGGCCTCCGAGGCCCACGATGACCCCGACCACGGGGGCTCCCCCTTCGCCTGCGCCCGCGGCGATCTCGGCGTCGAGCACGTTGGCGACGTCCTCGGCGGTGAGCGGCTCGAAGTAGAGCCGGTCCGAGGTGTCGTAGTCGGTCGACACCGTCTCGGGGTTGCAGTTCACCATCACCGTCTCGTAGCCGGCCGCCCGCAACGCCATGGAGGCGTGCACGCAGCAGTAGTCGAATTCGATGCCCTGCCCGATGCGGTTGGGACCGGAACCGAGGATGACGACGCGCGGTCGCGTGCTCGGCCGCACCTCGTCCTCGTCCTCGTAGGTGGCGTAGTGGTAGGGCGTGCGGGCCGCGAACTCCGCGCCGCAGGTGTCGACGGTCTTGAACACGGCCCGCACCCCCGCCGCCAGCCGGGCAGCCCGGACCTCGCCCTCGGTCACCGCTGCTCCCCCCGCCGCCCCCGACAGCAGGTACGCCACCTGGGCGTCGGAGAAGCCAAGCCGCTTGACGGCGCGCCAGGTGCGGCGGTCGATGTCGCCCGGCGCCACGCCCGACGCCCCCATGGCCTGCAGGCGTGCCCGTGCCGCGGTGATCCGCGCCAGTTGGTCCAAGAACCACGGGTCGACCCCGGTGGCCGCGGCGAGGTCGTCGGGGGTCACGCCGCGCCGCAGCGCCGCCTCGAGGTGAAAGACCCGCTCCGGTGTCGGCTCGCACGCCTTGGAGAGCAGCTCGTCGTCGTCGAGCAGCTCGTACTGGGCCTCGGCCGGATCGGCGTTGAGACCGGTGCGGCCCTGCTCGAGAGAGCGGATGGCCTTCTGCAGGGACTCCGGGAACGTGCGGCCGATGGCCATGACCTCCCCCACCGACTGCATGCGCGTGCCCAGCCGGTCGGCGGTGCCGGGCAGCTTCTCGAAGGCCCAGCGCGGGATCTTGGTCACCACGTAGTCGA
>JBEKVE010000241.1:0-3798 GCA_049514335.1 Acidimicrobiales bacterium
TCCACCGGGCCGGTCACCGCTACACCGTCGCCCGCCGCCACCACGAGCGCCGAGCCGTACTCGTCGGCCGACGGCCCCGACACCACGGCCAGGGCGCTGCACGGCGGCAGGTCCAGGGCCACGCGCACCTCGGCCTCGGCCCGGGCCAGGATGCCCGGATCGGCTCCGACGGCGGCGGCCAGCACCGGGTGGCGGGGCTGGCGGGTCTGGACGAGCACCCGGCCCGGCGCCCGCTCGGTCCGCGCGCCGTCGCCCGCCACCAGCCGGGCGGCGCGCGCCAGTAGGGCCAGCGCCTCCTCGCCGGCGCGAAAGCGCGGCGCCAGGAGCTCGGCGTCGAAGTCGAGGAAGGCCACAGCGTCCGCCCGCCGGACGCGGTGCAGCGCCGCCTCGGTGCCCACCACCACCGGGGCGTGCTCCATGGCGGTGTCATCCTCCCCCGGCCCCGCCGGGCCCCACACCTCGACCACCGCCGTTCCCGCCAGCGCCCGCAGGTCCTCGGCGACGCGCGTGACGCCCAGGCGCAGCGCGCGCGTGCGGGTGGCCCCGCAGTGCCCGCACACCACGGGCCGCTCCGTGCCGCAGCGGCGACACCGCAGTCGCGGCGCCGCGTCGGCACCGGGCATGTCGTCGGCACCGGCCCGCGGCGCAAGTGCGCTACGGCGGGTCCCCGGCGGGCCGGTCCCCACGAGTTCGACCGCCGCCCCGCACGTCTCGCAGCGCGCCAGCTCCCCGCACGCCGCGCACGACAGCATGCGCACCCGGCCCGTCCGGTTGACGACGCACACCACCCGACCGCCGCGCTCGGCGGTGCTGCGCAGCAAGTGCACGAGGCGCTCGGAGAACATGCCGGTGCGAGGGTCGTCGGCGCGCCGGTCGATCACCTCCACCGCCGGCCAGCCGCGGCGTTCGGCGGCGCGCGACGTGGTGAGGAGGCTCCCCGCCGCCATCACCTCGAGCGTCGGGCACGGCGACACCAAGACGCAGGGTGCGCCGTCACGTCGCGCCCGCTCCACCACCACCGCCCACGCCGCCCACGTGGGGGCGCGCTCCTCGTGATAGGCCTCGTCGTGGGCGTCGAGGACCACCGCCGCGCTCAGGTGGGGCAGCGGCGCGAAGGCCCCGGCGCGCGTGCCCACCACCACGCACCCGCCGGCCCGGGCCGCGGCCCAGTCGTCGGGGAGCAGCGCCACGGAGAGGCCGTCGGCCCGCAGCCGGCGCGCCACCGCCGTGGCCACGTGGCGGGCCGGGGCCAGCACGAGCACGCCGCTGTCGGACCGCGCCCCTGACAACCGGGCCGCGGCGGCGCGGTACAGCGGCGCGGGATCGGAGGCCGGGGCGAGGCGGACCACGGCCGTGGCACCACGCAGCGCTGCCTCCACCACCTCGTCCGCCGCCTCCCCCCCGGTGGCGCCCCGTGCACCGACGGCCGGTGACGCCATCGCCGGGGACGGAGCGGGGACAGACCGTGCCCTCGCGACGGGGATCCCCCGCACGGCGCGCGCCGGTGACGCCGTGCGCAGGAGCGCCGCCACGGGACCGGCCCAGCGCCACGCCGCCCACTCCGCCAGCTCGAGGACGGCGGGTGGTGGCCCCCACCCCCGCACCGAGGCCAGCGGGCGCAGCACCACCCCCGGGATGGGCACGACGTCGTCGGCGACGACCCACCCCCCCACCCGGCGGCCGTGGAGGACGACGCGCACGAGCGTCCCCACGCGCACGGCGTCGGCCATGGCCTCAGGGACGCTGTAGTCGAAGGTCTTTCGCAGGGCGTTGACGTCGGGGAGCACGCGCACGACGCGCCCGGGGACAGGGTCGTGCGCCATGGCCGCATTCTGCCCTGCTGCTGTGGCGGCGGCAGCGTGGTGCTGTGCCGGCGCCCGCATGGTCGGACCGGCGGCCGCCGGAGCGGCGAGTTACAGGCCGAGCGCCCGCTTGACGTCGTCCACGCGCGAGGTGGCCTCCCAGGTGAACTCCTTCTCGGAGCGCCCGAAGTGGCCGTAGGCGGCGGTGCGGCGGTAGATGGGGCGCTTGAGCTCGAGGTCGCGCACGATGGCGGCGGGCCGCAGGTCGAAGACGTCGTGCACCGCCTGCTCGATCCGGGCCGGGTCCACGGTCTCGGTGCCGAAGGTCTCGACCATGAGCGACACGGGCCGGGCCACGCCGATGGCGTAGGCCACCTGGACCTCGCAACGCTTCGCCGCGCCCGACGCCACCACGTGCTTGGCCACCCACCGGGCCGCGTAGGCAGCCGAGCGGTCCACCTTGGACGGGTCCTTGCCCGAGAAGGCGCCGCCCCCGTGGCGGGCCATGCCGCCGTAGGTGTCGACGATGATCTTGCGCCCCGTGAGGCCGGTGTCGGCGTGCGGCCCACCGAGCTCGAAGCGCCCCGTGGGATTGGCCAGGACGCGCAGGTTGGTGGTGTCCAGGTCGGGCGGGAGCAGGGGGTGGATCACGTGTTCACGCAGATCGGGAAGCAGGAGCGTCTCGATGTCGACACCGGGCGCGTGCTGTGTCGAGATGAGGATGGTGTCGATGGCGACGGGGCGGTTGTCCTCGTACACCACGCTCACCTGGGTCTTGCCGTCGGGACGCAGGTACGGGAGCACCCCCACCCGCCGCACCTGGGCGAGCCGCTGTGCCAGGCGGTGCGCCAGCCAGATGGGCAGGGGCATGAGGTCGGGCGTCTCGTCGCAGGCGTAGCCGAACATCATCCCCTGGTCGCCCGCCCCCTGGGCGTTCAACTGGTCCTCGCCGCCGGACCCCGTCCGCAGCTCGTGGGCGGCGGTCACCCCCTGGGCGATGTCGGGCGACTGGGCGTCGAGGGCCACCATCACCCCGCAGGTCCGTCCGTTGAAGCCGTGGGCGTCGGTGTCGTAGCCGATGTCGCACACCACGTCGCGCACGAGCGACGGGATGTCGACGTAGCACTCGGTCGAGATCTCGCCCGCCACCACCACCAGCCCGGTGGTGAGCATGGTCTCGCAGGCCACCCGGGCCCGGGGGTCCTGCTCGATGACGGCGTCGAGGACGGAGTCGGAGATCTGGTCCGCCATCTTGTCGGGGTGACCCTCGGTCACCGACTCCGATGTGAAGGTGTGGCGCGTGCTCACGTCTCGCTCCTCGGGGATTGGCGCAGGCTGCGGGCGGCGCCGGGGACCTCCGGGCCGCGGTCAACCTTAGCCAAGGAGTGTGACGACGCAGTCGAGGACGGCGTCAGCCACCTGGCGCTTCGAGCACAGGCCCACCTCCCGGCGGGTCCCGTCGCGACCGAGAACGGTCACCGCGTTGGTGTCGTGGTCGAAGCCGACCCCGGGGGCCGACACGTCGTTGGCCACCATGAGGTCCACCCCCTTGGCCACCAGCTTGGCCTCGGCCCGCTCCATCCGGCCCGTCTCGGCCGCGAAACCGACCAGGACCTGGCCCGGGCGCCGGTGCGATCCGAGGGCCAGGAGGATGTCGGGGGTCGGCTCGAGCACGATCTCCGGCAGACCGTCGGCCTTGGACAACTTGGTGTCCGACGGGGCTTTGGGCCGGAAATCGGCCACCGCCGCCGCCATGACGACCACATCGGCCGCCGGTGCCTGATCGAGCATGGCCGCCTCCATGGAGGCGGCCGTGTCCACCCGGATGACGGTCGCCCCGGCCGGACCGGGTTCCTTGGTGGTGGTGACGAGGACCACGGCCGCTCCCCGGTCGGCCGCCGCCTGGGCCAGGGCGTGGCCCTGCTTGCCCGAGGACCGGTTGGAGATGAAGCGGACGGGGTCGATGGGCTCCCGGGTCCCCCCGGCACTCACCACC
>JBEKVE010000242.1:0-3784 GCA_049514335.1 Acidimicrobiales bacterium
CGATGCCCCCGACGCCCTCACCGGCGGGTGGCAGGCGGGGGACGAGGACTTCGAGACCCTGACCGGCAGGCGGCCGGTGGTGGAGGCGGTCCTGGCGGCGACGGCCAACGCCACAGCCGGGGTCACGGTACGGCGGGGGGCGGTGGTCGAGGGTCTGTGCACCGGCACGTCGTCTGTGTCGGGCGTCCCGCACGTCACCGGGGTCCGCACCGCAACGGGTGAGGAGGTCGTCGCCGACCTCGTGGTCGACGCCACCGGCCGGCGCTCCCCGTTGCCGGGTTGGCTCGAGGCGGCGGGGGCGCGGCCACCGGTGGAGGAGCTCGAGGACGCCGGCTTCGTGTACTTCGGACGCCACTTCCGGGCGCCCGACGGTGCCACCCCGGCCATCCTCGGTCCGCTCTTGCAGGCCTACGGCAGCGTGTCGGTCCTGACGCTCCCGGCTGACAACGGAACGTGGGCCATCGGCGTGATCGCCAGCTCACGTGACAGCACCATGCGGCGGCTGACCGACGTCGACAGATGGACGGCGGTGGTGAAGTCCCTCCCCCTGGCGGCGCACTGGCTCGACGGCGAGCCACTCGACGACAAGGTGGCCGTCATGGCCAAGATCGAGGACCGGCACCGTACCTTCGAGGTCGAGGGGCAGCCGGTGGTGACAGGCGTGGTGGCCGTGGCTGACGCCTGGGCGTGCACCAACCCCTCGGTGGGCCGAGGCGCGTCGATCGGGCTGCTGCACGTGCTCGCCCTGCGCGACACGCTGCGCACCCACCCCCTCGACGATCCCTCCTCGTTCTCCTCCGCCTGGACCGAGGCCACCGCTACCACCGTGGAGCCCTGGTACCGGTCCACGGTGACCTTCGACCGACACCGGCTGGCCGACATCGACGGCGAGATCCGCGGTGAGCCGTATCGTCCCGACAGTCCCGAGTGGGACATGTCCCAGGCGCTCGGTGCGGCCGGTGGCCAGGACCCCGACTGCCTGCGGGCGGGTGTGGCGATCGCCGGGCTGCTGCAGCTGCCCGACGAGGTGCTCGCCCGGCCCGGCCTGCTCGACAAGATCGTCGCCCTCGGCGGGGGATGGCGCGACGCGCCCCTCTTCGGCCCCAGCCGCGCCGATCTGCTTTCCATCGTGGGAGCCTGAGGGACCAAACAGGGAAGGAAGGCGCCATGCGCGTCGACGTGGGTGGAGTGGGCATCGAGTTCGAGGTCACGGGCGAGGGCCCGCCCGTGGTGCTGCTGCACGGCTTCCCCGACTCCGGTCGCCTGTGGCGGCACCAGGTGCCCGCGCTGGTGGAGGGGGGGTTCACAGCCATCGTCCCGGACCTGCGTGGCTACGGGGCGTCCGACAAGCCGACCGACGTCGACGCCTATTCGATCCCCTACCTGGCCGGCGACGTCGTGACCATCCTCGACAGCCTCGGTCACGAACGGGCCCATGTGGTGGGCCACGACTGGGGGGCGGCGCTCGCCTGGGCGCTCGGCTCGTTGCTCCCGGACCGGGTGGACCATCTGGTGGCGCTGTCGGTGGGCCATCCGGGGTCCTTCGTCTCCGCCGGCCTCGCCCAGCGCGAGAAGTCGTGGTACATGCTGCTGTTCCAGTTCGAGGGCGTGGCCGAGGAGTGGCTGTCGGGCAACGACTGGAAGAACCTGCGGGAATGGGGCGGGCACCCCGACGCAGACGGCGTCATCGCCGATCTCGAGAAGAACGGGTCGCTCACCCCCGCCCTCAACTACTACCGGGCCAACATCCCGCCACGCGCCCTGGTGGATCCGCCGCTCGAGCTCCCACCCGTGCTCGCTCCCACCATGGGGGTGTGGAGCTCGGGCGACTTCGCCCTGACCGAGCTGCAGATGACCGGCTCGAGCGAGCACGTGTCGGGGCCGTGGCGCTACGAGCGCATCGAGGGCCCCGGACACTGGATGCAACTCGAGGCGCCCGACGCCGTGAACGAGCTGCTCCTCGACTTCCTTCCCGGCTGACGCCGGCGGCAGTCGTCCACCGGAGATCTCGTCCGCATCAGTCGCGGAACGTGGGTGCGCGCCGCTCGCGCCGTGCCCGGACGGCCTCCTCGAAGTTCTCGGTGGTGAGGCGGACGTAGAGCTGGGCGGTGCCTTCGTGGTCCATGTGGGCGTGGAGGCTGGCGGCGTCGAGGCTCGACCACAGCAGGCGCTTGGTGAGCTCGATGCCCACCCGCGAGAAGCCGATGATGCGCTCGGCCGTCTCGTAGGCGGCGTCGAGGAGCGCGTCGGGGGCGACGGTGCGCGACACGAGCCCGATGCGCTGCGCCTCCGCGGCGTCGACGTCGCGTCCGGTCAGCATGATGTCGAACGCCCGCGACGAGCCGATGGCGCGGGGGAGCAGATAGCTGAGCCCGAGCTCGGTCGAGGTGAGCCCGTTGTTGACACCGGCGGCACGGAAGAAGGCGTTGTCCGACGCGATCCGGATGTCGGTGGCCACGCCGAGGCAGAACCCGCCGCCCACGGCGGGCCCGTTTATGGCCCCGATGACGGGCTGGTGCATGGCCCGCAGGGTCCGGATGACATCGTCGAGGAGCTCCATCGAGCGCTGGGCGATGGTGGTGCGGGTGAGGCCGGCGATGTTGGGCACGTGGCCGGCGTCCTCGAGGTCCGCACCCGAGCAGAACGCGCCACCGGCGCCGGTGAGGACCACCACCCTGGTGTCGTTGTCGTCGCTCACCGCCTGCAGGGCCTGGCGGAAGGGGATCATGACGTCGAAGGCCATGGCGTTCATGCGATCGGGGCGGTTGAGGGTCACCACGGTCACCTGCGGCCGGGGCTTGTCCACCAGGACGAAGGACACGTCAGGCCGCCTCTCGCCGGGCGCTGCCGATCAGGGTGAAGGTGTTGCAGTACTGCACGGCGCCACCGGGCGCCTCGAAGTCGGCCCAGATGCGGAAGGCGTCGGTGCGCGAGCCGCCGAAGTAGCGGGCCATGTGGCGCGCCATCTCCATGTACGCCTCCTCGGGATCGTCGGTGTCGAGCTCGTAGAAGTGCATGTAGCGCGGCTCGGTGGCGGCGCGGTTCTCGTACGCCGCGATCTGGGTGAACCCCGGTACCGCCGCCCGGGCGATGTGGCGGATGTGGACGAAATCCCCCCAGTCACGCAGGGAGGCGGCCAGCTCGGGTGTGCGGGGACTGATCCACACCACGAGCAGGCCGGTGGTGGGTTCGCCGGTGAGGACCCCCTGGCTGGGGCGGGGGTGGCGGGCGAAGTGATGGGCAGTGGTGGCGGGGAGGGGATCGGGGGCACAGAAGCCGTCGTCCACCTCGGCCACCCCCAGCAGGGTGCCGTCGGGCACCGTCATGGGCAGCTCGTCACGCCCGGGGACGTTGGTGCGCCACCAGCTGACCCGCTGCACCCCGGGCCGGGCCAGGAGCGCCGGGGCGCGCCGGGCGGCGTAGTCCCCGGGCGCGAGGTTCCCGAGCTCGAGGTAGAGCCCGGCGGTGGTGCGGTCCTCCACGGCCCGGACCGGATGCTCAGGCTTCGAGGGCGCGCTCTTTGGCCCAGCGGTAGTCGGCCTTGCCGGCGGGGGAGCGCACGATGTGGGGGAGGAAGGCGAAGGCCTTGGGCAGCTTGTAGCGGGCCAGGTGCCGGCCCGCCTCCTCGAGGAGCTCGGCCTCGGTGACCTCGTGGCCGGGGGCCACCTGCACCAGGGCGACGACCTCCTGGCCCCAGCGCTCGCTCGGGCGGCCGGCCACCACGACGTCGGCCACGGCCGGGTGGCCGATGATGGCCTGCTCCACCTCCTCGGCGAAGATCTTC
>JBEKVE010000243.1:0-3783 GCA_049514335.1 Acidimicrobiales bacterium
GGCGCCTACCTGCTCGGGGCGCTGGCGGCCACCCTGCTGGCGTTGGCCTGGGCGCCGGGGACGCGCACCCCGGTCAGCGTGGCCGCGCTCGTGTTCGTGGCCGTGCCCGTGGCCGAGGTGGCCTTCGCCGTGGTCCGGCGCCTGCGGGCCCGGCAGTCGGTCACCGCCGGGGACCGCCGTCACCCCTACGACCTGGCCGTGGGGCGGGGGTGGGGACGGGGCCGCGCCGCCCTCGGCTACGTCGCCGTCGAGGCCGTCGTCTCGGCCGCCGCCCTCGGAGCCTCCACCGCCCGGACTGTTCCCGCCCCCGTGGCCGTGGCCGTTGTCGTGGCCGTCGCCCTGGTGGTGGCGGCGGGCGCCATGGGCGCGCTGTCGGGCGGGCCCCGGGTGCCGGCATGAGCCGGGTCTTCCTGTCGCCGCCCGACGTGGGCGACGAGGAGCGGCGCCTGCTCCTCGAGGCCCTCGACTCGGGGTGGATCGCCCCCCTCGGGCCCCACGTCGACGCCTTCGAGGCCGAGCTGGCGCAGCGGGTGGGCGTGCCCTACGCCGTGGCCCTGTCGAGCGGCACGGCCGCGCTGCACCTGGCGCTCGTGCTCGTGGGCGTGGGGCCCGGCGACGACGTGCTCGTCCCCACCTTCACCTTCGTGGCCACCGCCAACGCCGCGCTCTACGCCGGGGCCCGGCCCGTGCTCGTGGACTGCGACGCCGACACCTGGCAGATGGCACCGGAGCTCGTCTCTCAGGAGCTGGCCGACCGGGCCCGCACCGGCACGCTCCCCAAGGCCGTGGTGTCGGTGGACCTGTACGGGCAGACGGCGGACTACGACCGGCTCGTGGCGGTGTGCGAGGAGTACGGCGTGGCGCTGGTGGAGGACGCGGCGGAAGCGCTGGGCGCCACCTACGGGGAAGCGGCAGCGGGCTCCTTCGGCGCGGCGGGCGTGTTCTCGTTCAACGGCAACAAGATCATCACCACCAGTGGCGGCGGCATGCTCGTGTCGCGAGATGCGGAGCTGGCGTCACGGGCCCGCCACCTCGCCACCCAGGCACGTGAGCCCGAGGCGCACTACGAGCACATCGACATGGGGTTCAACTACCGCATGAGCAACCTCCTGGCGGCGCTGGGGGTGGCCCAGCTGCACGGCCTCGACCGCCGCATGGCGCGACGCCACGCCATCA
Source organism: Acidimicrobiales bacterium (assembly GCA_049514335.1). GTDB lineage: Bacteria > Actinomycetota > Acidimicrobiia > Acidimicrobiales > UBA8190 > JBEKVE01. The sequence goes on from JBEKVE010000243.1 coordinate 1,177, forward strand.
ACGCCACCTACCGCGCTGCGCTCGGCGCCCTGCCCGGCATCCGCTTCATGCCACGCGCCCCCTACGGCGAGCCCAACGACTGGCTCACGTGCGTGCTCATCGACCCCGACGCGTTCGGTGCGGGGCGCGAGGAGGTGCGCCTGGCGCTCGAGGCGCACGACATCGAGACGCGCCCGACGTGGAAGCCGCTGCACCTCCAGCCGCTGTTCGCCGAAACGCCCACGGTGGGCGGCGCCGCGGCGGCGCGCATCTTCGACCACGGACTGTGTCTTCCGAGCGGGTCGAGCCTGTCCGACGACGACCTCGGGCGGGTCATCGAGCTCATCGGGGACATGGCTCGGGGCGCGTAGACTCCCGCCGTGCGCCAGGGGGGGGTGGGCCACGACGTGGCCCCGGAGCCTTCGGGCGTGTCCGACGACGAGGAGAGCCCCGGAGACGACGCCCCGGGACCGCTGCGCCGCCGCCTGCCCGACGTCCTCGGCGTGCTGTGGACGGTGGCGGCGGCCGTCGTGGTGCTGGCGCCGGCGCTGCGGCCGGGCATCTCGCTCGGGCCCTTTGACCTGCTGTCGCGCTTCGGGCTGACGAGCCAGGCGGGCGTCACCGTCCACAATTCGGTCCAGGCCGACCAGATCCAGCAGTTCGTGCCGTGGACCGACCTCGCCTGGCACCAGGTGCGCAGCGGGCATCTCCCGTTGTGGGACCCCTACAACGTGCTCGGCATGCCGCTCGCCTTCAACTGGCAGTCCGGGGTCTTCAGCGTGCCCGCCCTCGTGTCCTATCTCTTTCCCCTCCGCTACGCGTACACGGTGGTGGTGCTCATCAAGATCATCGCCGCCGGGACGGGCGTGTACGCGCTGAGCCGTGTCCTCGGTCTGGGCGCCATGGCGGCGGCCTTCGGGGGGACGGCCTTCGAGCTGTCGGGGCCCATGATCGACCACGCCGGGTGGCCCCACACGGCGGTGACGTGTTGGGCGGGGTGGATCCTGGCGGCGGTGGTGGCATTGCTGGCGGGGAGACGGCGCTTCGCGTACACCACCATGCTGGCGCTGGCCGTGGCCTTCGCCGTCTACGGGGGTCATCCCGAGAGCCTCGTGGTGAGCGCCGTGTCGGTGGCCCTGTTCCTCGTGGTGTACCTGGTGGCCCGGTCCATGACCGGTGGTGGGACGCTCGCCCGCCCCGTGCGCGACATCGCCGTGGGCGCGGTGTGCGGCGTGGGCCTGTCCGCACCGTTGCTGTTCCCCGGCGTGCAGCTGGCCCTGGGGTCGTCGCGCCGCAGCGCCACGGGGGCGCCCGCCTTCCCCCTCACCCATGGCGCCAACCTCCTCGCCTCGGGGCTCCAGGGCGGGGACTTCAAGACCGCCGCCTACGTGGGCGTGGTGGTGCTCGCCCTGGCCGTGGTGGGCCTGCGCACGGCGTGGGCGCGGCCCCACTTGCCGGCGCTCGCCGCCGTGGTGGTGGTGACCGGGCTGCTCACCTTCTTCTCGCCCGTGGACGGCCTGCTGCACCGCCTGCCGGGGGCCAAGGCGGTGGCCTGGAGCCGTGCCGTCATGCTCCTCGCCCTGGCCCTGGCGGTGCTGGCCGCCGTCGGTGTCGAGGCCCTCGTGCGGGCGGCTCGCCGGCCGTCGGGCGAGACGGGCGGCAGCGCACGGCTGGCCGCAGGGTGGGCGGCGGGGGCGTTCGGGGTGCTCGGGCTCATGGTGCTCGGGCTCGAGGTGGCCGCCCAGGTGGGTCTGGCCAGTGCGGTGTCGCGGCACCAGAGCAGCCTGGTGTGGCCGGCGGCCCAGGCGGTGGTGGGCGGGGCCGTCACCTGGGCGTGGTGGCGGTCACTGCGGCCCGCGGCGGCACGCGCCGCCCACGCTGCGCCCCGCTCGGGCTGGGTGTGGAGGACCGTGCCCGCCCTACTGCTGGCGCTCGAGACGGGCTTCCTCCTGAGCGCCGGCATACCGAGCTGGTCGGTGAGCTCGACCTACTTCGCCACCACGCCGGCCATCACCGAGCTGCAGCAGACGGTGGGATCGGCGCTCGTGGGCTTCGGCCGGTGCAGCGCCCTGCAGTTCAACACCGCGTCGAAGGCCGAAGTCGGGATCCGGCCCAACGCCAACATCGGCTACGGGGTCCACGAGATGACTGTCTACGACCCCATTATCCCCGACGACTACTTCCACGCCTGGTACGCGCTGACGGGCCAGCACTCGTTACCGTCGCTGGCAGCGCTCGGGATCTTCTGCCCGCGCATCAACACCGTCACCGAGGCGCGGGTGTTCGGCGTGCAGTACGTGCTCGAGCCCATCGGCCGTCTGGGGCCGCAGGGAAGCGTGTTCGTACGCAACGTGCCCGGTGAGTCGCTGTGGTCGATCCCGGGCTCGGTCCCGGCCACGGCGAGCCCCGTGCCGGCCGGTGGGGCCGTGCTGCCCACCACCGGCGCCGGATCACCGCTGTCCCTTACGACCACGGGGTCGGCCTCGTTGCGGCTGACGGTGGACGAGACGGTGCCGAGCATCGTGCGGCTGCGCCTCACCGACGTGCCGGGGTGGCACGCCAGCATCGACGGTCGGCCCTTGTCCCTCCAACCGTGGGCGAGCGGCTCGATGCTCGAGGCGCGGGTGC
>JBEKVE010000244.1:0-3751 GCA_049514335.1 Acidimicrobiales bacterium
TCGACGTGTCGGGGTCGGCGTACGTGGTGGGATCGGGTGAGGAGCTGCGCATCGGGGGATTCCTGCGCGACAACGCCGAGGACAAGGCGGCGGAGGAGGCGCTCGCCCACGCCTATCTCCACGATGCGCTCACTGGCCTGCCCAACCGGACGCTGTTCACCTACCGCCTGGCCTATGCGTTGGCCAAGGGCAAGAGTGCACCCGGTTCGGTGGCGGTGCTCGTCCTCGACCTCGACCGGTTCAAGGCCATCAACGACGGCGTCGGTCACGAGGTGGGCGACGAGGTGCTGGTGGCGGTGGCGGCCCGCCTCCAGCACGCCGACGGGAGCGCCGAGGTGATCGCCCGCCTGGGCGGCGACGAGTTCCTGGTCCTGTTCGACGGCGACGATGCCGAGAAGCAGGCCCTGGCCTTCTCCCACCGCGTGCTCCACGCCCTGCGGGTCCCCATCTCGGCGGGCGACGGCGAGGTCTTCATCACCGCCAGCATCGGCATCGCCTGCACCACCGCACGCGTCACCGAGGCGACACCCCTGCTTTCCAATGCCGATGCGGCGATGTACCAGGCGAAGAAGCGGGGCGGCCGTACCGTCGAGGTGTTCGGCGAGGCGATGCGCATGCGTGTGCTCGAGCGCATGAACACCGAGCACTCGCTGCACCGTGCGCTCGAGCGAAGCGAGCTGCGCCTCTTCTACCAGCCGGTGGTCGACATCGGGGGAAGCCGGGCGGTGGGGGTGGAGGCGCTCCTGCGCTGGGAGCACCCCGAGCAAGGCCTGGTCGCTCCCAACCGTTTCATCCCCGTGGCGGAGGAGAGCGGGCTCATCATCCCCATCGGCGCCTGGGTGCTGCACGAGGCGTGCACGCAGCTGAGCGTGTGGCGCACCGGTCGGCACGGCGCGCCGCGCGGCGCCGTGGAGGTTAATCTCTCCGCCCGCCAGATCGACCATCCCGATATCGTCTCCACCGTCGAGCGCATCCTCGAGGACACGGGGCTGCCCCCCGACAACCTGACCCTCGAGATCACCGAGAGCGCCCTCATGAACGACGCCGTCTCGGCCCTGCGCGTCTTGCGGGCCCTGAAGGCCCTGGGCGTGATGCTGGCAATCGACGACTTCGGCACCGGGTACTCGTCGCTCAGCCACCTGCAACGCTTTCCGCTCGACATCCTGAAGATCGACAAGAGCTTCGTGGACGAGCTCGGCGCCGACCGGGGCGGGCCCGAGATCGTGGCCGCCGTCATCAAGCTGGCGCACGCGCTCGACCTCCAGGTGATCGCCGAGGGCGTCGAGACCGAGCGGCAGCTCGAGGTGCTGCGCCGCCTCGACTGCGATCTCGCCCAGGGCTACCTGTTCTCGCGGCCCGTGCCCGCCGACGAGCTCGTCGGCAAGTTCCCCCTGCGCCTCGGCGCCTGATCCATCCGCGCCGCTCCCCCCGCTCTGCGTGGGGCCGTGGCAGCGCTGCGCGTTGAATCGGACCGGGTGGACGTCTCGTGCGTGACACGAGTGAACGATGCCGCTCGTATCTCGGACTGTTGGTCGGGCTCTGTCGAAGCTGATTGACGATCCCCAGCCCGGGTTTTATTGTGCGGGCAAAGAAGGGCTCCGGTCGCTCTGTTGCTCGCGATCCGTGCCCGACAAGCCGTCCTGGCGGGCGCAGAGTTGGAGGGCACGTTCCGATGGTTCGCGGGCACCTAAAGGTCTTTCTCTGTCTGTCTGTCGGCATGATCCTTGCCCTGTCAGGCATATTGACCGTCGCCCTCGGGGCGTTTGAGACCACAGCGTCCGCCGCCAACTCCACGGTCACGTACTCGTCCGTCGTGACCGTTCCTGCACCTCCGTCGTCGAGCTTCCCCGGAGCGAGTGGTGGTGGCGACGGATGGGGTCTCGCCATCACGTCAACGCAGATCTTCAACGTCTTTCACCATCAGCCCGACCTCCGGGTCGAATGTCACAACCAATCGGACGCATCACAGTGCTGGTCGACGGGCCCCAAGACCATCACCGACACGAGCGGGAACGGCTACGGGACGCCTCCCCAGCCAGGCCTGTGGATCGACCAGGCCACGGGGCATCTCTTCGTCTTCGCCACGCGCTCATCGGACGGAACGGCTGGTGTGGTGTGCATCGACACCTCCGCACCGGCAACGGACGCCGACCCCTTCTGCGGGTTCACAGCGTTGTCCGGTGTGGGCCAGTCTCCTCTCTACGATGGAATCAGCACCGTCACCGACCCGGTCATCGTCGGCTCGAACTGGTACGCCTTCGACGTCGTGGACGGCACCCCCACGGGTACCCAGGACAAGCTTCTGTGCTTCAACCTGACCACGCAGGCGGCATGCGCCTCGCAGCCCTTCGCCGTCGCCATCGGAAGTGGCTCGGTCTCGAGCGGGGAGTATCCGACCCCCTCCATCGCCGCCATCGCCGGACAGATCATCATCCCCGCCGCAGTCAGCGGGGCCGACGAGCTCGCCTGCTTCAATCCCGCCAAGGCCGGGGGCACCTGCGCCGGGTCCTGGCCGGTCGCCACCAACGACATCGGGACGGGGGCTCCGTTCCCGCTTCTCAATGCGTCGGGGACGGCCACCGGCTTCTGCATGCCGCTGGGCAGCGATCCCTGTTTCTCTCTGACGGGATCGACGACGCCGACGCCCACCGGTCTGACGAGTGCCTTGATCGTCAACTCTCCGTGGGACGGCCCCGCCGTCGTGCTGGGCCCGAGGGTGTACGTGCCCAACGGCAACGTCAACGCGGTCGACTGCTTCGACTACAGCGCCAACGCCGTTTGCGCAAACTTCCCCGTCGCTCTCTCCAACCTCTCGCTCCTTTACTCCGTGACCCTCGATCCCGATCGCCCCACATGCATATGGGTGAACTCCGACTCGGGCGCTGATCAGATCCAGAACCTCGACGGATATTCAGGCAAGCCCTGTGGTCAGGGGCCGGTCAGGGTGCTGGCGAGTGTGGCGGTGGCTCCCGGCTCAGCCTGCGCCCCGGCGACATGGTCGTCGTTGCAGGTCCTCGCTCCCGCCCGAAGCAGCTATACCAGTGCGACCGTGCAGTTCGACGACGACGACGGCAATCCGATCCCGGGAACGACGACGGTCTCCCTCAACGCCACCGGGTCTGCCGATCTGGCCGGCATGAACCTCTCGACGCAGGCAGGCACCCTTCCCCAGTTCCTGATCACCTTCACGGGGGCGCCGGCGGACTTGAGCCAGGTGGAGGTGAAGCTCGTGTGGACGGGGTCCGACGCATCCCAATGTTCGCCGGCGACGGGCATCTCGCTCGCTCCGCCGACGGCGACACAGAAGACGGGAAGCAACGACACCCTGACGGCCACGGCTCAGAACAACGGTTCTCCGGCTGTCGGGGCCACGGTGACGTTCCACGACGCCTCCGGCCCGAACGCCGGCAAGACACTCACAGGCACGACGAACGCCAGCGGGCAAGCAACCGCGACATACACCAGTGCGACGACCGGAACCGATTCCTGGGTGGCGAGCTTCGTCGACACCGAGAAGCAGACGCAGACCTCCAACACCGCCACCGTCGTCTGGGGTAACCCGCAACAGAGCACCACGCTTACCACGTCGCTCTCCGGTGGGGGCACGTCGGGCACCGCCATCACCGTGGCCCCGAGCACCGCCGTCACCGACGCGTCCACCCTGACCGGGACCGACGCCGCCACGTCCACCGGCACCGTCACCTACGACGTGTACTCCAACGTCGCCTGCAGCACGGCGGTGAGCAGCGGC
>JBEKVE010000245.1:0-3719 GCA_049514335.1 Acidimicrobiales bacterium
TCCGACACCGCCATGGCCGTCACCACCGACGCCGTGCAGCTCCTCGGTGGCTACGGCTACACGACCGAGTTCCCCGTCGAGCGGTTCATGCGAGACGCCAAGATCACCCAGATCTACGAGGGAACCAACCAGATCCAGCGCGTCGTGATCGCAAAGAGGCTGCTCGGATAGGGTTTCTCCCTGAGGACTGAGCTTGGCTCCGGGGTGAAATCCACCGAATATCCCTACTTTATCCCTACTCGGCTATCGTGACCGTCCGTGGCAACGGTGCGGGAGCGCTCTCCGGGGGTGTGGGAGGTTCGGGCCTTCACGGGCCGAGACGCCCAGGGCCGTCCCACCCAGGTGAGCCGGACCGTCCGGGGAGCCAAGCGCGACGCCAACCGGGTGGCGGCCGAGCTCACCGTGCGCCGCAGCTCCGGTTCCGCCAAGGTCACCATGGCCGAACTGCTCGACCTGTGGACCGAGCAGAACGAGCCCGCCTGGGCGGTGTCGACCACCCAGAACCAGAAGAGCCGGGTCGCCATGGTGAAAACCGACCCCATCGCCAAGATCCGCCTGGTCCGGCTGACCGCGGTGGACGTCGACCGTTGGCACGCCCGCCTCGCCCGGGCCGGAGTCGGCGAAGGATCGATCCGTAACCAGCACCAGACGCTGCGCGCCGCGGTGACCCAGGCGGTGCGATGGGGTTGGGTGACGACCAACGTGGTGGCGGTGGCACAACTGGGACGGCGCAAGCAGGCCCCCCGAGGGGCCCTGGGGGAAGACGAGGTGCGTCGGATAATGCTGGGCGCCACCGAGCTGGTGGACGAGTTCGAGGTGGAGCCGGCCGCGGCGGTGGCGCTCAGGCTGGCGGCTGTGACCGGGGCCCGTCGTTCCGAGCTCGCCGCCTTGCGGTGGGACGATCTGGAGGGCGATCGCCTCGCCATCGACTCGAGCATGGCCATCATCCGACACGGTAAGCCGGGCTCGCCCCAGAGCCCGACGTTGCGCGACGACCCGACGAAGACGGCCAACCGTCGCACCGTGACGCTGGACCGGACCACGGTCGGCCAACTCGAAAACCTGAAGCACTTCCAGGGGAGCTACGGCCCGTGGATCTTGTCGGTGGGGGAACGCCCGGTGAACCCCGAGCGGATCGCGGCGTGGTGGCGGCGGGCGCGTGACCGAGCCGGCGTCGACAAGAGGTGGCGCCTCCATGATCTGCGCCACTGGTCGGCGACCACCTCGATCGCCCGGGGCCACGACATTCGGACCGTGGCCAATCGCCTGGGCCATGCCAACCCGGCCATGACGCTCCGGGTCTACGCGCACGCCGTGGAGTCAGCCGACGGGCCGGTGGCCGACATGCTGGGAGAGGTCCTCGACGACGGTGGAGACGACACGTAGGGGCCCTACCGTCACACCCGGTGCACCTCCACGTCGTTGGCGTAGGCAGCGAGCGCCCGAAGATCGCCCACGTCCCCGCTCAGTACGGTGCCGCCCGGTTCGGCCATCGCTACGACAATTGCATCGACCGCGGATCCTCGTCGGGCCGAGGTCCGTAGCGCCGCGGCACGGCGAGCCAGGTGCTGGGCCACGTCCTCCACGATGTCGCAGGTCTTGAGGAAGCGGTTGGTCAGAGCATCGGCTCGTTGACGTCCGGTGAGCGTCTCGACCAGGACCACCGACGGGACGACCGGTGGCCAGATGCCGTCGCGCTTGAACACGGCGATCATCGCCGCCGCGTCCTGGTTCTGGCGCGAAAGTCGGGTGACTCCCCCCGAGTCGAGGACGAGGGTGCTCAAGAGGCGCGCGTCGCGCTGCCCTGGCGACGAATCCGGCGCGACAGCGCCTCGGCCCGTTTCACCGCCGCAGGTTCGGGCTCACCTACCTTGGCGGCGAGCTCGTCGAGGTAGCGGTCGGTCTCCTCGAGCAGCTCCTGGCGGTGCAGCTCGGATCGCACTGCGCTCTGCAACAGCTCCGACGCCGGCAATTCCCGATCCTTCACGGCCCGGTAGAGATCGTCGGGGAGATACACCTGGATTCGTGGCATGCGCCTACTATACGCCTATCGGCGTGAGCCGGCTTCGTCATCGGATGGCGGTGCCGAGCAGTTCCTCCAGCATGACCCGGGGGATCACGATCCGGCGGCCGAGTCGGAGAGCCGGAAGCTCTCCGCGGGCGATGAGCTCGTAGGCGAGGCTCCGGGAGATGTGCAGGAGGTAGGCCGCTTCGTCGACAGTCAGGACCAGGCGCCCCATGCTCGGGGCTGGGGTCGTCTCGTCGGTATGGCTCGGACCGGCTTCGGCCGGGGCTGAGCCCATGCCCGAGGGATGGACGGCAATGGTGTGGATCGTCGCCCTTGGGCGAGTGGTCTGCTGGCGGGCGCGGTGCTTCATGTTCATGGTCGATCTCCGGTCGAGAAGGTGTCGGCGCGATCCATCATCCGGATCGACGTCACCTCCAACGTCACCCTCGCCGAGGTTCCGAGGTTTCTTCTTTCAGGACCGCAGGGTGACGTCGTCTCGGGCATGTCCGTCGTGCCTGAAGCCGGGGATCGCGCTTCGGGCTATAGCGCGGCCCGAAGCCGATCGCCGGCACCGGGGCCCTCTGCTGGCCCACCGTGACCAGGCTCACGCCAGCATCCGCAGCGATTACAGCGCCCGGGCGGGCATCGAGCCCGCACCGGGCGCGTCAACACGACCCCGGATCTACTCCGCCAGACCTGGTCATCGAGTCCACACAGTTGCATCATCAATGCCCTCTGCCGTTCGCGGGAGACCCGGCCACCGTGGCAGACCGTGTCTTGGAGATGGCCCGGGTGACGTTCGCACTGAGAGTGCACAGGTGTGGACTATTTGTAGAGTGCTGGCAAAGCCGACCGGTGCATTCGAATCGCTGGCCGAGCCGGACTCGATGTCCGGCTGGTCAGCGTGTGTCGAGCATGACGGGACGCCTGCGACATAGGTCGTGTGGCGGCTCAGCAGGTGAAGGAACGACAAGATGATTGCCATCGGGCGACAGAACGGGGGCATGCCGAGGATCTCCGTAGCGCTCCTGCGCCGGCAAGGGACGCCCTTGCAATCGTGTTCAGCGTTGTGGATGGGTGTGGCAACAGTCAGCGAGAGGAGTGACACTCGAAGGCATGTGCGGCTGGGAGACAAGTTGCGGGGTGCAGCGGAAGGCCAGAGACGGCCTGCGGTAGATCAGGAGCGACGGAAAGTTGAGATGGGGAGGTTGCTCGCATACCTGCCCACATTCGAAACGAACACGCAGCACGTCTATGAAAATTCTCCGCCCGGAGCGGAACAGTGCCACGACCAGGGAGGGTGACGTTCAGGGTGACGGTGAAGGGTCACGTTCGGCAGTGCCCGGAGGCCGTAATCGAGCATCAACTGACGCAGCCCACAAGAAGGTTCCCAAAAGTTGTTAGCCCCAAGACCGCAACTGGAGGGCCCGTCAATGGCCGGCCCACAGGCCGCCCAGAGGGGTCGCCTTGACGGGTCCTGTCACGGTCACCTGGACACTGGGAGTTGGAGCCGGCGCTGTCGGCTCCTGGCCGCTTCTCCGCTTGAGCGTTACCGGATGGCGCGCGCACAGCCAGCAGATCACTGGACCCTGCCCCGAGATCAAGCAGTTCCGCATTTCCAGCCCGCAGCAAAACGAAGCCTCTTTCTGTCAAGAGGGGTCATTTGGGCGCGCTGAAGCGCCGGGCAGGGGCCGGACGTATCGTTGTGCTG
>JBEKVE010000246.1:0-3681 GCA_049514335.1 Acidimicrobiales bacterium
GGTTGGTACAGGAACCCCCCCTCGACGCCGTGGGTGGTGAGGCAGTGGTCGTACGTCGGGACGTAGCCGCTGGACATGCACCGGTGGACGATGTCGAGCACCGACGCCCCGGTTGGGTGCTGCGCGCCCGGTACGGCGCGCCACTCCGGTCCGATGTACCAGGCCCCGGAGGGCCCGGGGTCATAGCCGCCGATGGTCGTCTCCGAGACGAAGACCTTCGCCGCCAGCGAGGATCGGATGCCGACCACCATCCCGAGCGAGGCGAGGCCGTAGCCGGCCACCGTCCCCACCACGGCCCACACCGTGTGGCGGAGCAGCGCTCCCAGGGCAACGCCGAGGGCGAAAGCGAACAGCGTGTAGGCGATGGGGACGACGCCGGTGACGCCGAACAGGCGCGGTGCGATGCGGTCGGTCCCGAGGATGAAGTGTGATTCGAGGAAGTTCACGAGCACGTGGCCCGACCACCACTGCACCACCAGCTGGAACAGCCCCATGAGCGCCACCGCGCTCAGCCCGACCACCAGCCAGTTGGTCACGAGCCAGCGTGTGCGGGAGATGCCCTGCGTCCACGCCACGCGGTTGGTGCGCTCGTGCAGCTCACCGGCCACGAGCGGGGCACCCAGCACCACGCCGAAGAGGCACGGCACGAGGAACAGCACGAGGTCGATGACAGCGGCCTGCTGTTGGGCGGAGTCCCACCCGTGGAACACCAGGTTGCACGCCCGCAGGTTGTCGAGGCATCCGTGCGGAGGAGGCGTGCCCAGGGCCGACTCGAATGAGTGCGTGACGGCCGCCATCCAGACGCCGAGCACGACGAGCACGCCCGCCATGACGATGAGTGACAGCCGATGACGACGAAACGCCAGCCAGATCATGCGAGGGGCTCCATGGTGCGAGGGTCGTACGGACCCGGGTCGGGGCGGGGGGTCTCGGGTCGGCCGAGGTAGGCGAGGACGATCTCCTCCAGGCCCGGCTGCAGCACCTGCCACGCCGGGTCCACCCCCGCGGTCGATCCCCGCACGAGCCGTGTGGACTGCCGACCGGTGTCGGTGGCCGAGATCACGTCGAGGCCCGGCGGTGTGCGGCCGTCGCGGGGGCCCACCAGGACGGCGTGCTCGCCCACGAGCGCTTCGATCGGCCCCGACACCTGGAGGCGGGAGGCCGACAGGATCACGAGGTGGTCGCACACCGGCTCGAGCTCGCTCACGATGTGCGACGACAAGAGCACGGTGGTGCCCCGTTCGGCCACGGCCGAAAGGAGGGTCTGGAGCAGCTGGCGGCGCGCCAGCGGATCGAGGCTCGCCAGGGGCTCGTCCAACAAGAGGAGGTCGGGTCGCTTGCCCATGCACAGCGTGAGTGCCACCTGGGCCTGCTGCCCGAGCGACAGCGTGCCGACCTTGTCGGTCAGCGCGATGTCGAGGTCGTCGAGCCACTGCCGCGCCGCGGCGTCGTCCCAGGTGCGGTTGAGCCGGCGTCCGAGGGTCAGCACGTCGCGTACCCGGAAGCCGGCGTAGAGGGGGCGCAGCTGGTCCAGATAGCCGATCCTGCGCAGGTGGTCGGTGCCGTTGGGCTTGATCTCCTCGCCGAAGACCGCCACCGTGCCGGTGGTGGGGCGGGAGATGCCGGCGGTGAGCCGGAGCAACGTGGACTTCCCTGCGCCGTTCGGCCCGACCAGGCCGGTGATCGTCCCCTCGGCGATGTCCAGCGTGCAATCCCGAAGCCCCCAGCGGCTGTGGTAGCGGCGGCCGAGCCCGGCCGTCTCGAGTGCGGCACTCATCGGGGAACCTCCTTGTCCGCGGCGCGTTGCGGTGCGCGTTGCGACGTCTGCTCCGAGGCGCGCATGGCGTCGGCCACGAGCGCGGAGATCGCCTCGTCCCCGAGCCCAGCGGCGCGCGCCGCCTCCATCCACCGCTGCAGGTCATCCTGGAGCTGGCTCTGTTGCTCGGGGGCATCCGACAAGGAGGCGACGACGAAGGTCCCGCTGCCGGGCCTGCCCTCGGTCAGGCCCTGCTGCTCGAGCTCCCGAAAGGCGCGGTGGACGGTGTTGGGGTTGATGGCGATCTGCCTGACGACGTCCCGCACCGTCGGCAGGCGGTCCCCGGGCTGCAGCAGTCCGAGCCGAAGCGCGTGGCGGACCTGGTCGACCAGCTGTCGGTAGGCCGGCACCCCCGATCGCCGGTCGAGTCGGAACTCGATGGTCGGCTCCGACTCCATATGTGTGAATGTACTAATACATTAGGACAATTGCAACCGAGATGCGGCCCCGGAACCACACGGGCCGCACCCGGATCAGGACGCCGGCTTCCAGGGCTCCATCCACGGCGTCGCCGGCCACCCCTCGGCCGCCGCCATGAGGGGGTAGGCCGAGGCGCCGTCGATGGCCTCGCGCACGATGTCGGCGTGCCCGGCGTGGCGGGCCGTCTCCTCGATGAGGTGCAGGAGGACCCAGCGCACCGACCAGGCCTCGACGTCTTTCGGGAACCACGGCGCCGGTGGGACGGGGACGGCTTGGCCCAGGTCGGCGATCCCGGCCACGGCGTCGTCGGTGGCCCGGCACGCCTTGTCGTAGTCGTCCAGGGCGCCCTGCAGCGTCTCGTCGGGACCGAGCAGGAAACCGGCCTGGTAGGCGTCGAAGCCACCCGAGGGCTCCCTGGGCGTCTGGAGCATGTGCCCGGTCCAGGACCGCTCCACCGCCGCCAGGTGCTTGACGATGCCCCCCACGCTGAGGGTGCTCGAGGTCGGGGTGGCCCTGGCCTGGTCGTCGCTCAGGCCGTAGGCGGCGATGCGCACCACCAGCCGCTGCTGGGCGACGTAGCCCATGAGCCCGTCGCGCTCGTCGGCCACGGGGGGAACGGAGCCTGGCATGTGTGTCCTCTTTTCCTCGTCCAGCCTGTCTCCGCCAGTATGGCGCCTTTAACAGGCCATCTCCTGACCGGTTTTGGTGGAAAGCTGTCATCGTGCGCGCCGACCGCCTGGTGGCCTTGCTCCTCCTTCTGCAGCGCCGTGGCCAGGTCACGGCGGCCGAGGCGGCGGCCGAGCTCGAGGTGTCGGAGCGCACCGCCCGGCGTGACCTCGAGGCACTCGGCCTGGCCGGCCTCCCCGTCTATGCGGCCCGGGGCCGCCACGGCGGATGGCGCCTTGCCGGCGGTGGGCGCACCGACCTGAGCGGGTTGACCGAGACCGAGGTGCGGACGCTGTTCCTGCTGGCCGGCCCGTCCTCTCCGGCCACACCCGAGCTGCGCGCCGCGCTGCGCAAGCTCGTGCGTGCCCTGCCGGAGTCGTTCCGGGCCACGGCCGAGGCCGCCTCGCGGGCGGTCGTGGTCGATCGCAGCGGCTGGGACGGCGCCACGTCGCCGCGCCCCGATCCGCCCCGCCTCGACGCGGTGCAGCAGGCGGTGGTGCAGGGCCGCCAGGCGGTGCTCGACTACGTGGCCGGCGACGGGCGGGCCACACGGCGCGTGGTCCACCCCCTCGGCCTCGCCGTGAAGGGCACGGTCTGGTATCTCGTGGCCGACACGGGCGACGGGCGCCGGACCTTTCGCGTCGACCGCGTCCGCTCGGTCGAGCTCACCGACGAGCCCGTCGTCCGTCCGGAGGGGTTCGACCTGGCCGAGGCCTGGAACGACGTCACCGCCGGTGCCGACGAATGGCGGGCGCCGGTGCGGGCCCGGGCCCAGGTGG
>JBEKVE010000247.1:0-3676 GCA_049514335.1 Acidimicrobiales bacterium
TCCTGACGCCGTTCTACGCCTTCTCCCTGCGCCACCCCCTCGTGCACGACCTCACCCATCTCCACTTCCTCGTGTCGGGCTGTCTGTTCTGGTGGCTCGTGGTCGGGGTCGACCCGTCACGGTGGCGGCTCAGCTTCCCGGCCAAGCTCGGCATCCTGGCGGCCGGCATACCCGTCACCGCCATCCTCGGTGTCGCCCTCACCGGGGCGAGCGTCTCGATCGCGCCGCAATTCCATTCGGTGGCCGACACCCGGCAGGGCGGATCCATCCTGTGGATCGTGGGCGAGCTGACCACGCTCGTGGCCATGGGGATCATCGTGTACCAGTGGATGCTCAACGAGGAGCGCCAGGCGGCGCGTAACGACCGCCAGCTCGATGCCGCCGAGGCGGCCGAAGCGGCTGCTGCTGCCACCGGTGTCGGTGCCGTTTCCGCCTCCGGTGCAGCAGGTGCCGAGGGCGAGTTCGGAGCGGCCCAGGACGCCATCGCCTTCGACAGCACCGACGTCGCTTCACCCTGACGGACTGGCGCACTGGCGGACTGGCGCACCGGCGCACTGGGCGCACAGGCGAGCGGACGAGGTGACCGAGCACGCAGCGGTGCGGGGCGCGGCCGTCGCCTACTGTCGGCACCGTGGGCTGGACCTCGGAGCGGGTGGCGGCGTGGGAGCGCCGGGGGAGCTACCGGAGCTGCGCCGGCAGGCGGACCTTCACCGTCGACGTGGCGCCGGTGGGCGAGGAGACGCTCGAGCCGCTCCTCGTCATCCACGGCTTTCCCACCAGCTCCTTCGACTTCCACCGCGTCGTCGACACCCTGGCGCGACGGCGCCGGGTCCTGTTGTTCGACATGCCGGGGTTCGGGCTGTCGGCCAAGCCCGACATCGCCTACACGATCGGGCTGCACGCCGATGTGGCGCAGGCCTTCGTGGCCGACACCGGTGTGACGTCGCTGGCCCTGCTCACCCACGACCTGGGTGACACCGTGGGCGGTGAGCTGCTCGCCCGGCAGGCCGAGGGGAGCTGGCCCGTCGAGGTGACCCGGCGGGTGCTGTGCAACGGCAGCATCTACATCGAGATGGCCCACCTGAGCGCGGGGCAGCAGCTCCTGCTGTCACTCCCCGACGAGCGGCTGCCGCAGGACGCCCCGATCGACGGCACCACCATGGCGGCCAGCCTGGCGGCGACGTTCGCGTCGGGTTCGCCGGTGGACGAGGCCGAGCTGGCCGCGCTGTGGGAGACGATCGCCCACGAGGACGGGCACCGGCTGCTGGCGCGCACGATCCGCTACATCGAGGAGCGGCGTCGGAACCAGAGCCGGTTCACCGGTGCCATCACCACCCACCCCTCGCCCGTGGCCGTGGTGTGGGGGACCGAGGACCCCATCGCCGTGTCCGACATGGCCAACCGGCTGTGCCGAGAGCGACCGGGAACGCCGCTCACGTGGCTCTCCGGGGTGGGGCACTACCCGATGCTCGAGGCCCCCGAGTCCTTCGCAGCAGCGGTGACGGCCGCCCTCGACTGACCGCCACGCAGCACCGCCGCCGGCGCGACGTGCTCAGGCGCCGTCGGGGGGATGGGGGTCGCGCCACATGGGCCACACCGTGGGCCCGCCGGGGAAGTGGATCTCGGTCGTCACCTCGAAGCCGTGGCGGCGGTAGAAGCCGATGTTGCTCTGTTTCGAGGACTCGAGATACGCCCCCACACCCTCGCGGTCGCAGCGTTCCAGGACCGGCGCCAGCAGCGCGGACCCGATCCCCTTGCCCTGGTGGACGGGATCGGTGCCCAGCACGGCCAGGTACCAGTGCTCGTTGCGGGGGTGGTGGCGCTCCACTGTCGAGAGAAGGCGCAGTGCCCGGGGAACGCCGAGGCGGAAGGCGTCGATGAGCTTGGGCGAGCCCCGCAGGATCTGTCTCGGGGTCATCCTCCAGTGCCCGGGTGGGTCCCACAGCGACGCGCCGGCGCGGTCGGTGTCGGTGTAACACGCGCCGTGCGGCCCGTGCTGGATCGTGAACGCCACGTCGAAGAAGCTCACCAGACGGCTTCGGCGTGTCGCCTCGTCGGGCACCAGGTACGTCATGACCGGGTCGTCGAAGAAGGCGCGCGACAGGCTGGCGGCGATCGGACGGGCGTCGCCCGTGTCGGCGACACGTATCGGCCCCGGCATGGCGCCCAGGTATAGCCGCGCCCGTCGCGGCGGGCGAGAAGCCGCCCGCGCTCAGCCGTCGCCATCGTGCCCGCCGTCTGAGCCCGCGCCGGGTCCGCCACCGGCGTCGGGACTGCCGCCCGATCCGGGCTCGAGCTCCCTCAGCAGGGCCCGCGTCCGCGGTCCGAACCACGGGACCAGGCGGCCCCGTTCCTCGGGAGCCAGGCTGTCGAGGAAGGCCCAGGCCACGAGCTCGGAACCGTCCTCGGAGCCGGCCGCCACGGTCTCCACCACCCCCAAGCAGGCCTCGAGCCCGGGCCGGCGGCGCTCGACCTCGGCCGCCAGACCGGCCACGTAGTCCGCCAGCGCCGTCAGGGTGGCTGGCACGCCAGGGTCACCGTCAGCGGCCTCCACCAAGTCGAGATAGTGCGGGGCGAAGCCGGGAACGGCCCCGAGAAGCGTGGGGAGATCGATGCTCGTCGACATGGAGTGAGATCAAACATCATGAAAATGCATTCGTCAACATGTTTCATCATGAGAATTCGCCATGGCGCGGCTCGCCGTGGTCCCCGCCCGACTGGGGTACCCGCCGGTCGGTGACCGATTGCCTTCAACCGAATCCGTCCGCGGGTTCATCCACCGGCTCCCTGGTGGGAGCCCCGGGGGTGGGGGAGTGCTCCACACGGCGGCCCTGGCCCGACATCCATAGGGACCGGATGTGCGGTTAGGTGGATGTATCGGGGCGTGGTAGCTCAGACCGGAAGAGCGTCGGTGTGAAATGCCGAAGGTCGGAGGTTCAAATCCTCCCCGGCCCACTGACAGTCTTTGGCGCACGGCAGCTGTAACCCCGACGTGGCGCCGCCCGCGTGCGCCGGATGAGTGGGACTCTCGTCGCTCCAGCCTGCGTCGACCTGGGGAGTGTCCACGCGTGCGCCCCCGGGCCCGGCGTCCCGACAGAGGTGCCCAACGGCTTGAAGGTCTTCGGGCCCTAGTGGTGCCACCGGTGCACCTGACACGGTGGGGGTACCGAGTCACGTCGAGGTGACCCCAGGGAGGCTGTTCTATGGACAGGACCGTTCGCGCCGTGGAAGCACTGGAGATCCTGGATTCGCGGTCCATGCCCACCTTGGCGGTCACCGTCACCCTGGCCGACGGGACCAAGGCGCGCGCCGGGGTCCCCTCCGGTGCCTCCACCGGGTCGCGCGAGGCCGTCGAGCTGCGCGACGGCGACCCCGAGCGCTATGCCGGGAAGGGCGTGCGCAAGGCGGTGGCCAACGTCAACACCGAGATCGCCGACGAGTTGGTCGGCCGCCGCTTCCAGGACCTGGCCGAACTCGACGCCGCCCTCATCGCCCTCGACGGGACTCCCAACAAGGCCCGCCTGGGTGCCAACGCCATCGTGGGCGTGTCCATCGCCATGGCCCGTGCCTTCGCCACGGCCCGCGGCGTGGAGCTGTGGCAGGCCTTCGCCGCGTCCGAGGGCACCACGGCGCGCCTGCCGGTGCCACACTTCAACGTGCTGAACGGTGGCAAGCA
>JBEKVE010000248.1:0-3647 GCA_049514335.1 Acidimicrobiales bacterium
GGGGCGGCCTATTCGGTGGTGCGCTTCGGCAACGTCCTCGGCAGCCGCGGCAGCGTCATCCCGACCTTCGCCCGCCAGATCGCCGCCGGCGGGCCCATCACGGTGACCGATCCCCGCATGACCCGGTTCTTCATGAGCGTGGAGGAGGCGGTGCAGCTCGTCCTCCAGGCCTCGGTGCTCTCCCAGGGCGGCGAGATCTTCATGCTGGAGATGGGCGAGCCGGTGCGCATCCTCGACCTGGCCCAGCGCATGATCCGGCTGTCGGGTCACGAGGAGGGCACGGAGATCCCCATCCGCATGATCGGGCGCCGGCCGGGCGAGAAGCTGCACGAGGAGCTGCACAGCGCCGACGAGAAGGCGTTCCCCACCACCCACCCCTTCATCCGCCGCATCGCGCCGGTGCTCATGGCTCCCGACCAGGTCACCGGGCGGCTGCGCACCATGGAGGAGGCGGCCGTGCGCCGTGACGCCCCGCTCGTGCGGGAGCTGCTCTTCGCCATGGCGTCGCCGTCTGCGGCCGTGCCCTCGGGCGACGCCGCCCATGACGACGCCGGCGACGGCGACGACCCCCTGGCCTCCCCCCTCGGCCACCGCCTCACGGCGGAAGCCGACCCCGATCCCGTCTCGGCGTGACCGGGCACCCGCCCCGGCGGGTGGTGGTGACGGGCGGGGCCGGCTTCATCGGTGCCAACCTGTGCGCCTCACTGGCGCGCACCCCCGGGGTGGAGCGCGTGGTGGTGGTCGACGATCTCTCCACCGGCCACCGTGACAACCTGACCGGCATCGACGGCGTCGACCTGGTGAAGGGGTCCATCCTCGACGAGGACCTCCTGGCCCGGGCCTTCCAGGGGGCCGGCGCCGTCGTCCACCTGGCCGCCCGGGCCTCGGTGCCGCGCTCGATCGAGGACCCCGTCGCCACCCACGAGGCCAACGCCACCGGCACCCTGCGCGTCCTCGAGGCCGCCCGGCAGGCGGGGGGCCTCCACGTGGTGGTGGCCTCGTCGTCCTCGGTGTACGGCGCCAACCGCACCCTGCCCGCCTCCGAAGACCTGCCCCCCCGGCCCCTCAGCCCCTACGCGGCGAGCAAGCTGGCCACCGAGGCCTACGCCCTTTCCTACGCCACGTCCTTCGGGCTGCCGGTGCTCGTGTTCCGCTTCTTCAACGTGTTCGGGCCCCTCCAGCGGGCCGGGCACGCCTATGCCGCGGTGGTGCCGGCCTTCGTGTCGGCCGCCCTCGACAACCGTGCCCTGCCCGTGCACGGCGACGGCGGCCAGACCCGCGACTTCACCTACGTGGGGAGCGTCGTGGGCGTGCTCAGCGACGCGCTGGCCCGCACTGTCACGGCACCGGGACCGGTCAACCTGGCCTTCGGGGGCCGGCACTCACTGTTGGAGCTGGCAGAAACACTGGAGTCGGTGGTGGGCCGGTCCCTCGTGCTCGACCACGGCCCGGTCCGGGCCGGCGACGTGCGCGACTCGCAGGCCGACCAGACCAGGCTGCGGGCGCTGTTCCCCGACCAGGTGCCCGTGGCCCTGGACGAGGGCCTGCGCCACACGGTGGCGTGGTTCGAGCGGACCCAGGTGGTGCCCAGCGAGGGGACGGTCCAGCCCGTCACCTGATCGCTCGGGCCCGGGGCTCACGGGCCCCCGGCGCGAAGCGCCCCGTTCCCGGTGGGGCGGCGGCGTACCATCTGCCATGCCGAGGCCCCCGGTGACGCCCGGCGACAGACGCCTGGCGGCGTGGCTCCCCGACGTGCTCGGGCTGCTGTGGGTGGCGGCGGCGGTGGTGGCCGTCCTCGTCCCCGCCCTGGCCCACGGATCGTCGCTCGGGAACTTCGACCTCCTGAGCCGCTACGGCCTGTCGAGACAGCCCGGGGTGACGGTCCACTACACCGGGCCCGGCGACCAGATCGAGCAGATGATCCCGTGGACCACCCTGGCCTGGACCGAGGTCCACCACGGCCACCTGCCGCTGTGGAACCCCTACAGCGGCCTGGGCACGCCGCTGCTGTTCAACTGGCAGGCGGCCGCCCTCAGCGTCCCCACGCTGCTCGGCTACCTCTTCCCCCTCCGCCTGGCCTACACGGTGGTGCAGATCGCCACCCTGCTCATCGCCGGCTCGGGCGCCTACCTGCTCGGCCGGGTGCTGCGCCTCGGGGTCATGGGGGCCACCGCCGCCGCCACCGTGTTCGAGCTCAGCGGGTCGATGACGGGGTGGCTGGGATGGCCCGAGGCCGGCACCATGGCCTTCGCGGGGTGGATCTTCGCCGCCGGGGTGCTCGTGACCCGGGGGCGCCACCGCGTGGGTTCGGTCGCCCTGCTGGCGGTGGCCCTGGCCGCCGCCCTCTACGGCGGCCAGCCCGAGACCGTCCTCATCGCCGGCATCGGCCTCGTCGTCTACCTGGTGGTGGACCAGGTGGTGCGGGCCCGCACCGGCGCCGTGACCCCGGTCCGGACGCTTCTCGACCTGGTCCTGGCGGCGGTGGCGGGTGGCGCCCTGGCCGCGCCCCTGGTGCTCCCGGGGCTCCAGGCCGTGTCGGGATCGGTGGTGAGAAGCGCCTCGCGCTACGGCGCCCTGCCCCCCCACGACCTCGTCCACGTGCTGGTCCCGGGGTTCGAGGGCCTCCCCGTGGCCGGGAGCCGCTGGTTCGGCAACTCCATCTACCCCGAGACCGCCGCCGCCGTGGGGGCGGTGGCGATCGCCTTGGGCGTGGTGGCGGTGGTGACGAGGTGGCGGCGCCCCGAGGTGCCGGCCTGGGTGGCCGTGGCGCTGGTCATGGCCGCGCTCGCCTATCTCCACCCCCTGGTGTCGGCGCTCGACGGGGCCACCGGGCTCTCCTACGTGGGATGGCACCGGTCGATCATCACCATGGACCTGGCCCTGGCCGTGCTGGGCGGCATGGGCCTCGACGCCGTGGTGCGATCGCACGGGGAACGGGCGGTGCGGCGCTGGTGCGCCCTCGGCTTCGCGGCCGTGGCCGTGGTCCTCGGCCTCGTGTGGCTGGTGTCGCGTGGCGGCCTCCCCCCCGCCGAGGCCGCCATCCGCAACCGGAGCTTCCTGTGGCCCGCCGCCCTCGTCGCCGGCGGGCTGGCCGTGGCCGGGCTGCTGGCATGGTCGCAGCGTGCCCGGGGCCGCCACGAGGCGACGACCGGCGGCGGACGCCACGGCTGGTGGGCGGGGGCGGTCCTGCTGGCGGGCGAGACGGCCTTCCTGGTGGCGGCGGGAGCCCCGCTCGTGTCGTCGAGCCCGGCCTTCGTGTCGGCCACACCGGCCGAGGCCACCCTGGCCCGAATCGTAGGTGGGGCCACGGTGGGGTTCTCCACCCGTGACTGCCTGACGCCGCCGGGCGTGGGCATCCACCAGAACGCCAACGTCATCCTGGGTGTCCACGAGCTCGCCGACTACGACCCGCTCACCCCCCAGTCGCTGTTCCGCGCCCTGCGCGACGCCACCGGGAGGCCGGCCACGGCGCAGGGCGGTCCGCTCGTGCTGTGCCCCGCCGTCACCACCGCCACCACCGCCCGTCGCTTCGGCATCGGCTACATCCTGGTGCCCGACGGTGGTCGCCGACCCTCGGGCACGGTGTTCGTTCGCACCCTGGCCGGCGAGCGCCTCTACCGCGTCCCCGGTGCCGCACCCGCCACGCT
>JBEKVE010000249.1:0-3617 GCA_049514335.1 Acidimicrobiales bacterium
CTGGTCTATGCCGATGTGCTTCTTCGCCTCGCCGACCCGCTCGCCACCCTGCGCCGACACCGCGCCCTTCTGTCACCGGCGGGCACGGTGTCGTGCGCCGTGCCCAACGTGCAGCACCACAGCGTGGTGCGCGGCCTCGTGCGCGGCGTGCTCCCCTACGACGAGGGCACGCTGCTCGACCCCGCCTTCCGCCGCCTGTACACCTCGGCCGGCGTGATGCAACTCCTCCTCGACGCAGGGTACGCGCCCGACACCGTCGACCGCCTCGAGGAGGACGACGACGACGGTGCGCCCGAGCTCGCCGGTGCGGCGCCCGCCGCGGACCCGGCGGCGGACACGGTGGTGGCCGGAGCGGCGCTGTTCGAGATGCTCGGGGTGGGCGCGGCGGACGCCGAGCGCGACCTGCGCACCACCCGGCTGCTCGTCCGGGGGCTGCCCGTCCCCGACGTCGACGACGCCGGTGACGGCGCTTCGGGTGACGACGGCCCCGGGGACGTGGCGGTCACCTTCGTGGCGTGCGTCAACGACGACGAGCAGCTCGCCGCCAACCTGGCCCGCTCTCCCTGCCTGGGCGGCGACGGCCCCCACGAGCTGCTCGTGTTCCGGGGCTGCGCCAGCGCCGCCGAGGGCCTGAACGGGGGCCTGGCACGCGCCCGGGGCGCGTTCGTGGTGTTCGTCCATCAGGACGTGTACATCCCCGAGGGGTGGCCGGCCCGCATGGTGTCGCAGTGGCGACTGGCCGAGAGTGGCGGGAGTCCCATCGGGATCGCCGGTGTGTTCGGGGTCCTCGACCGCACCGTCCCCTTCGACGCCATCGGGCGCGTCGTGCACCGCGACCGGCTCCTCGCCCACCGCACCCTGCCCGCCGACGTGGACGGCCTCGACGAGCTGTTGATGGTGGTGCCACGCGACACCGCGCTGCGCGTCGACCCCGAGCTCGGGTGGCACCTCTACGGCACCGACCTGGCGCTGCAGGCCCGCCAGCGCGGCCTGCGGGTCGTGGTGCTCGACGCGCCGTGTCACCACAACTCGCTCACGGGGCGCGTCCCTTCGCACTACCGCCACAGCGAGCGCGTCATGGCCCGCAAGTGGCAGAAGATGCTTCCGATCCACACCAACCTGTCGTCGATCGACGCCTGGCTCCTCGACGAGGGGCGCGCCGCTGCGCAGGGCGACGCCGACACGGGCGCGGACCCCGACACGGACCGCGACACCGCCCACACCACCACCGAGGACGACGGCCCGCCCGGCGCGGTGGCGGAGCTGGTGGCCCGTCTGCGCCGCGAGCAGGTGGCGCTCAACCGTGAGCTCGAGCAGGCCCGGCTGCGGGTGGCGTCGATGCAGGCGAGCCCGTTCTGGCGCGCCCGTACCGCCTACGCCGCGGTGCGCGACCGGCTGCGCCGGCGACCCTGACGGCGCGGACGGCCCGGCGACCATGGTGGCACCGGCACTGCTGAGCGTGGTGATGCCCACGCGTGGTCGGCCCCGGGAGGTCGTGGCGGCGGCGGCGTCGGTCCTGTCGCAGGACGTCGATGCCCTCGAGCTCGTCATCGTCGACGACAGCGCGTCCGACGAGGACACGGCGCACGCCCTGCAGCGACTGGTGGACGAGGACCGGCGGGTGCAGGTGGTGCGCACCGAAGGGGGCGTCGGCCCCTGCGTGGCCCGCAACCGGGGGCTGGAGGTGGCGCAAGGCGAGCTCGTGTCGTTCTGCGACGACGACGACGCCTGGCTCCCCGGCGTGGGCCGGGTCGTCCTCGACTTCCTGTCGTCGCACCCCGACGTGGTGGCGGCGTCGTCGTGGCACGTCGTGCACCATGCCGACAGTGGGCGCGAGGTCGTCTTCCGGGGCCCTCTGCACTACGGCAGCGACCAGTTGCTGTGGCAGAACTTCGTGGCCCTGCCCTTTGCCGTGGTGCGCCGTCACGCCTTGAGCTTCGACGTCACCTTCGATCCCGCTCTGCCCACCGGGGAGGACTGGGACCTGTGGCTGCGGTGCTCGCGCGACGGCCCGGTCCGCACCATCCCCCACGTCGGCTACCGCTACACCCAGCACGGAGGGGCACGGGTGACACGCGCCACCGACGCCCAGGCGACGGGACGGCGCAATTTCGTGGCCAAGCACCGCACCGAGATGACCGGGGCGTGCCGGTGCTACCACGAGGCCGTGCTGGCGGGGTACGCCGCCGGGCGGGGGGGCATGGCGCGCGCCCTCGCCCCCGGAAAGGGGCACCCGGCCGGGGCCGGGGCGGCGGCGGCGCTCTTCCTGGCCACGAGCTTCGCCGCGGCACGCGCCGGGCGCCGACGGGGCGACCCCGGGCTGCAGGCGCGCCTCATGGCCACCCTCCTGGCACGGGGCCGGACGTAGACTTCGGCCTGGTACGGGGCGCGACCTTGCTCCGCGGATCGTGGGGAGAGGGGCGGCGATGCGTGGCAGCGATGCAGGTCCCGCTCCGGGCGGGGCCGGCGGCGCCCTGAGCACGGTGCGCGCCGGGCGACGCGACGACGCCGGTGCCGCCGCGTCACTGCACGCCTCGCTCATCTCCGAGGGGTTCCTGTCGAGCCTGGGTCCGCGCTTTCTGCGCCGGCTGTACCGCCGCATCGCCGTGGCGCAGGGGTCGTTCCTGCTCGTGGCCGAGGGCGACGGTGACCCGGTGGGATTCCTGGCCGGGTCGATGGCGGTGGGCCGTCTCTACCGCACCTTCGTCCTGCGCGACGGCGTCGGGGCGGTGCTGCGCGCCCCCGTGCGCCTGCTGCGGGCCGCCCCCACGGCGCTCGAGACCCTGCGTCACGGGCGCGACGAGGACGAGGGCGCCGGCGGTGCCCCGGGCGCCCAGGGGGAGCTCTTGTCGGTGGCCGTGGACCCCCGCTGGCGGGGCCGGCAGGTCGGCGCCCACCTGGTCGACGCCTTCCTGGACGAGGTTCGTCGCCGCGGGGGGCGGTCCGCCCGCGTGGTCGTGGGAGCCGCCAACGCCCCGGCCATCGCCATGTACCGCCGTGCCGGGTTCACCCCCACGTGCACCTTCGAGTTCCACCGTGGCGTGCCCTCTCTGCTCATGGAGACGGCCCTGCCCGCCCGACCGGGCGGGGGCCCGGCCGGTGCCGGCGGCGGCGGCTCCGCCCCGGCGCCAGGCCGCTCCCTTTCGAACCCGTCGGACCCTTCGGACCCGTCGGGCCCGTCGGGAGGGCACCACCGGTGACCGACGTCCTGGCGGCGGGCGCCGCCGCCTTCGTGTCGGCCGTCGTGCTCACGCCCGTGGCCATGGTCGTCGCCACCCGCACCGGCATCGTCGACCGGCCCGGACCGCTCAAGCCCCAGAGCGCGGCGGTCCCCTACCTGGGCGGCGCGGCGGTCTTCGTGGCGCTCGTCACCGGGGCGGCACTGGGACATCCCACCGTGGTGGCACCGCTCGCCGGTGCCGCGCTCCTGGGGGTCCTCGACGACCGCGTGGGCCTCGCACCCTCGCTGCGCCTGGCCGGGCAGGTCGCCGTGGGCGCCGGGGTGGCAGCCTGTGTGGCCACCCGCATCGGCGGTGTGGGCGGCGGCGTGGCCGTGGCCGCCGTGACGGTGGCGCTCATGAACGGCGTCAACTTCCTCGACGGCCTTGACGCCCTGG
>JBEKVE010000250.1:0-5723 GCA_049514335.1 Acidimicrobiales bacterium
CCCACGACCGTGGTGCGCACCGTCAGCCACCCCACGCCCACCACCGTGCCGCCGCGGACCCCGGTGACCAAGCCCAGCACGACCCTGGCCTTCACCGGCTTCGGTCCCATCGGGCGCGTCACGGCATTCCTGGGCGTCCTGTTGCTGCTCGCAGGGCTCACGCTCTACTTTGTGGACGTACGCCGCCTGTCGCTGTGGTTGCTGGGGCGCCGGTAGCGCCCACCGAAGGCGTGTAGCGCCAACGCCGCCAGTCCGCCCAGGGTGATGATGCCGGCGAGCACGATGCCCTCGGTAAAGGCCTTCGGCCAGTACTGGAGCTCCACGACGTGGTGGCCTGCCGGCACCTCGGCCTCGAGCATGCTCCCCGAGGCCCACGACCGCAGGGACAGGGGACGCCCGTCGATGGTGGCGCTCCACCCCGGAAGGGCGGTGACGCGCAGGCGGAGCATGCGGGGCCCGGCCGCATCGGTGACGACGCGCAGCGACGACGGGCTCGGGTGCGACGCCGCCACGGGCGTGCCCGGCGCGTCGTCGGCCAGCACCCGGCCCGGGGGAGCGAGGGCCGACACGGTGGCCTGCGCCGAGCCCGTCACGTGGAACAGCTCCTCGCCGCCCACCGTGCCCACCCGCTGCGCCCCGGCCGGGGTCCGGGTGTGGGGCAGGGCGAGGATGTAGCTCACGCCGTAGATGCGGGCCTCGGCGGCGGTGGTGACATCGGGGCAGAACAGCCCCACCCGGCGCACGTTGGACTTGAACACCGTGCCGCTCACGGCCTCCCACGAGTCGAAGTACGCCGTGGGCAGCGCCGGCTCGTAGGCGGCGAACTCGTGGACGCCGTAGGCCACGTTGGCGTTGGGTCGGATGCCGACCTCGGTCCCCAAGGGGGGTGAGAAGGCCTTGGTCTGGCACGTGTCGATCGACACCAGCGACGTCCCCACCGTGCGTTGCAGGGTACGCACCGCCACGGTGGTGGGAAAGGTGCCGGAGCTGATGGACCACGACGACACGCCCGCCACCACCAGGACCACCGTCTGGGTGGCCACCAGGCCCGCCGCCGCCCATCGCACCCGGCGCACCCCGCCCTGACCCGCCGCTGCCACGAGCGCCAGGCCGACGACCACCGAGGCCCCGGCCGCCGCCAGGCGGCCGGCGGCGCTGCCGCTGCCGGTGTGCTGCGCCCCGACCCCCACCGCCAGCGCCACGAGCCCCACCACCACCGCCGCCACGCCGAGACCCCCGAGGGACCATCGCCGCGTCACGGCCGGGCGCGTGGCGCGCACGAGGGCATCGAGCCCGAGGGCACCGAGCACCGCCACCGCCAGGGCGACGAGCATGACGTCGCGGTTCCAGGTGACCTGCCCCACCTCGGGGGCGGCCTGGACCACCGAGTACAGCGGCGTCTGGAACACGAGGAGCAGGCCCACCGCTGCCACCGCCCCGAGGGCGAGGACCACGGCGCGCCGCCACAGCACGCGCAGCGCCACCACCGCCAGCACGAGCGACAGCACGCCCAGATAGGGCGACGGGACACGGAAGTCGGTGCCCTGGACGGCGGTGGCGAGATCGGTCACGTGGGTGAGGCCGAAGGCCGCACCGCCCGACGCCGCGGCGCGGCCCGACGCCTGCACCACCTGCAGGCCGGGGAGGATGAGCGGCGCGCCGAGCCCCGCCCCGCACGCCCCGGCCACGAGGACGTCCACGATGGGCCGCCGCAGCGCGCCCCCGACACGGTGGGCCCGGACGCCGACGAGCACGCCCACGAAGATGAGGAGCGACACCGCCAGGACCACCAGGCTCTCGGGATGGCCGCCGTATACCGCCGCGCCGACGGCGAGCGCCAGCAGGATGCCGTGGCGCAAGCGGTGCGAGCCCCGCACGAGCAGGAAGGCGGCGGCGAAGATCCATCCCGACCAGCACGTCACGCTGGTCATGGCCCACCCGGCGTAGTGCACCATGGGCCCCGATAGCTCGAACGCGGTGCCGCCGAAGGCGGCCGCCACCGGACCGGTGCCGAGGACGCGGCACAGCGTGTAGGCGCCGGTGCCGGCGATGATGAGCTTGGACAGGACGATGACGGTGTAGGCGGCGTGCACGGGGACGAGATAGCTGAGGAGCACCGGCACGCTGAACACGCCCGACTGCCACGTAAAGGCGATGGGCACGCCGAGCACGTTGTAGGGGTTCCACAGCGGCAGGTGGCCCTGGTGCACCTGGGTCCAGGCCAGGTTGGTGAGCGGCACGAAGTACAGGGCCTGGTCGGCGGGGAACTGGCTGTGGACCCGCACCCCGCTCGCCTTGGTGAGTCCGATGCGCGACAGCAGGTCGAACGATCCGAGGTGGACGCCGGGGCGCAGCACCGGGGCCATGACCGCCACCACGGCCAGAACCGTCCACGCCACGCCGAGCACGTCGGGCAGCCGTCTGCGGGCTACCCCCCCGTGGCGCATCCCGGGCAGTGTAATTCTGAAGCCGGGCCATCCTGGTGCGGTCGACCGCCGTCGGCCTAACATGGGCGCCCGTCCATCCAGGGGGACCACGTGCGGAAAGCTCTCGTTGCAGCAGGATCGTTGGCTGTGGCCGGCCTGTTGGCCGGTTGCTCCAGTTCGGCGACGGTCATCGACCACGCGTCTGGATCGAGCGGGGTGGCCCACGTCGGCGCCACCCTCGACCTGAAGACCGCCTCGGGGCGGAGCTTCGAGCTCACCCTCACCCAGGTGGTCGACCCGGCCACGCCGTCGAGCGGATCGGTAAAGAGCAACAAGCGCTACGTGGCGGTGCTCTTCCAGTTCATGAACACCTCGTCGCACGGCCTCGCCGGGGACAGCAACTCCGACGCCAACATCGTGGGCTCCAACGGCAAGCTGTACGTGCCCTCGCACGACAGCCTGAAGGAGTGCGCCAACGCCACCGTGCAGTACCACATCGCCGGGAACGGCTCGGGCAAGAGCTGCGTGGCCTTCCTGCTCAAGAAGTCGGTGACCGTGGCCCAGGTGCAGTTCTCCCCGGCGGCGGGGACGGCCACCGACTACGGCCAGTGGCAGGTGCCCTGATCCACGCCCGGTTGCGACCGGCTCACAGAAGCGCCCGGTAGAACTCCGGGTCGGCCACGATCCGTTCGAACATCTCCTCGCTCATGCGCTGCGCCGCGGCGGCGGTGTTGGCGTGGAAGCGCTGGGCCCGTGCCCGGTTGCGACGCCGCAGGAGCCGGCCCAGTCCCGGCACGTGCTTGGCCCGCGTGGTGAGCTTGGGCGGGTTCACGAGATCGACGCGCCCCACGGCCCAGCGGAACCCCGCGCCGTGGTGGTACACGACGTCGCCGTAGACCCCGAACCACAGGGGATGGACGTCGACCCGGTTGCTGCGCAGCAGCGGGGTCCACGACTCGCCCCGCAGCTCGAGGGCGCGCAGGAGGTTGCCGCCCACGTCAGTGGCGGGCCGGCCGCCGGCGATCTCCCACGAGTAGCCGGGCGACCAGTCGCCGTGGAGGCGCTCCCAGTCGGTCGTCGTCGTGCGCCCCGGCGGCGATCTCGGCCGCCAGGAGGTTGAGCTTGCCGGCGTGCTCGCCCAGCATGGGCACCACCCGGTCGAACTTGTGGGCGTGGCCCTCGGGCACGTCCTGGAGGTTGGCGTACACCTTGTAGGGCTCGGGCAGGTTGCGCCGCAGGAAGCCCAGCTGCACGTCGATCCAGCGCGCCGTGGCCACGTGCACGGTGGCGACGTGGATCACCGCCGCCCGCCCCGGGGGGAGCTGACGTCGGGGGAGAAGGTGCGCCGGGCGTCGGGCATGGCCGCCCACCATAGGCAGCCCACGCCGGTTGTCGCGAAATGGTGCGGTGTGGGAGCCTGACCCCGTGGGGTCGCGCACAGCGCTCGGAAAGGCGCTGTTCCGCGCCCCGCAGGCGCTGCGCCGCCGCCTGCCGCAATCGGTGCGCGACGCCATGCGCCGGCGGGTCGGGCCCTACGCGCCGTGGGAGGCGGGCTACGGCGAGGACCCTCCGTCCCCGGCACCGGGCGAGGTGACGGGACCGCCCGACTTCGTGGGCATCGGGGTCCAGAAGGCCGGCACCACGTGGTGGTTCGAGCTCATCTGTGCCCATCCCGGGGTGGCACGACGGGGGGCGGTCCACAAGGAACGGCACTTCTTCGCCCCCTACGCCACCGCCGCCTTCGGCCCCGAGGACGAGCGTGCCTATCACCGCTGGTTCCCCCGGCCGGTCGGGGCCAAGGCGGGGGAGTGGACGCCGGACTACCTCTACCAGCGGTGGGTGCCGACGCTCCTGGACAGCGCGGCGCCCGACGCCCGGCTCCTCGTCATGGTGCGTGATCCCGTCGAGCGATTCGTGTCGGGACTGGCGCACTCCGGCGTCGTGCCCGCCACCCACCTCGGCGCCGTCGAGGCGGAGGCGGTCGAGCGCGGTCTGTACGCCGCCGCCCTGCGGCGCTGGCGCGCCCCGCTCGACGAGGGACGCGTCCTCGTCTTGCAGTACGAGCGGTGCGTGGCCGACCCCGAGACCGAGATCGCCCGCACCTACCGGTTCCTCGACCTCGACGACGGCTTCCGCCCCACGGGGCTGCGCCGACCGTCGAGCCCCACCCTGGGGCCCAAGGTCACCCTCGACGAGGACGCCCGGCGACGCCTGGCCGACCTCTACGCCGAGGACGTGGCCGAGCTGGCCGGGCTCGTCCCCGACCTCGACGTCGCCCTGTGGCGGAACTTCACGGCCCGTTGATCGGCGGCGGCACGGCCCCGGTGCGGCGGGCGGCGCGGTCGGGTCCCTCGAGGTAGAGGCGACACAGCGCCACGGCACTGCGCCGGTGCGCCCCACGGCGCGCCGCCACGCGCACCCCGAGCCCCACGAGCGTGCCGGCGCGGAACACCGCCCACCCGAGCGACCCGTACCACTTGCGGACGTAGCGCTCGATGGCGGCGTGCAGCCGCAGCCGCACCCGGGTGCGGCTGGCGTCGGTGCCGCCTCCGGCGTGTTCGGCGGTGATGTCGGGGCAGTAGCGCACGGTCCAGCCCCGGCGCACGGCGCGCCGCTCCCAGTCCTCGTCCTCGCTGTAGAGGAAGAAGCGCTCGTCGAACCGTCCCACGTCGTCGAGGGCCGCCCCCCGCACGAGCAGCACCGCCCCGCCCACGAAGTAGCGCGACGACGCCAGGCGTCGTCGGGTCAGGCCGACCGCCTCGGCCCACGCCCCGGCCGGGGTGTGCCAGGGCCAGCGGGCCCGCATGGCCACGTCGGAGCCGGGGGCATGCTGGGCGGGAGCGGCGCAGGCCACGTCGGTGTGGGCGTCGAGCACGGCCCGCAGCCGGGCCACGGCGTCGGGCCCGATGCGGGCGTCGGGATTGAGCAGGAGCACGTCACGCTGTCCGCCACCTCCGGAGCCGGGTCCACCGTCCTGGCCGCCAGCCTTGCGGTGCTCGAGCGCCAGGTTGACCGCCGCCCCGAACCCGAGATTGGCGCCGGGATCGATGTAACGCGCCCCGTGGTCGCCCGCCACGGCGGCCGTCTGGGGTGAGGAGCTGTTGTCCACCACGAGGACCTGCGGGCCCCGCCCCAGTGCCGACAGGCAGCCGGCCAGGCTGTCGGCCGGGCCATAGGCCACGACCACCACGTCGAGCCCGTCCGCCCCCGGCGCGCTCATGGACCGGGGGCCGCCCGCCGTCTCCGGGCGCCGGCCATCGCCAGGCCCATCCCGGTCGCCACGAAGCCCACGACCAC
>JBEKVE010000251.1:0-3451 GCA_049514335.1 Acidimicrobiales bacterium
GGCGTAATCGGAGAAGTAGATGTCGATGGTCCGGTAGGCAGGGGTCGGGGAGCCGTCCTCTTTCGGGAAGACCTTGGCCGATTCGACCCGCTGGATGTCGGGGACCTTGCCGAGCGGCCCCCAGAAGGCCGGGGAGTCGAAGTGGGCCTCGAAGGCGACGGGGTCGTTCGGGTTGTCGATGATGATCGTGAGCTTCACTGACATGGCCGGGCATTGTAACGACGCGATTGCGGTGAGGAAAGCGCTGGTGGTGGACACCTGCAGCGAGGTGATGCTCGTAAGATGGCGCCGGTGGTGGGCCATTACGAAATGTTCTTCGTGGCGAGCGCGGGCGCCTCTGCTGCCATCCTCGGCCTGTTGGTCGTGGCGGTGTCGGTCGTGAACGCCGACGATTCGGACGCGAAGACCCGGGAGAGGCGGACCGTGCTGGCGGGGAGCGCTTTCCTCGCCCTGGTGGACGCCTTCTTCGTCTCGATCGTCGCGCTGACCGGGGGCGCCACGATCTTCGGGACGTCCAACCTTGTCATGGCCGTGGTCGGCTTGCTGGCCACGGGCCGCTTGATACCGCGGGCCAAACGGGCCGGGAACTTCTCCCGCGGCTTTCCGACCCGCAGGCTGAATCTCGCCTTTGCGACCATTTCTGCCGGGGGCTTTTCGATCCAGCTCGGCCTCGCCAGTGCGCTCGTGGCCGACGCGCAAAGCTCTGCGTTGCAGCGTGCCTTGGTGCTGGTGGTCGTGGGGCTGTTCGCCAGTGCATTGGGACGGGCCTGGGAGGTCACGGGGATACGGCAGCGACTCAGCCCCGAATCCACCGACCGGTGACGGGCGATACCGGGCATCAGTACCGGCCGGCGCACTCCCGCCGATACCTCCGATCGTCGCCGATCCCGGGCGCACGTTGGACCCTGACCCCGGCCCTCTCTGGCACCGCCCTGGGTCGTGCGGCGCCGTGCCCCGTCCCCCGTGAGCTCATCAAGCGTCATTGAGCGATGCCGCAAGAGGACCGGAGCCCTTTTCTTTTCCTCGTACTCTTTGTCGGCCAGCGCGGCTTCTGGCTGCGGGTGGCAAGCGCTGCGTGTTTCACGACCGCTCTTGGCTTGAAGGAGGGGCCGTGGGCCGTGCTGGAGATTTCCGCCCCCATCTTCGGAGTACTCCTACCTCTGGAATACCTCGCGTGGCGCCGAGGATGGGGGAGGCGAGATCGGTGGTTCAAGAGTTGATCCCGTCGGGATCTTGAATTGAGGGCCGTCCCTGATCCGCTCCGAGTTGAATGCCGCGGCGGGGCACACGGAGCGCAAGGCCGGGGTGCCCGAGCACACGGGATCCGCATGGATGACGCCCGAACATCTCGGAAAGGCGCAGTCCGACGTGAGGGAAGGCGCCCCATGTCGTTCAACTCCCGCTCAGCTGGACTCCCTTGTCGGGCTGGGGAGATTTGAACTCCCGACCTCTTGACCCCCAGTCAAGCGCGCTAACCAAGCTGCGCCACAGCCCGTCTATACCGTCTGACCTGCTTCTTTGGTGTCGAACCTTCCTGTGTCGAGGCGTCGGTCGGCGATACGGGCGCCCATGCTAACCACCTTCCGCTCCCCCGCCGTACCAGACCGCCGCACCGTGCTGGACCAGCGGCGGGCGTCCGTATACCGCCGACAGGTACGTGACGGCATTTGGATACTCGTGTGGCTTCGGGATGACGCTCACCTGGATGCCCCAGTCGTGGAGTGAGTGACGGACCCCGGCGAGCGCTTCCGGGGTGATCGGCGGTTGCGGAGCGGAGGGAATCGACAAGCTGACGAGGATCGCCGTCGTACCAACCAACGGATGGGCGAAGTCCGAGCCACCACCGGTCCCCGGCACGAGCATGTAGCCGCCGGCGAGGTCGAATCGAAAGCCATCCTCGGCCTGGTACACCATCGAGCCCGCGAAGGGCGCCCCCCCGAAGGGCACGGCGAGGACCCGCGTGCCGGGCCTCAGCCGCAGAGCAACGGTCTCGAACCAGTGCGGCGTCGGGGAGGTGTGCTCGGTGAATGGAAGTGGATAGAGCAGCACCACGGGAATGAATGCCGCACAAGCGCCGACCGTCGCAATCTTGCCGAGAGTCGGTCCACGCCTGTGCCACTCGTCGATCGAGATGGCCACGAGAATGGCTGCGCACAGGACGAGCACGTCAGCGAATCGATACGTCTGCACGCTCGCGGCGAGCGGCAGGCCCTTGACGAGGACCCAGGGGCCGACCTGACCGGCCAGGAGCCAGGCCCACACACCGGTGACGAGTGCGCACCAGGCAAGGGCCCGCCTCCACCACACGGGGGCGGACACGACGATGAAGAGGACGACACCCCAACCGAGAAAGTCATAGACCGGGCCGAGCAGACCCCAGTACCCGGCTTCGTGGGTGACGAACAAGCCGGACTTCCCGACCTGTGACCCGGCATTGACGACCGACGACAGCGCCAGCGGGGCGGCGGACGGCCAGATGACCCCGGAGACCGACCGGGGGCCATGGGTGGCGAACCACAGCGGGTAGGCGAGGACGACGGCCGCCACGGCGACGGCGGACCCGATGGCGAGGACAAGGGCTCGACGGTTGTCCCGGAAGGTCCTCGGCACGAGGAGGATGCCGACGACGATGCCGATGGGCACGGTGACGGCGATGACGAACAGAGGCTCGGTGCCGGTGAAGAACTGCGCGACGACGAGCACGCCCAGGAGCACGCCGTTCGTGTACGGCTTTCGTCTCTGCGTGACGAGCAGGTCATGGACGACGAGGCCGGCCAAGGGGAGGAAGAAGCCCACCACGTCGTGGAGGTGCCCGAACGGGATGGATTCGACGACGAACGGCGAGTACCCCCACAACAGGCCGGCGGCGATGGCGGCGGGAGCGAATCGAGTGAGCTTTCGGGCGAACAGGAACATGCAGTAGGCCGAGACCACCGGGGCAAGCGTGACACCCACGTTGAACGACGCGATCGGGCCGAAGAGCACGGTGACGGGCGAGAGGATGAACGCCGGGAGCAGGATCGAGCCGTTGGCCAGCTCGTTGACTCCACCACTGCCGGCGTACAGCGCGTTGGTGAAGAACGGGTCGTGCCCGTGCCCGATCGCCCATGGGAGCCACGCCAACCACCAGATCTCCTCGGACGGATCCCCACACTTGCAGGTGATGGACTGCGTCGGATGGCCGGTGATCCAAACGTGCCACCACATCACCACCGCCAACACAACGAAGAGCGCGATGACGCCGGCATGGAGTCGCCAACGCGGCCGGGAACGGACCGGGGACACCCGTCCGGGGGTCGGCGGGAGGGGTCCGCCGGCCTCGATAAGCGTCGATGCCACAGGTGAGCCCCCCCGGCGGGATGCGAACGAACAGCCGCCGCGAAGAATAGTGGGCTCGCTCAGCCCACGGTGGGGAACCCGAGCGTGATGGCCATGTCGTCCTCGAGGTACC
>JBEKVE010000252.1:0-3444 GCA_049514335.1 Acidimicrobiales bacterium
CGGAGCGGTTGGGCATCCACAGCTGCGGGAACCGCTCGCGGGCCCGGTCCATGATGTCGGACCATTCGTCGTGGCTGAGCGTGGTCTGGGCCAGCAACGCCACCGGTGTCCCTGCGTCGAGCTCGGCGGCGGCCACGTCCACGTCGGCCTCCGAACGCACCAGCCGCACCGAGTCGGGCGCCACCGCCATGGTGCCCACCGCCTCTTCGTGACCCTCGTGACCGACGTAGAGGACCGTGTAGCCCTTGCCGGCCCGCACCTTCAGCTCGTGGTGGACCTTGGTCACGAGGGGGCACACGGCGTCGACCACCACCCGGTTCCGGCCGCGCGCCGCCTCGACCACGGCCGGCGCCGACCCGTGGGCCGACAGCATGAGCGGGGCCCCGTCGGGCACCTCCGAGACGTCGTCCACGAAGACCACGCCGTGGACACGGAACTGCTCGACCACGTGCCGGTTGTGCACGATCTCGTGGTAGCAGTACACGGGCGGCTCGAAGACCCGGACCATCCAGGCCAGGGCCTTGATCGCCTTCTCCACGCCGGCGCAGAAACCACGCGGCGAAGCCAGCAGGACGCGCTCGACCGGCACGCATCCAGGGTAGCGGCCGCACCCCGGCGTCCCGTCGCCGCGCGCCCGGGGAGGAGGCCATGTCCCCACCGGGTAGCCTGAGGTCCATGTCGGCGCCCCGGGTGGTCGCGGTGGCGGCCGGGTCCCCGGCACGGCGCGCCGGCCTCGAAGTGGGCGACGAGCTGCTCTCGGTGGACGGGCGGGTGCCTCGCGACATCATCGAATACCGCTTCCTGGTCGACGAGGCCGATCCCGAGATCACGGTCCGGCGGGGCCACCAGGAGCTCGTGGTCCAGCTCGCCAAGGAGGCGGGCGCGGTGCCCGGGATCGAGGTGTCCTCGGCGGTGTTCGACCGCGTCCGCACCTGCGACAACCACTGCGAGTTCTGCTTCATCTACCAGCTGCCCAAGGGCATGCGGCGCAGCCTCTACCTGAAGGACGACGACTACCGCCTGTCCTTCCTGTACGGCAACTTCACCACCCTGACGCGCTTCACCGAGCTCGATCTCGAGCGCGTGCTCACCGAGCGCCTGTCGCCGCTGTTCGTCTCCATCCACGCCACCGATCCGGTGCTGCGGGCCCGGATGCTGCGCAACCCACGCGGCGGCACCAGCCTGCGCTGGCTGCGCGCCATGCTCGACGGCGGCATCGAGGTCCACGGACAGGTGGTGGTGTGCCCGGGGGTGAACGACGGCGACGCCCTCGAGACGACGCTCGCCGGGATCGTCGACGAGTACCCCGACCTGGCCACGGCGGCATGTGTGCCGCTCGGGGTGAGCGACCACAGCCCCGAGCCGTCCATGCGGCCGCACACCGCCGCCGAGGCCGCCGCCGTGATCGACACGGTGGAGCAGTGGCAGGAGGTGTGCCTGGCGGTGCTCGGCCGGCGCCTCGTCTACGCCGCCGACGAGTACTACCTGTTGGCCGGCCGGCCGTTCCCCCCGGTGCCCGCGTACGAGGGCTTCCCCCAGCACGAGAACGGCATCGGCATGGCGCGCGCCTTCGAGGCCGCCTTCCTCGGTGACGCCACCGCCGCCTACGGCACGCGCCCGGGCTTCTTCTCGTGGGTGGACGGCGCGCCCGCAGCCGGGTACCGCGCCCCACGTCTCGGCGCGCCCGCCGGTGCCGACACAGAAGGGGAGCAGGAATCGGCGCCGCCCGGCCACGACCGGGCACCGGTGGCCATCCTCACCGGCGAGTACGGGGCGGCGGTGCTCGAGCCCCTGCTGCGTCCACGGCTCGAGGCGTCGGCGGGTGGGGGGCCGGCGCCGGTGCGGCTCGTCGCAGTGGCCAACCGCTTCTTCGGGGGCAACATCGCCGTCACCGGCCTACTCACCGGCGCCGACCTGGCCCGCGTGCTCGAGGCCGAGCCCCACGGGCACCGCTACCTGCTCCCCGACGTCTGTCTGTCCGACGGGCGCTTCCTCGACGGGACCACGCCCGCCGATCTTCCCCGACCGGTGGAGGTGGTGCCGACCGACGGGCTGTCGCTGCGCCTGGCCCTCGACGGCGCACCGCTCGCACCGGTCGCCACCGCCCCGGCTGCCGCGGCGACACCCGCAGGCATGCCCGTCGCCCTCCGGAGCGCGCCGTGAAGCGCGCCGAACCGTGATGCGCGGCGCCCGGGGCGAACAGGTCGTGCCCGCCAAGCGGAGGGCGGGTGGCCCACCGCTGGTCGTCGTGGCCGGGCGGCCCAACGTGGGCAAGTCGACGCTCGTGAACCGCTTCGTCGGACGGCGTGCGGCCGTCGTGCAGGAGAAGCCCGGGGTCACCCGCGACCGCCTCGAGCTCGAGGCGGAGTGGAGCGGGCGGTCCTTCGTGGTGGTCGACACCGGTGGGTGGCTCGGCCGTGGCGACGAGCTCGACACCAAAGTGGCCGGCCAGGCCGAGCGCGCCGTGGCCTCGGCCGACGTCGTGCTGCTGGTGGTGGACGCGGCGGTGGGCATCACCACCGAGGACGAGGACGTCGCCCGCGTGCTCGCCCGGGCGGGGCGCCCGACGCTGGTCGTGGTCAACAAGGTGGACAACGAACGACGCGAGGCGGATGCGTGGGAGTTCGTGTCTCTGGGCCTGGGCGATCCCTGGGCGGTGAGCGCCCTTCACGGCCGGGGGACCGGTGACCTGCTGGACGAGGTGATCCGGAACCTCCCCCCCGAACCCGAGGCGACGGCGGTGGCATCGGGGTCCCTCGAGCAGGACGGAGCCGAGGCGCAGAGACCCGAGGACGACGAGGCCGACGACAGCGCCGATCCCGACGGAGCCGAAGCCGTCGCGCTGGGCGCGGTGCCCGTGGGCCGCACGCCGGCCACCGATGGCCGGGAGGCCACGCGGGTGGCAATCGTGGGGCGGCCCAACGTGGGCAAGTCCACGTTGTTCAACCGCCTGCTGGGCGAGGAGCGCTCCGTCGTCCACGACCTGCCGGGCACGACGCGCGACGCCATCGACACGATGGTCGACACCCCCGACGGACCCATCTGCTTCGTGGACACCGCCGGCATGCGTCGTCGGTCGCGCACCGAGGAGGGGACCGAGTACTACGCCATGGTCCGGGCACTGCAGGCCCTCGACCGGGCTGACGTCGTGTTGCTCGTCATCGATGCCACCGAAGGCGTGACCCATCAGGACCAACGCCTGGCCGAGCGCATCGGGGCGTCGGGGAGCCCGGTGCTGGTGGTGCTCAACAAGTGGGAGCTGGTCCCCACCGAAGAGCGTCGGCGGGTGGTCGACGATGTCGAGGACCGCCTCGCCTTCCTCGGAGAGGCGCCCACGTTGAAGGTGAGCGCCCGGACGGGTCTGGGTGTGCACAAGCTCATGCCGGCCCTGGCCCGTGCCGAGGAGGCGTACCACCGGCGCATCCCCACCAGCGAGCTCAACCG
>JBEKVE010000253.1:0-3385 GCA_049514335.1 Acidimicrobiales bacterium
TTCGATGGCGAGGGCGAGCCCGAGGATCCCGGCGCCGGATCCCCCGTATTCCGTGGGTATGCAAAGCCCGAGGAGACCGGCGTCGCGGAACGCTTCGAAGATGTCCTGCGGATACGTTCCCTCTTTGTCGATGGCGCGGGCGCGGGGTTGCACCTTGTCCTGCGCCAGTCGACGCACCGAGCTTTGCAGCGCGGCCAGCTCTTCGGGGAGGTCAAAATCCACCGGCGAAGGCTATCGGACGGTCCTGCCATGTATTTTCTGTCACTTGACCCCAGACGAAGGACCCGGCGAGTCCCCCGAAGCCCCTACGGAACCGTCTGAGGTCGCCGCGGCTGTGCCCGACCCGCCCCCGGCGGAGGCGGCAGCCGAGACATCTCCACGCGACCCGGCACCCATCGATCCCTCCGGCGCCGACGAGCCCCCACTCGGGGAAGATCAGATACCCGGCGACGGGTCGCCGAGCGACGAGGTGGCGGGCGACGAGGCGCCGAGCGGCGAGACGGCAGGGGACGAGGTGGCGGGCGACGAGGTGGCGAGCGACGAGGTGGCGGGCGACGAGGTGGCGAGCGACGAGGTGGCGGGCGACGAGGCGCCGAGCGGCGAGACGGCGCCGTCCGGGACCGCTGTCCCCCATCCCGACGATTCCTCGACCCCGGAAACTCCAGAAAGGCGCCTCGTCGCCTCGTCGACGACCACACCTCCCATCGACGTGGCAACGGAGGGCGTGGAGACCAGGGCAGACGTCCAATCCGACCTCCGCAAAGCGCGCAAGAAAGCGGAACGCCGCAAACATCGTTGGCGGCGCCGGATCATCTACCTCTTATCGTTCATCGTCTTCATCGTGGTGGCGGGCGCCGGTGGGATCTTCTTGTATGCCCGGTACCGCTACGACGAGATCCCCAAGATCCACTCGAAGCACCTTGTCAAGCAGGCCGCGGCACCGGGTGCGCCGTTCACCGTGTTGCTGGTCGGCTCCGATTCCCGTGCCTTCGTCAACAACGCCACCCAGATCAAGGCGTTCGGCAACGAGGCGGACGCCGGAGGCCAGCGGAGCGACGTCACGATGGTGGCCCGCTTCGTTCCCGCCACAAAATCGGTCACCGTCATGTCCATTCCCCGCGACCTTTGGGTCGACATCCCTCCGAACAGCAGCGACATCCAAGGCATGAACCGGATCAACGCCGCCTACAACTCCGGACCCGACCTCCTCATCCAGACGATCGAATCCGTCCTCGACGTCCCGATCAACCACTACATCTCCGTCGGATTCCCCGGCTTCCAGGGCATGGTCGACGCGTTGGGCGGGGTCACGATGGACTTTCCCACCGAGGTCAAGGATGCTTACACCGGGCTCGACGTCACGACCCCGGGCTGCCAGCTGATCAATGGGACCGTCGCGCTGCAGCTCGTCCGCAGCCGGCACCTCCAGTACAAGAACAGCAGCGGGCAGTGGGAGTACGACGGGCTTTCGGACTTCAGCCGGATCCAGCGGCAGGATTCCTTTTTCCGGGCCGTCCTGGCCAAGGTGAACACGTCGATCACCAATCCGTTCGCCATCAACAGCTTCATTTCGTCGGCCGTGGGCAACCTGGCCATCGACGACACGCTGAGCGAGAGCGACCTGTTGCACATTGCCACCGAGTTCAGGGGATTGGAATCCTCACACCTGGTGACCGAGACGCTGCCGACGACGAGTTACGTGACCTCTGGGGGTGCCGATGTCCTCCTGGCGGCCCAGCCCTACGCCAGCCAGATGATCGCCGCCTTCAACCAACTCGGTGAGCCCAAGCCCAATCCCGCCACGACGACGACCACGACCGCTCCACCCCTGGCGAACAACGTCGTCTCGGTCAACGTCCTCAACGCCTCGGGTGGCGGGCTCTTGGCGACCGACACGGCGCAGGGCCTACGCCAGGATGGCTTCGTCATCACCGGCATCAACAACGCACCGAGCGTCATCGCGGCGGGCGACCCTTCGGAGATCTTCTACGGTCCGAGCGGGCTGCCGGCGGCCCATACGCTCGCCGCGTCCTTACAGGGCAAGGTGAGCTACGTGCCCGACGCCACCCTGACCGGCAACGATCTGACCCTGTGGGTGGCGAGCTCGGCGCTCACAGTGACCACGACGACCACCACCACCACGACAGGCCAGAGCGGAACGGGTTCGACGACGCCGACGACGATCCCGGGGAACGTCTACACCAACACGCAACCGGAGCCCTGGAATCCGGTCCCGTGCACGCTCGCAAGCTGAGTCGACGGAGTGCGGCTGACCGCTTCCCGCCGATGGCGGCAGGCCGGGTGCGTCAGGCCGACTTGCGTCGCTGCCGCACGATCCGCCGACGCTCCCGCTCCGTGGTCCCACCCCATACGCCCTCACGCTCGCGGTGGGCCAGGGCGTGCTCGAGGCAAGCCTGACGAACCGGGCATTCGGCGCAAATAGCCTTGGCTTCAGCCGCATCGGCGTCGTCCTCTGACATCGGGTAGAACGCCTCAACATCGAGGCCCCGGCAGGCGGCCTGCTTGCGCCACGTGGTGGCACTCATGGGAAACACTTCCTCGCAAAGTCGGATATGGGCAGTTTCGCCCTGGTCGGAAGCACAGCTGGGGTTGCCCAGCGGCGCCGGCACCGAATTCCGGCGAACGAAGAGTATGGCCTACGGGCACGGCGCCTGTAAAGACCTACACAAGAATTATCCCTGGTCAGCCGATAGGAAGCGGCTTTGTTGTCCCACGCAGGTCGCCCAACAGCTCCTGACGCACCGGGTCCGGAAGGACCGTGCGCTCCTCATACTCGGGGTGGCGAGCCACCAGGGCCACCTCCTCGAGTCCTTCGAAGGCCGCCACCTGGGCCGGTGTGAAGGGAAAACGGATGTAATGGACGGCGGGCGTGACGGTGTCCCGTACCAGCGCTTTGGCATGTGCCTCCTCGGGCACACTGGGCACCACGTCATCGCCGAGCGCCACGCCGAGCGCCCGCTCGATCCCGATCAGCTTGGGCAACCACTCCCGCAGCAGGGCGTCGGAGGTGAGTTCGATGAACAGAGTGGCCGAGAGCTCCCCCACCTGGGGCAACAGACGGTTGTAGATGTCCAGCTCGGTCTGGATCGCCTCATCGGTGAGGATCTTTTCCACCCGAGCCATCTCTTGAATCTGGAACCGGACCGTGTCCACGCACTCGAAGACCAGGGTCATGATGGGACCGAGCGCCACCCGCCGCAGGCGTTTGCGGGCAATCACGCGGGCTCGATACTCCTCCCGAACCCGCTCGTAGGCCCGCATATCGAGCACGTCGGCCAAGGTCAGGGCGTCGGTCACTCCATGTTCTCCTTGACCCGGCGTGCCCGCGACCCGGGGGCGCCGGGGGGCCCCAGGGCCCCCCGCG
>JBEKVE010000254.1:0-5255 GCA_049514335.1 Acidimicrobiales bacterium
AGGACGGCCGCCTCACCGACGCCCAGGGGCGCTCGGTGGACTTCAAGAACACCGTGCTCATCATGACGTCCAACCTGGGAACGGCCGACCTGCGCAAGTCGTCGGTGGGTTTCGCCAAGACGTCTGAGGCCGTCACCTACGAGCACATGAAGTCGAAGGTGCACGACGCGCTGAAGCAGCACTTCCGGCCCGAGTTCCTGAACCGCATCGACGAGATCATCGTCTTCCACGAGCTGCGCAAGGAAGAGGTCGTGGAGATCGTCGACCTCATGGTGCGCAGGGTGGGGGAGCAGCTCGAGTCGCAGGGTCTCGGGCTCGAGCTCACGCCGGCCGCCAAGACGTACCTGGCGGAGAAGGGCTACGACCCCACACTCGGGGCTCGCCCGCTGCGGCGCGCCATCCAGCAGTACATCGAGGACGCCCTGTCGGAGCGCATCCTGTGGAAGGAATTCCGCGTGGGCGAGACCATCATCGTGGACGTGGAGGACGACGAGATCGTCTTCCGCTCGGTCGAGGGTCTCCAGCCGCCGCCGGTCGAGCTGGCCGGCGCGGGCGCCGACTCCTGAGCCGCGCCCCGGCCTGTGCCGGGGTGTGACCGGCCCGCCCCGGGCCACCGCCAGGACTGATCCACGGGGACTGATCCACGGGGACTGATACAGCCCCGTCGTAGGGTCGGCACGTGGGTCGACTGCGCACCGTGCACCGTTGTTCGGCCTGCGGCTCGGCCGCGCCCCGGTGGTCGGGTCGGTGCCAGGGCTGCGGCGAGTGGAACACCCTGGTGGAAGAGGCCGTGCCCGGCACGGGCCCCGCTGCGGTGGTGCGCCCCGCGTCCGCCGTCATCGACCCCGTCTCCTTCCCCGGGCTGTTCCCCGACGTGCTCGAGGCGCGGCCCACCCCCTTGGGCGAGGTCGACCTGGCGTCGTCGGCGCCCGTCCCCACCGGGCTGGCCGAGCTCGACCGCGTGCTCGGCGGCGGGCTCGTCCCCGGCTCGGTGACCCTGCTCGGGGGCGAACCGGGCGTGGGCAAGTCGACCTTGCTGCTCCAGGTCCTGACGGCGCTGGCCGAACGGGGCGCCCCCGTCCTGCTCCTGTCGGCCGAGGAATCGGCCCAGCAGGTTCGACTGCGGGCCGAGCGCCTGGGCCCACCGCCCCCCGGTCTCATGGTGCTCGCCACCACCGACCTCTCGGCGCTGCCCGCCGCCCTGCACGACACGAGGCCCGCCCTGGTGGTGGTGGACTCGGTGCAGGCCGTCACCGAGCCCGGCACGGCCGGAGCCCCGGGCGGGCTGGCCCAGGTGCGGGCGTGCACCGACCTCGTGGTCCACCTGGCCAAGGCCCATCTGGTGCCCTTCGTGCTGGTGGGACACGTCACCAAGGACGGCACCCTGGCCGGGCCCCGCACCCTGGAGCACCTGGTCGACACCGTGCTCAGCGTGGAGGGCGACCGGCACCACGCCCTGCGCACCGTGCGGGCCGTCAAGCACCGCTTCGGCCCCACGGGCGAGCTCGGCCTGTTCGAGATGAACGACACCGGCCTGGCGGCGGTGGCCGACCCCTACCGCCTGCTCCTCGGCGACCGCCGGCCGGGCGTGCCGGGCAGCACCGTGCTCCCCGCCATGGAGGGCCAGCGGGCGCTGCTCGTCGAAGTGCAGGCACTGACGGCACGCACCGGCGGTGACGCCCCCGCCCGCCGGTCGGCCCAGGGCGTGGACGGCGGCCGCCTGGCGCTGTTGCTGGCCGTGCTCGAGCAGCGCGCCGGGCTGTCGCTGGCGCGCACCGACGTCTTCGCCTCGGTGGTGGGCGGCATCCGGGTGTCGGAGCCCGCCGCCGACCTGGCCCTGGCGCTCGCCGTGGCCTCGGCC
Source organism: Acidimicrobiales bacterium (assembly GCA_049514335.1). Lineage (GTDB taxonomy): Bacteria > Actinomycetota > Acidimicrobiia > Acidimicrobiales > UBA8190 > JBEKVE01. Next base: position 1,862 of record JBEKVE010000254.1, read on the forward strand.
GTGGTCGACCGCCCCCTTCCCCCCGACCTCGTGGTGTTCGGGGAGGTCGGTCTGGGCGGGGAGATCCGCCAAGTTCCCCCCGGGATGGAGGTCCTGCACGCGCGGTCGTTGGCGGAGGCGGTGGCACTGTCGACGGGGTGAGCGCGGCCGGTCCCGGTGCTCCCCGGATTGCGTGGGGCGGCGGATGACGGCGCAAGGCGCCGGGTACCATGAGCAGGTGGACGTGCGACCCAGCTCGGCCATGGCCGACGTCCTGGCGCTCGTCGCCCCCGGCCAACCCCTGCGCGACGGGCTCGAGCGCGTGCTGCAGGCCAACCGGGGTGCGCTCGTGGTGGTGGGCGACGACCACAACGTCCTGTCCATCTGCACCGGGGGCTTTCTCCTCGATGCCGAGTTCAGCCCGCAACGGCTGTCGGAGCTGGCCAAGATGGACGGCGCCATCATCCTGTCGACGAGCGCCGATCGCATCGCCCGGGCCAACGTGCACCTCATGCCCGACGCGTCCATCCCCACCATCGAGACCGGGACGCGTCACCGCACCGCCGAGCGCGTGGCGCGGTCCATCGACGTCCCCGTGGTGTCGGTGTCGGCCGCCATGGGCCTCGTCACGGTCTACCACCACGACGTGCGCCATGTCCTTCAGCCCGAGCGTCGGCTGCACGAGCGGGTGAGCCAGGCGCTGCAGACCCTGCAGCGCTTCCGCCAGCGCTTCGACCTGGCCCTCACGGCGCTGTCGGCCATGGAGATCGCCGACACCGTGACGGTGCGCGACGTGGTGGCGGTGCTCCAACCCGCCGAGCTGCTGTGCCGCATCGCCGAGGAGGTCAAGGCCGATCTGGTGGAGCTGGGCGAGGACGGGCGCCTGCTTCGCCTGCAATTGGAAGAGGTGATCGAGGGCATCGATCCGGTGCGGCGTCTCATCGTGCGCGACTACATCCGGCCCGACGCGGCCGGTGCGGCGCGCGCCGAGGGCCGGGGCGAGACACGACGGGCGGCGCGCGCCGAGGGCCGGGGCGAGCTGCGTCGGGTGGCGCGCGCCGACGGCCTGGTGGTGGCGGACGGCGCCGGCCCGGCCACCGCCCACGCCCTCGAGGCCATGACGCGCCTGTCCACCGACGAGGTCCTCGACGTCAGGCGCATGTCGGGCGTGCTCGGCCTGGGCGCCGCCCATGTCGATCCCGACGGTCCCCTCGAGCCCCGTGGGTACCGGCTCCTGCACCGCTTGCCACGATTTCCCGAGGTGCTGGCCGACCGGATCGTCGAGCACTTCGCCGGCCTGCAACGCATCATGCGGGCGTCGGTGGGCGAGCTCGAGGAGGTGGGCGGCGTGGGCGAGGCCCGGGCCCGCTCGGTGAAGGACGGCCTGTCGCACCTGGCTGAGACGAGCATCCTCGACCGTTACAGCTGACCGGGCGGACCCCGCGCCCCACCTGGGGGAACGCCCCCGGGGGCACCTCGGCCGGCTCGGGTAGAATGTCTCGTCCGCCCTCACTTCGAGCGTGGCCGGCGCGCCGTTCAGGAGAGTACGTGTTCGACATCGGTGACAAGGTGGTCTATCCCCATCACGGGGCGGCGATCGTGGAGCGGCGCGAGGTCAAAGAGGCCTTCGGGGAGAAGAAGGAGTACCTCGTGCTCCGCCTCGCCTACGGCGATCTCACCCTGATGGTGCCCGCCGACAACACCGAGGGCGTGGGCCTGCGGGAGGTCATCAACGACGAGGAGGTCGAGGAGGTGTTCGCCGTCCTTCGCAAGAAGGAGGCGCGCATGCCGACCAACTGGTCGCGCCGCTACAAGAACCACTCCGAGAAGCTGCGGTCGGGTGACATCTACCAGGTGGCCGAGGTGGTGCGGAACCTCTCCATCCGCGACAAGGACAAGGGCCTGTCGGCGGGGGAGAAGCGCATGCTGAGCCGGGCCCGCCAGATCCTCGTCAGCGAGCTCACCTTCGCCCTCGACGTCGACGAGGAAACGGCCGAGAAGCGCCTCGACGAGGCGCTTCCCTGAGCCTGTCCGCCGCGTGGCGCCCTCCCGGCGCGCCGGTGCCGGTGCGGGGGTGACCGCCTCGTCGGTGTGGGCGGTGGTGGTGGCGGGCGGCAGCGGTCGTCGCTTCGGGGCGGAGAAGCAGTTCGTGACGCTGGGCGGGCGCGCCCTGGTGGCCTGGTCCGTGGCGGCGGCCCGGTCGGTGGCGGACGGCGTCGTTGTGGTGCTCCCCGCAGACAACCCCGGCGACGCCTTCGGTGCGGACGTCGTGGTGGTCGGGGGTGACACCCGGGCGGCGTCGGTGCGCGCCGGACTGGCGGCGGTCCCTGGTGGCGCGGAGGTCATCGTGGTGCACGACGGTGCCCGACCACTCGCCTCCGCAGAGCTGTTCGGAGCTGTGGTCGACGCCGTGGTCGCCGGGGCGGACGGGGCCGTGCCGGGGCTTCCCGTGGGCGACACCCTCAAACGTGTCAGCGGCGACACGGTGGCCGACACGGTCAGTCGCGACGGGCTCGTGATGGTGCAGACGCCGCAGGCGTTCCGGGCCGCGGTGCTGCGGCGTGCGCACGCGTCGGGTGACGACGCCACCGACGACGCCGCGCTGGTGGAGTCCCTCGGCGCTACCGTGCGGGTCGTGCCCGGCGAGCCGCGCAACCTCAAGGTGACGACGACGGCGGATCTCGACGTTGTCCGGGCGCTGGTGCAGACGTGACGGGCCCGGCGGCCGGGTTGCGGGTGGGTCAGGGGTTCGACGTCCACCGCTTCTCGGACGACCCGGATCGTCCGCTCGTGCTGGGCGGCCTCACCGTCCCCGGCGCTGCCGGTCTCGACGGCCACAGCGACGCCGACGTGGTGGCCCACGCCCTGGCCGACGGGGTGCTCGGAGCGGCGTGCCTCGGAGACCTGGGCACCCTTTTCCCCGCCGAGGACCCGGCCTGGGAGGGCGCCGACTCCCTGGTCCTGCTGGAGCGGGTGGTGGCAATGGCCAAGGCGGCGGGCATGCACCCCGTGAACGCCGACTGCACGGTGGTGTGCGAGCGTCCCCGGCTGGCCGAGCTCACCGGCGCCATGGCGAGTCGCCTCGGCGACGCCCTCGGCGCACCGGTGAGCGTGAAGGCCAAGCGGGCCGAAGGCCTCGGTGCCCTGGGGCGCGTGGAGGGGATCGCCTGCCTGGCCGTCGTACTGCTCACAGGCGCCTCGTGAGCCCGCCGCGCGCCCGTCGCACGCCGCCGCCGCCCGGTCGCCGAGGGGGACGTCCGAGCCGGCCCGGCGCCGACCCGGGCCGCGGCGGTGGGACGCGCGGCACATCCGGGACGCGCGGCACATCCGGGACGCGCGGCACATCCGGGACGCGCGGCACATCCGGGACGCGCGGCACATCCGGGACGCGCGGCACATCCGGGACGCGCGGCAC
>JBEKVE010000255.1:0-3321 GCA_049514335.1 Acidimicrobiales bacterium
GGTGCGGGCGTGCACGCGCCACAAGAAGTCGTGGGCCAGCTCCTCGGGTGTCGGCTGCTTGAACGACGCCACCGGCGTGCCCTGGGGGTTCACCCCGCGAAACACGTGCTTGATGGTGCCGTCCTTGCCGGAGGCGTCCATGCCCTGGAGCACCACCAGGAGGGACCGTTTGGCCTCCGCCCACAGCCGGCTCTGCAGTGAGAAGAGGGCGTCACTGAGCGGGCCCACGGCGGCCTCGGTGGCCTCGCGGTCACCGGGTGCGCCGGCGGTGGAACCCGGATCGTGGGCCTCGAGCCGCACGGCATCGCCCGGGTGGACGCGCCATCGGTCGACGGCGCCCACGCCGGGGCCTACTCCTTGTCGTCGGGGTGACGGACCACGACCACCGGGCACGGGGCGTGGGCGGCGCAGTGCTCGGAGACCGATCCGATCACCATCCCCACGAAGGCGCCGTGGCCCCGGCTGCCGACCACCAGGAGCTCGGCACCCTCCGCCTTCTTCACGAGCACGGGTGCGGGGTGCCCCTCGACGACGGTGAGGCGCACGGGGATCTCCGGCGAGGGACCGAGCACGTCGGCGACGGTGTCCTCGAGTGCTTTGCGGGTGTCGGCTTCGGGGTCGAAGTCCGGGGGGTACGGCGGCGCCCATCCGAAGGTGGTGGGGAACTCCCACGTGGTCACGACGTTGAGCTCGGCACCTCGGTACCCGGCCTGGCGCGCCGCCCATTGCAGTGCCCGGCGCGACGCCTCCGAGCCGTCCACCCCCACCACGATCGTCGGTCGCTCGCTTGCCTCGGCGTTCATCGTTCCTCCGTCCGTCACCGACCCTGCCCGGCCCATCATGCCGGAGGGTACAGGGCTTCGCGCCCGATCAGGCTCCCAGCTCGGACCGAAGGGCGTCGAGATCCCTGCGCAGCGCCTGCACCTCGGCCCGCAGCCGGTGCACCTCGTCGCCGAGCGCCGTCACGTCCATGCGGGGGGCGACCTCGGCCCGAGGCGAAGCCGCCGCGGGGGCCGTCTCCACCCGATGTGACGCCACGGCCGGGGGGGTCACTTCGCCGCCGGACCGCCACCCGTCGTCGGTCGGCGCCGGACCGGGGAGGGGCGTGGTGCCGAGCAGGTGCGCGTACCGGTCCTCTTTCTGGCCCGGCCCACGCCCCAGCCGCACCACCAGCGGCTCGTCCCGCTCGGCCAGGGCGTCGAGCTCGGCTTGGACCTCGTCGAGGCCGGCGAAGCGCGCCATGCGCTCGGTGCGCGCCCGCAGCTCCCCGGGAGTCTGTGCCCCGCGCAGCGCCAGCACCGCCAACAGCGCCAGCGCCTGCTCGCCCAGGCCGAGATGCTCGTCGAGGGTGTGGCGGAAGCGCAACGCCGAGCGCCCGTGCGAGGGGTGCACGAAGGCGACCAGGCCCCTGGTCTTGGCCCTGGTGACGGCGGCTTCGACCCTCGCCTCGTCGTAGTCCACGACCGGGTCACGGTTCGACGCCTGGTTGCAGGCCAGGGCGAGGGCGTTGAGGGTGAGCGGATACTGCTGGGGGGTGGTGAGGCGCTTCTCGACCAGGCACCCCAGGATCCGCAGCTCCTCCTCGGAGAGTTCCACGGCGCGAGCATACGGTGGGTGGAATAGGCCACCGCCCCCGGCGGTTGCCAAAGAGCACGGGGAAACGAGGAGGCACGACATGCAAGTCAGGGAGCTCGGTCACCTTGTGCTCTACGTGCGCAACCTCGACCGGTCCGTGGCGTTCTACCGGGACGTGCTCGGTTGGAGGCAGCTCGCCCCGGCCCAGGAATTCGGGTTCCCGGCCGCCGCCTTTTCGTCCCCGTCCAATCGCACCCACCACGAGCTGCTGCTCATCGAGGTGGGTGAGGACGCCCGGTCCGTGCCCGCCGGTCGGCGGGTGGGGCTCTATCACTTCGGCCTCAAGGTCGGGGACACCGACGACGAGCTGCGCGAGGCGCTGCGCAGCGTGCACGAGGCCGGTGTCACGGTGGTGGGGGCGAGCGACCACACCGTCACCCACAGCCTCTACATCCTCGACCCCGACGGCAACGAGATCGAGCTCTACGTGGACGTGCCCGGCGTCGACTGGACGTCGGACCCGGCCCTCGTGTTCAGCCCCATCAAGCCGCTGGCGCTGTAGCGTCGCCGCAGACGGCGCCACACCGGCGGTGGAGGAAACGGGCATGACAGGCGGCGCTGAGCAGGCGGGCCCGGTGAGCGACACCGTCGTCACCGGTGCTTCGCAGGGGACGACCGAGAGCAGCACGGGCGGGGCGGGGGCCGTGATCACGGTCTTCCGGTCGCGACTGCGGCCCGACGCCGGGACGCGCTACGAGGACACCGCCGACCGCATGCTCGAGCTCGCCCGGCGCATGCCGGGCTTCATCGACTTCAAGGTGTTCCAGGCCGAGGACGGCGAGCGCGTGTCGATCATCACCTTCGCCACCCCCGAGGACCACCGTGCCTGGCGCGACCATCCCGAGCACCGCCAGGCGCAGCGCCTGGGCCGCGACCACTTCTACGCCTCCTACGCCGTGACGGTGGCCGAGGTCCGTTCGGCGCGCGCCTTCACCGCCTGAGGCGGGCTGTCACGTCGTGTTGACGCCCTGGGCCACGGGGGCGTGGTTCGAGGCGACCACGCCGCCCGCCACCTCGGCCGTGACGGCGAAACGCTGCACCGTCGCCGCCGGGTCCACCGTGAACGACACCTGCCGGGGGTCACTGCCGAGCAGCCCGAGCGACACCACCCTGTCGCCGACCACGCCCCACAGCTGGTAGGTGCGGTCCGCCGCCAGGGGCGGGAGCCCGGTGTTGAGCGCATAGGCGGTCCCGTCGGGCAGGATGACCAGTAGCGCCGCCTGCGATCCCGACCCCGACGTGCGGTCGAGCGTCACCCGGTGCGCGGCGGGATCGACCAACGCCGCCTGCACCGCCTGCGACAGCGTCGTCGGACGGGCCCCGGGCAGGGCGCTCACGCGCTGGTCGAGATGGTTCACCTGGACCGCCAGCAGGACCACCGCCACCACGGCGGCGGCCGCCACCGCGCCCAGCGCGGCCCAGGCGGTGCGTGCTCCCCCCCATCGCCGCCCGGCGCGCGCCGCCGCCGGACCCGGGGCCGGCGACGCGACCGGGCCCAGTCGGGGGGCGGGGGTAGCCGGGCCGGCGTGGTCGAGGCGGGCCGAGATCCGCTCCCACAGCGCCGGCGGCGCGTCGACACCGGCATTGGCGATGAGGCCGGCCACGGCGCGGTGCTGGGCCACCTCGGCCGCGCAGCGCGGGCACTCGGCCAGGTGGGCCTCCACGGCGCGCCCCTCGTCGGCGTCC
>JBEKVE010000256.1:0-3316 GCA_049514335.1 Acidimicrobiales bacterium
GCGGCGGCTACTGGCTGGTGGCCTCCGACGGCGGGATCTTCTCCTTCGGTGACGCCCCGTATCTGGGGAGCACAGGCGGAGGGTCGGTGTCGGGTGTCATCGGCATCGCCGGCACGGCGCCGCCGACCCTGCAGGCGACGCTCGATCTTCCGGCCACCCAGAACCCTTCTCCCACCCTGCCCGTCCCCGTGACGGGGTGAGCCGCGCCGCCGGCCCGTTACCCGGCGCCGTCGATCCTCGGAAGGTCGAGGCCGAGCAGCTGGTCGACCCGGTGGAACAGGCCGCCGTCGGTGAGCGGCACCAGGGTGGTCCCGTCCAGGGTGAACGACACACCGCCGCAGCCGTTGGTGTCGTCGTGGACCTTGACTGTCGGTGCTCCCGGCGGGCCACTGAAGACCAGGTCGAGCTGGGGTGCCGTCCCCTGGTCGGCGGGACAGGACCTCGCACCAGGCACCGCCGTGGGCAGGGCGTCCACCCACGCGGCGATGCGCCGCACCTCCACCGGATCGGTGATGGTCCTCATGGCCAGGACCTGGTTGGCCGAACCGGGTCCCGCACCGACGGGATCGATGGAAGGCGACACGGCCGGCGACGATGCGGGTGACGAGGGCGCGGCCGGCTGTGACGACTCGGACGGAGCAGGGGAGAGGCCGCCCTCGTACACAGCCACCGTGACCGTGTCGTCGCCACCGGGGACGACCTCGGTGGCGTCGCGCGTGGGGTACCAGATCACCTGGGCGTCGACGCGCACAGCGCTGGCCCCGTCGGAAAGCGGCGCCGCGCTCACCACCAACTGGCGGCTCTGGAAGGGCCCCGACGCCGGGTAGGAGAACTCGGTGTCGGACTCCTGCACCACGCCGTTGTCGCTGGTCGTGCCGGTCCCGCTGGGCGCCCCTCCGACGGGCGGATGGGTCGACAGCCACGACTCGACGGTCTGCCACGGGTCGGGGGTCGTCCACAGCCGGTCGGCGTCCACCAGATTCGGGGTGGCGGGTGCCGCCATGGGCTGCGCCAGCATGGCGGAGGGAGGCGACGACACCGGGGTCCAGGTGGGTCCCGGGGCGAACGCGCCGATGAGCTGCTCGGCGGCGGCGTCGGCCGCCTGGCTGTTCGGGTCGCCGGTGGTGCCGGGCCCGGTGGCCGGGGCCGGTGCGCCTGCCACCGAGGCTCCGGCGGCGCCCGCCGTCCCGAGGACGAGGACGACGAGCGGGAGGAAGGACAGTGCCCGGCGGCCCGTGCGAGCAGAGGTGCGGTGCATACCTCTACCGACGTCGCAGCGGCCGGAGAGGTTCCCGGACCTGGCCGTTGTCCTGCCCCGGCGGCGCCGCCCGTCGGTGTCGGGCTGCGCGGTGTTGACGGCGGCCGAGATACTTATATTATCTTCACTATGGTTGTTTCAGAAGGAGTGGTGGGCGGGGCGTCGTCACCCTCGGACCTGAGCCGGCGCCGACGCGTCGGGGTGCTCCTCATCTGCTCCATGAGCCTGCTCATCGTTGGTCTCGACGTGACCATCGTCAACGTGGCGCTTCCCTCCATCGGCAGGGACTTCGGCGCCTCGGTGTCCGGCCTGCAGTGGACGGTGGACGCGTACACGCTGGTGTTGGCGAGCCTGCTCATGCTGTCGGGATCCACCGCCGACCGGCTCGGGCGCAAGCGGACCTTCGTGGTGGGGCTTCTCGTGTTCGCCGCCGGCTCGCTCTTGTGCAGCCTGGCCCCGAACCTTCCCACCCTGGTGGTGTTCCGCATGGTCCAGGCCATCGGGGGGTCGATGCTCAACCCCGTCGCCATGTCCATCATTACCAACACCTTCACCGAACCGAGGGAGCGGGCCCAGGCGGTGGGGGTGTGGGCGGCCGTCGTGGGGGTGAGCATGGCGCTCGGGCCCGTCGTGGGCGGGTTGCTCGTGAGCTCCGTCGGATGGCGCTCCATCTTCTGGATCAACCTGCCGGTGGGGCTGGCCGCCGTGGTGCTCACCCTTCGCTTCATCCCCGAATCACGAGCCCCCAAAGCGCGCCGCGTCGACCCGGTGGGCCAGGGTCTCGTGGTCGTGCTGCTCGCCTCGCTCACCTACGGGATCATCGAGGCACCGGGCCGAGGGTGGGGCTCTCCGGTCATCGTGGCGGCGTTCGCGCTGGCCGTCGTGGCACTCGTCGCCTTCGTGCGGTGGGAGGGCCGGCGCCAGGAGCCACTCGTGGACCTCCGCTTCTTCCGGTCGGTCCCTTTCTCGGGCGCGGCCGTCATCGCCGTGGCCGCCTTCGCCACCCTGGGCGGCTTCCTGTTCCTCAACACGCTCTACCTCCAAGAGGCGCGGGGGTTCTCTCCACTGCGGGCAGGGCTGTACACGTTGCCCATGGCGGTCATGACGATGGTGCTGCCGCCGATCTCGGGGCGCATCGTCGGGAGCCGGGGGTCGCGCACCCCGCTGCTCGTGGCGGGGGCCGCACTCGCGCTGAGCTGCGTCATGCTCAGCCGGATCGAGGCCACGACTTCGTTCGGCTGGCTCTTCGCCTCCTACGTGGTGTTCGGGGTCGGCTTCGGCTTCGTGAACGCCCCCATCACCAACGCGGCGGTGTCGGGCATGCCACGGGCCCAGGCCGGCGTGGCATCGGCCATCGCCTCCACCTCGCGCCAGGTGGGGTCCACATTGGGTGTTGCTGTCGTGGGTGCACTCGTCACCGCCTCGCTGGCCGGGCACCGGGCCATCGCCGCAGGGACGACCCACGCCGGCTGGTGGGTACTGGTTGCATGCGGTGTCGTGGTATTCGGCCTGGGGCTGGTGGTCACGAGCGGGTGGGCCCGTCGGACAGCGGAGCGGACGGCGCGCGAGCTCAATCCCGAGTTCCTCGAGCACCACGGCGGGTGACGGCGATGGGACGCAGACGCGTGGATCCTGACGATGCGGCCCGCCGGGCGTGGTCGTCGATGTGCGACCTCGTCCTCGACAACGAGCGGCGTCGGGCCGTCAGCGAGGCGGTGGGTCTGAGCTTCGGGCGCATCAGGGCGCTGCGCCGGATCAACCGGGCTCCGATGACCATGGGGGAGCTCGCCACCAAGCTCGGCATCGACGCCCCTTATGCCACGTTGGTCGTCGACGACCTGGAACGACAGGGGTTGGTCGAGCGCCGCCCTCACCCCACCGACCGCCGGGCCAAGCTCGTGACCACCACCGCCCGGGGCGCCGCCGCGGCGGGCCGGGCTGAGGACATCATGAACCGGCCACCGGCCGCATTGGCTTCGCTCGGGGCGGACGACCTCGACACCCTGGCGCGCATTCTCGGTGCCGCCACCTCGCCCCCGGCCTGAGCCCGGCGACAGC
>JBEKVE010000257.1:0-3304 GCA_049514335.1 Acidimicrobiales bacterium
TCACCCCAGGCCGTCGGGTGACCCCTTCGCCCCGGGCCCGCGCTCAGTGACCGGGCGGCAGTGGCCCTTCGCCATTGGTGGACTCCGGTCTGCTGCGGGGGTCGCCCGGGAGCGGCTCCGTCGTTTCTCGCGGCCAGGCCGGCGTCGGCGCGTCCGGTGCCGCGCCCTGTTCAGGTGGAGCCACGGTGGGCGCGGACCGGATGCCGGGAACAGGCGTCGATGCGCCAGGAGTGGCGATGCCGGGTGACGGGGCCGGTGGTCCTCCGAATGCCGACGCGGGCCGCGCCCCGGGTGTGGGGGTCGGGTGCCCGGGCCAGTACAACGCACCGCGCTCGAGGCGCCGACGGGTCATGAGGGTGGTGAGCTTGCGCCATTCGGGCCCGCGCAACTCGCTCAGGAGATCGGGCACCGTGCGGGCGAGCCGATCGGATCGGCGCCGGTAGCGCTCGGCTAGCCCCCCCATGACGAACACCGTGGTGGGCGACAGGCGTGATCCTTCGCTCCCGACCAGTTCGTGCAGGCGGGCCGCGGCAACCCGGGCGTCCTGCATCAGCCCGAGAGAATCCTGGAGCCGGACCACGTGCCGCACGTACTTGTCGGTCTGGCCGCTGTAGATGGGCGACACGAACTCGAGCGCGTAGCGCAGCCGCTTGCCCCGGATGCGCGTCCGGTGGAAGTCGGCCGGATCGTTGCTGTGCCGGGCCCGGCGCGCAGCGCGGGTTGCTTTTCGGTGGAGCTCCTCGATCAGATCGGGAACCACCGCCACCGCCGGCGCACGGGCGGCGACCGAGCGACGCGACGGCCCCTGGCGGAGCATGGTGGTGAAGCTGCCCACCAGGCGCTCGTAGCGGGCGGAGTCGAGACAGGCGAGAAGGTTCTCGCGCGCCAGACGCCGTTCGCGCCCGAGGACGGCGGCCAGCTCGCCGAGCGCACGCCGGTCCTCCTCGGCCACGTCGGCCATCCAGTCGTCGAGCCGTTCCAGCTGGACGTCGAGGTCGCGCACGTTGCCGAGTGCGTCGGCCAGCCAGCCCAGCTCGATGCGGACGTGACGGGCCCGGACCGGGAGCACGTCGGCGAACAGCGCCAGCGCGGCACGCATGCGCCGGGTGGCGACCCGCATGTCATGGAGGTCTTCCACGTCCTCCCCGAGGCGGGTACCGGACTCGTGCGCCACCATGACGCCGAGATTGCGCCGCAGCACGGAGAACGCGACGTCGCCCACCGACGGGTCCTCGCCCAGCGTCGTGGGTCCGAGGTCGGAAGGCGGAGGGACGCGCAGGCCGGCGGCGAGGAGGCCCGCTTCGAACTTCGACAGCGTGGCGGGCTGGAGACCGCATTCCCGCCGGATGGTGTCGACCATGGGGGTGAGCGCCTCGACCCATGCCGGCTCGACCTCGATCTCGACCCGCTGCAGGCGCACGGGCTGGTGGTCGTCGCCCACCACGATGGTCGTGTCGTCGAGCGCCACCTCGGCCACCCGCTCGTCCCCGACGCGCAGGTCGTAGGGGCGGCGGCGGGTGCGGACCTCGAGCACGGCGTGCAGGGCGCGCTTGCCGGCCAGGGCCCGCAGCCGCCAACCCACCGGGCCCTGGGTCCCGATGGCGCCGATCCCGCCCTGGGGAAGCGGCTCGGTCACCTCGAGCCGCCGCCGCAGGCCGGCGGTCGCCTCGGCCTTGTTCTTCATGGTGACCTCGCCGTGGCCGCCGCGGTGCCGTACCCGCACCACGAATCCCGACCGCCCCACGCGCCAGTCGTCGGTGTCGAGGTAGGTGTCGACCAGGCGCTCAGCCGGGCGGGGGAGGGCGGTCACCGTCGATGGCACCGCGCCCCCCTCGACGTGGGGGGCGTGGGGCAGGGCGGGCGGCGCGGCGGCGGGAAGGGCAGCCAGCCAGCGCTCGACCGGCCGCAGATCGAGGGCGTCGAGCTGCCACTCGATCTCGACGTCCTTCGCCGCGGCGCGCTTCACGGTCCGCGATCCTTCCATGCCGGACGGCGTCTGGCACCCGGCCGGTGCGGGCCGTCAACCGACGCCGGTGGAGGTGGGTGGAGGCGGGGAGTCGCCGTCCGCGTCCGGGCCCCCGGGCGGGACGTAGCCGAGCGCCACGAGCTGGTAGCCACGGCCCCGGCACCCCTCGATGATGGGCCCGAGGGCGGCGACCACGTGCTCGGCGTCCTCGGGGCGGCGCACCCCGAGGGCGAGGACGGCACCCGGGGTGAGGCCGTCCATGGTGCTGCGCTTCAGCTCCTCGGGGCGCGCGCCGGTCACCGGGGCCGCCGGGTGGGTCGTCCACAGCCACATGTCGAGCCCGAGCGAGGCCAGGGTCGAGGCCACCGGCCAGTCGTAAGCACCCTCCGGCGGTCGGGCGTGGCGGACCGGGCGTCCCGCCAGCTCCCGCAGCAGGTCGCCGGAGCGCCGGAGCTCGTCGGTCAGGTCCTCGGTGGACAGGGCGGGGAAGGGGGTTCCGCTCCATCCCGAGGTACCCACCAGGTGGCCGGCCCCGGCCACGCCCCGCACGTCGTCGGGCCGCTCGGTGGCGTCGACCCCGGTCACGAAGAACGCCGCCGGCACCTCGTGGGCGAGGAGGATCTCGAGGATCCGGGCCGCCCAGGGGGACGGGGGCACCCCGTCGAAGGTGAGGGCTGCCACCCGTTCGCCGTCCGTCGTGACCCACCGGCGGAAACCGGTGGGCGCAGGCAGATGATCACGCGGCGGGCTGTGGTTGGCACTCTGAGTGGCCCGGAGCTGGTCGGCGGCCCAGCCGAGCTGGAACGCCAGCAGTCCGAGGGCCATGGGGAGGAACAGGACGGAGCGCTCCCGGCGGGATCCTGTGCCGCCGTGGTGTACGGCCGTGATCGTGGCCCGCACCCGCTTGACCAGCCGGTACACGGCCCGCAGGGCCACGATCAGGGTGCGGGTGCCAGGCGCCACCTCCCAGCGGTGCCGGTGGCGTCCGGACGGCAGGCGCAGCAGCTCGGCCCACGACTCACGCCGACCCCGGGAGAACTGGTCGCGCACCAGGTGGCGCACGGTGCCGGGCCCGTCGTGCTCGATGCACACACGGGGGTCGAACCAGGGCTCGACCCCCAGGTGGCGTACCCGTTCGGCAATGGCGGTGTCCTCATAGGAGCGGAGGGTGGCGTCGAAGGGCCCGGCCCGCTCCAGCAGCTCCCGGGTGAAGGACAGGCCGTAGGACCGGTACTCGCCGGCCGGACCGGCGGGGTGCCCGGCCAGCCGGGCGGGATGGACGAGGTAGAGCGAGGCCCTGTCCACGGCGTTGTAGCTGGCCATGGCGTCGAGCGCCGA
>JBEKVE010000258.1:0-3293 GCA_049514335.1 Acidimicrobiales bacterium
AGTCTATGGGATGGGCACCGTGTTGCGACAGGGTCGGTCTGGTGCCCCGTCAGGCGGCACGGCCGGCCCCGGTCCGCCGACCTCCCCGGTCAGGTGCCCGCAGCCGGCGTCCTCAGCCGGCCGCCGGCGTCGAAGAGGCCGCGTCGGAGGCGGAGGTGCCTGTGCCGGGAGCCGACGAGCGGCGGTCGACGGCGAAGACGATCCCGGCCACGACCCACAGCACGACGGCGGCGGCGATGGCCGCCTCCCCCCGGCGCTTGCGGTGCGCCTGGGTGCGGATGTGGAGGGTGCCCAGGAACGAGGGCAGGGAGTGGGCAGGCACGGCGAAGTAGATGATGGCGATGACCAGCGCTACGAGCCCCACCACGCCCAGCACGGCCGAGATCCATTTCATCGGTGTCATCCGGGGGACTCTAGCCAACGAGCCCTGCATCCGTCTGTACCCGAGGCCCGTTTCATTCGGCCATGGCCTGGTCGGGCAGCGTGCCGAAGGCGAGCGCCACGGCGGCCAGCTGGGAGTTGACGTTCAGCTTGCGCAGGATGGAGCGGATGTGTGAGCGGACGGTGGTCAACGACACCACCAGCGTGGTGGCGATCTCGGCGGCGGAGCGTCCCTCCATCATGTGGAACAGCACCCGGCGCTCGCTCGGCGTGAGGTGCACGAGCGCGTCGTAGGGGGCCGGGAGCTGCCCCGGGCCCCTCGACTCGTCACCGTTGGCCGAGCCGGCGCCGTTGGCGGCGGGTCGGCGCGAGGACTGGCGGACGAGCTCCTGGGCCAGCAGCTCGGGGTGCAACAGGCCGATGGCCCCCTGCTCCACGCACACCGCCAGCGCGGCGGCACTGGCACCGACGCTCAAGGCGATAACCGGCGTCCCCGCCTCGCGCAGCGCCCGCGTCAGGCGACCGGGGCGGTCCCAGCCCCAGCCGGCGTCGGCCCCCGGGCCCCGCCGCGACGCCTCGGGCTGCAGCACGACCAGCACCACGTCGGGCTTGGTGAGGTAGAGGTCGAGCAGCATGGCGTCGACGTCGGTGGCGGGGGAGAGCGCCGGGCGCGCCCCCGAACGTCGGGCCGCGGCCGCCACCGCTTCGAGCACGGGGTGCGGGCTGTGGTCGGGATCGGCCTCGGGGTCCACCAGAAGGACGCGCAGGGCCGGGCCGGAGAGCAAGGTGGGGGCGTCGCCCGCCGACAGGACGCTCCAGCCGTTGGGCGCGCTGGGCGTGACGCCGCCGCCGGTCTCGTCGCGCAGGGGGACGAGGACGCGTCGATCGAGGCGCCTCGGTTGCCGTACCGAGCGACGCCGGCACGTCTCGGCCGCCTCGGTGTCGGTGTCCGACGGGTGCAGGTCGGCCAGGGCCTGGTGGTCAGGGACATGGGTGACCGCCACGAACGCCGACGGCGTGGCGCGGCCCTGCACGGCGCGCGGACCGCGTCCGATGCGGATCGACGCCATGGCCGCCGCCGCCAGGGCGCTCGGTTCCACGTCGGACGTCCCGGCGCCGATGCCGATGGCCACGCGCAGGTCGAGGGCGGTCGAGCCCACCGCCAGATGGTCGCCCACGGCTCGGGCCAACCTCGTCCCGAGCGAGCTCGGGGTGACGCGCTCGGCGCCGTTTCCGAGCACCACCGCCACACGCGGCCCGGCCAGCATGCACACCTGATCGTCGGGGCGGATGGCCCGTTCCATGCGCCGCAGCGCCATTCGCCACAGCACGTCGTCCCGGCGGGGCTGGCCCTCGGCGTGGACCGACGACTGCACGTCGACGCAGGCGATCACGCTGTAGCCCGACGAGGCGGAGACCGCCCGCCGCTCGTCCATGAGGGCCGTGCCTGCGCCGTGGAGCGCACCCTGGCCCCGGTCCGTGGCGCGGCGGTTGTGTCGGGGCCACGGCGTGGTGTCACGCGCCGCCGGGTCCCCGGATGCGACGGGCCGTCCGAGGCCCCCATCCCCGATGCGTTCCACGAACGCCGTCAATTGTCCACCTCGGCGCCCCCCGCTCCCCCTGGGCCACACCACGGAGCGTGGCCCTTCTCGCTCAAGATACTTCGTTGTGAGGTCGTTGGCCAACGAAAAGGGACCACTTGAGCAAAATATGATGATTTTTCCCGGCCAACTCCGCAGGCCGGCGGACCGGCTCAGAAGCTCTGGGGCAGCGCCAGGCTTACGTGTTGGAAGCACATGAGCAGCGCACCGAGCACGAGCGGCACCCCCATGCCGAACGCCACCCACGACCACGGCCGTCGACCCCGGCGCCAGGCCACCACGCCCAGGGCGGCGGCCAGCAGGGTGAGCGCTCCCCAGATCACCGCGTCGCGCACCTGCCCGCTCGTGGTCACCCCGCCGAGGCCCTCGTCCCCGCCCGCCAGGGTGGTCGGCAGGGCCACGTGGGCCGGGGTGGTCACGGTGGTGGTGGACGTGCTCGTGGACGAGGTTCCCACGAAGCTCGCCGGCGTGATGGCGGTCTTGAGGGTGGCCACGACCACCAATCTGGTGGCGGCGCTGTAGCGGGGGTTGCACGTCGTCAGGGTGAGCTCGGGCACGGTCGAGGCCTCCAGGACGGCGGTGTCGGCCGGCGACACCACGTGCGAAGTCGCCACCTGGTAGTCGAAGAGGCCCTGTGCGGTCTGGATGGTGATCTGGTCGCCGGGCTGGAGCTCGTTCAAGTCGTAGAAGGGGGCGCCGTAGGTGGTGCGGTGCCCGGCGATGCCCACGTTGCCCGCCTCACCGGGCAGCGGCGTGCCGACGTAGTGCCCCGGGCCTTGCTGGAGCTGGTTCTCCCCCGTGCCCTCGACGATGACGGTGTTGCTCATCCCCAGGCGGGGGATGGAGATGAGGCCGAGCGGCGCACCCACGTTGGGATCGGCTGTGGGCGGGGCCACGTGACTGACGACCTCGGCGGGCGGGGTCGTCGTGGGTGAACCCGGGATGGTCGAGGCGGGGATGGAGATCGGGGGGGTGGGCAGCTTGCCCTGGAGCTCGTGACGGAGGTGGTTCTGGGCGCTGTGCTCGTACAGGGCCGTGCCCCACAGCTGGTAGGCCACGAACGACAGCAGCAAGAGGCCGGTGGCCACGAACATCGCAGCCACGCGCTTCACGATCCGACTGCCTCGTGCTCCCCCCGACACCACGGGCAAGCTTACGGCGCCGGACGAGGTAGCGGGCTCCGCCTCCTCACGCAAGGTCACCATGTCGCTACCCGACAGTAACAACCCCTGGCATCCGTGACTAGCAGGGACTGCGTCCGAGGCTGATTTCCTCAATCGTGACGATGTGGCGGGGGGCGAGCCTCCGTAT
>JBEKVE010000259.1:0-3212 GCA_049514335.1 Acidimicrobiales bacterium
CACGACATCCCCACGACCGTGGCACGTGCCGCCCGTGTGATCGGGGTGCTGGGGGCGTCGTTCACGACCGTGCCCACCCAGGGCGGTGACGCCATGATGCGGGCGGCGGTGAACGGTCTGGCCGAGGGCGCTGCGGCGGCGGGTACGGCGGCCCCGTGCGTCCTCGGTGTCACCGTGCTCACGAGCGACCCGGACGCCGCGCCCGAGGTGCTCATGGCGCGTGCCGCCGCCGCTGCCGAGGCGGGCTGCGGGGGGCGCGTGTGCGCCGCTGCCGACCTGGCGGTGGTGCGGCGTGCCGCCCCCGGCCTCCTCAGCGTCGTGCCCGGTATCCGCCCCTCGGGCGCGCCCGGTGACGACCAGGGCCGGATCGCCACCCCGGGCGGTGCGATCGCCGCCGGGGCGGACATCCTCGTGGTCGGTCGGGGCGTCACGGCGGCCCCGGACCCCGAGCGCTCGGCGGCCGCCGTGGCCGCAGAAGTGGCCGCCGCAGCTGCCCCTCCTCGCGGATGACCCCCGCCCAAGAGGGCGCTATGGTGGCCGTCATGCCCCAACCCCCCGCACTCACCCCGGAGCAGCGCCAGGCGGCGCTGGACAAGGCCGCCAAGGTCCGCCGTGAGCGGGCCGAGGTCAAAGAGAAGCTCAAGATGGGGTCCATCTCCCTGTCCGAGCTCCTCAAGCGCGCCGAGCAGGACGAGACCGTCGGCAAGATGAAGGTGCTGTCGGTCCTGGAGTCCCTCCCCGGTCTGGGCAAGGTCAAGGCCCGGCGACTCATGGAGACGGTCGGCATCAGTGAGAGCCGTCGTCTGCAAGGGCTCGGCGCCAACCAGCGCGACGCTCTGCTGTCTCACACCGCAAAGTCCTGATCCTCGTCATCTCCGGCCCCGGCGGGGCGGGGAAGGGCACCGTCGCAGCCCGCCTGGTCGAGCGCGACCCGCGACTGTGGCTCAGCCGGTCCTGGACGACTCGGCCGCGCCGGCCCGGTGAGTCGAGCGATTCCTACACCTTCGTGGACAACGCCCGCTTCGAGGCCGAGCGCGACCGGGGCGGCTTCCTCGAATGGGCGGAGTTCCTCGGCCACCAGTACGGCACGCCCGTTCCCGTCGTCCCGCCCGGCAAGGATCTCGTCCTCGAGATCGACCTCCAGGGCGCCCGGCAGGTGATGGCGGCCCACCCCGATGCACTGCTCGTCCTCCTCGTCCCGCCCTCGGCCGAGGTCCAGGCGCAGCGCCTGCGCCACCGGGGCGACGACGCCGCCGAGATCGACCGGCGGCTGGCCAAAGGGGCTGAGGAGCTGCGCCTGGGCCGGGAGCTGACCCCTTTCGTGGTGGTGAACGACGAGGTGGACCGGGCTGTGTCGGAAGTGGCCGGTATACTGGAAGATCACCGCAATCTTCCGCCGGCGTCGGTGACCGGCCCCCCTGGAGGAGCCTGAATGGCCCAGCGCCGCAGCACGCTCATGGACCCACCCGTCGAGGCGCTCCTCGACAAGGTCGACTCGAAGTTCACGCTCGTCGCCCTGTCGGCCAAGCGGGCCCGGCAGATCAACTCCTATTACAACTCCCTCGGGGAGGGGATCGGCATCGTGGTGCCCCCCCAGGTGACGTCGGTGTCGGGCAAGCCGCTCACCATCTCCTTCGAGGAGATCGCCGCCGGCAAGGCGACCTACCACCGGCCCGAGCCGGGCGAGGACGGGTTCGAGGGCGAGGAGGGGGCCGAGGGCGCCGCCGAGGCGGTGCTGGCCGAGGCCGTGCTGGCCGAGGCCGTGCTGGCCGAGGCGGTGCTGGCCGAGGCGGTGCTGGCCGAGGTCGCCACGGAGGCGGTGCTGGCCGAGGTGGTCGAGGAGGCGAAGGCCGGTGCGGACACCGTGGCTGACGCCCAGAGCGACGAGGCCGTCGCCGACGCGCCCGAGCCCGGCGCGTAGCGGGCGGCTCCGCCGCCCATCCTCCGCCTGCGAGGCCGGAGCACGATGACGTCGAACGTAGCGGGGCGGACCGTCGTCCTCGGTGTCACCGGTGGCATCGCCGCATACAAGGCCGTCGAGGTGTGCCGCCGTCTCGTCGACGCCGGCGCGCACGTCGTTCCCGTCCTCACCGACGATGCCACGCGCTTCGTGGGCGAGGTCACGTTCTCGGCCCTCGCCTCCGAGCCCGTGCAGCGCGCCTTGTGGGGCGAGGCCGATCCGATCCCCCACACGCACCTCGGTCAACGCGCCGATGTCGTTCTCGTGGCACCGGCGACAGCGCGCTTCATCGGTTGCTACGCGGCGGGCATCGCCGACGGGTTGCTCACCGCCACGGTGCTCGCCACCCGTGCCCCGGTGGTGGTGTGTCCGGCCATGCACACCGAGATGTGGGAGCACCCCGCCGTGCAGGAAAACCTGGCCACGTTGCGCCGCCGCGGCGTGCACGTGGTCGATCCCGGTGTGGGCCGGCTGGCCGGAGGCGACAGCGGTGCCGGGCGCCTGGCCGAGCCGGCGGACATCGTCGATGCCCTGGAGGCGGTTCTCGCCACCGGTCACAGCGGGGGTGGGTCGCACGGTCCGGGCGACCTGGCGGGTCGGCGCGTCCTCGTCACCGCAGGGGGGACGCGCGAGCCCATCGACCCGGTGCGATTCATCTCCAACCGGTCGTCGGGGAAGCAGGGTCACGCCGTGGCGCAGGCGGCGGCGGCGCGCGGTGCCACGGTCGTCCTCGTCACCACCGTGCCCGGGCGGGCACCGGCGGGCGTGACGGTGGTCCCCGTCGAGACCGCCGCCCAGATGGAGGCGGCCGTGCTCGAGCACGCGCCGCACGCCGATGTCGTGGTCATGGCCGCCGCCGTGGCCGACTTCCGGCCCAAGGCCGCCGCCGAGCGAAAGCTGGCCAAGGCCGACGGCCTGCCCGAGCTGGTGCTCGAGCCCACCCCCGACATCCTGGCGGAGCTGGGACGGCGGCGGTCGGAGGGCCAGGTGCTGGTGGGGTTCGCGGCCGAGACCCACGACATGGCCCGTCGTGCCGCCGCCAAGCTCGAGGGCAAGAACCTCGACCTGGTGGTGGCGAACGACGTGTCGGCGAGGGGTGTGGGGTTCGACCACGACACCAACGCCGTGACGATCGTGGGCCCCGGCGCCAGCCGGCGCGAGGTGGCGCTCACCTCGAAGCTCCAGGTGGCCCACGCAATATTGGATAGTGTGACCGACTGCCTGG
Source organism: Acidimicrobiales bacterium (assembly GCA_049514335.1). GTDB lineage: Bacteria > Actinomycetota > Acidimicrobiia > Acidimicrobiales > UBA8190 > JBEKVE01. Next base: position 3,186 of record JBEKVE010000259.1, read on the forward strand.
GCGGCCCTCGCCCGGGTGGGGGCGCCA
>JBEKVE010000260.1:0-3191 GCA_049514335.1 Acidimicrobiales bacterium
CTCCTCCACGTCGACGTCGTGGGGAAGGCCGAGCACGCGCTCGGCGATGATGTTGCGCTGCACCTCGGCGGTGCCGCCGCCGATGGTGAGGGCGCGCGAGAAGAGGTAGCCCTTGGCCCACACCGACGCCGGCCACAGCCCTCCCGACGCCGTCGTCGTCGCACCGGACGACGCCGCCAGGCCCTCGGCCGGTCCCACCTCGGCCAGGAGGCCGTGGGTGCCGGCGAGGCGCGTGGCCAGCTCCATGACGCGCTGGCCGTGGTCGTCGGCGAGTGCCTTGCGCACCGAGGCCTCGGGGCCCGGCTCGCGCCCCGCCACCGCCGCGCTGACGGTGCGCAGGCGGATGAGGCGCAGCACCTCGCCCTCGCTCCACACGCGGGCCAACTCCTGGCGCAGCGACGCGTCGCGCACGCCCCCCGCTCGTCGCACCACGTCCACCAGGTCGCCGGCGGTGGGCCCCTGCCCCCACAGCGCGCCCTCCCCCGACAGCGACACCCGCTCGTTGCCGAGCGTCACCTTGGCGAGCGCCCATCCGCCGTTGACCGCACCCACGAGGTGGTCTGCCGGCAGGCGCACCTCGTCGAGGAACACCTCGTTGAAGGCGTGCTCGCCGGTCATGTCGACGATGGGCCTGATGGTGACGCCGGGAGCGTCCATGGGGCACACGAAGTACGAGATGCCGCGGTGCTTGGGAGCGGTCAGATCGGTTCGGGCCAGCAGGATGCCGAGCGCGGCCACGTGGGCGAAGCTCGTCCACACCTTCTGCCCGCTCACCACCCATTCGTCGCCGTCGCGCACGGCGCGTGTCGACAGCCCGGCCAGGTCCGAGCCCGCCCCCGGCTCGGAGAACAGCTGGCACCAGATCTCCTCACCCGAGAGCAGGGGCAGGAGGTAGCGCTCCTTCTGGGCGTCGGTGCCGGCGTGCACGAGCGTCGGCCCCGCCCACCCGATGCCGATCTGGTTGGAGGGCCGGCGCACTCCGGCGCGTCGCATGTCGTCGTCGATGACGAGCTGGGCCACCGGATCGGCGTCGAGACCCCAGGGCCGGGGCCAGTGGGGGGCGACGTAGCCGGCCGCGGCGAGCTGCCGGGGTGTGGGACCTGGGTGCTCGGCCAACCAGGAGCGGAAGGCGACGCGTGCCGGATGGTCGTCTCCCGGCAGGGCGAGGTCCACGGCCTGCAGCGTAGGCTGCCGAGGTGACCGACTGGAACTTCGCCGACGTGTGGGAGGTCGTCGCCGACACCGTGCCCGACAGGCCGGCGTCGGTGTTCGGGGAGCGCCGCACGAGCTGGCGCGACACCGAGCGCCGGGCCAACGGCGTGGCCCGCACCTTGCTCGACCGGGGCCTCGGCCACCAGGACACGGTGGCGCACTACCTCTACAACTGTCCCGAGTACCTGGAGTCGACCTTCGGCATCTTGAAGGCGGGACTGGTCCCGGTGAACACCAACTACCGCTACACCGACGACGAGCTCGCCTACCTGTGGGACAACGCCGACGCCGCGGCGGTGATCTTCCACGGGACGTTCGCCCCCCGCGTGGCGGGGCTCCGCCCCCGCCTGCCCGGCGTGCGGGCGTGGCTGTGGGTCGACGACGGGTCCGGTCCCTGTCCCGAGTGGGCGACGCCCTACGAGGACGCCGCCGCCGCCGGCGCCGAACGCGTCGTCGCCCCCTGGGGGCGCTCGGGCGACGATCTGTACCTCCTCTACACCGGGGGCACGACGGGCATGCCCAAGGGCGTCATGTGGCGCCAGGACGACCTGTTCTGCCGGATCAACGCCGGCAACATCCTGCGCGTGCCCGAGGACGGCGGCCTCGACGGCGTGCGGGCCCTCGTGAACGGGCCGGGGCCGGGCCCCCTGCACCTGCCGGCCTGCCCCCTCATGCACGGCACGGGGGCCTTCACCTCCATGGCCGCCCTGTCGGTGGGCGGGGGCGTGGTGCTGCTCACCGAGCGCCGCTTCGACCCCGTGGAGCTGCTCGACACCGTCGACCGAGACGGCGTCAACACCGTGGCCATCGTGGGCGACGCCTTCGCCAAGCCCATCCTGGCTGCACTGGGCGAGCATCCGGGGCGCTGGCAGCTGTCGACGCTCGTGGCCGTGGTGTCCTCGGGGGTCATGTGGAGCGAGGAGTCCAAGCGCGCCCTGCTGGCGATGTTCCCCTCGCTCCTGCTCATCGACGCCTTCTCGTCGTCGGAGGCCATCGGGATCGGCGCCTCGGTGTCGAGCGGCACCGCCACCGAGCACACCGCCCGCTTCACCCTCAGCCCCGACGTGCGCGTCCTCGACCCCGAGTCCCTGCGCGACGTCACACCGGGATCGGGCGCGGTGGGGGTGCTCGCCCTGGCCGGCCGCAACCCCGTCGGGTACTACAAGGACGCCGACAAGACGGCGGGGACCTTCAAGGAGGTCGGCGGCGTCCGCTACTCGATACCCGGGGACTTCGCCACCGTCGACGCCGACGGCGCCATCCACCTCCTCGGCCGTGGATCGGTGGTGATCAACACGGGCGGGGAGAAGGTCTTCCCCGAAGAGGTCGAAGAGGTCCTGAAGCGCCATCCGGCGGTGCGCGACGCCGTGGCGGTGGGCATTCCCGACGAGCGCTTCGGCGAGGTGGTGGCGGCCGTGGTCGAGCGTGTCCCGGGGGCCGCGGTCACAGAGGAGGAGCTGGTCGAGCACGTACGCGGCCCCCTGGCCGCCTACAAGTCGCCCAAGCGCGTGCGCTTCGTCGACACCATCGGCCGCTCCCCCGCCGGCAAGGTGGACTACGCGCGCCTGCGGTCCGAGACCACCGAGTGGGCCTCGGCCCCGGTCTGAGCGCCGGTCCGGGCCCGGGCCCCCTCGACGGGGTGCGGCGCTGGCCCGTGGGCGAGGCCGCCGCCGGGGTGCGCCGACGCCACGGCACGGGCAGCTCGGTGGTGGCGGCGGTCGGGGACCTCGACCGGCACTTCGCCTGGGCCTCGGTGACCAAGCTCCTCGTGGCGCTGTCGGTCCTGGTGGCCACGGAGGAAGGCGTGCTCGGGCTCGACGACCCGGCCGGCCCCGAGGGGTCGACGGTGCGCCACCTGCTGGCCCACGCCTCGGGCCTCGGGCCCGACGCCCTGGTGCCCCTCACCGCTCCGGGGCGGCGCCGCATCTATTCGAACGCCGGCTACGAGGTGCTGGCCGACACCCTGGCGCGACGAGCCG
>JBEKVE010000261.1:0-5914 GCA_049514335.1 Acidimicrobiales bacterium
CCACGGTGGAGGCGGGGTTGATGATGGCGTCGATGTCGTAGATGACCGGCGCCGGGGCAGCGGCGCCGTCGGGGAGCTTGTCGTCGGTCCCCAACTCCTTGGCGTTGCCGAGGTTCAACGGGTTGCTGAGCTCCCACTGCCAGGGCTGGTTCACCGTGGGGGGAGGGGACCACCAGGTCCCCGCGCTGGCGCTCGGCACGGACGGCAGGACCACCATGGTTGCCGCCATCGCCATGGACAGGGCCACCAGCACGAGGGAGCGCACCTTGACGCTCCGGCGCCATCCACGTGCGATCGCCGTCACCGGCGGTCATCGTACCGCCCGACCCTGACGCGTGCCGGTCCGATGCCGGGGCGCACGAGGCGGGGCGCGGGGCGTGCCCGGTAACGTTGCCCCGGCGCGCGCGTCGGGCGGGCGATGTCGGAGCCGACAGACGGGGGTGGACTGGGCGTGGGCCGTTTGGACGACAAGGTCGCCATCGTCACGGGGGGTGGCGGAGGGATCGGCGCCGCCACGAGCCACGCCTTGGCACGCCAGGGCGCCGCCGTCGCCGTCGTCGACATCGACGGGCCCCGGGCGCAGGAGGTGGCGCAGGCCATCGCCGCATCCGGCGGCTCGGCGTGCAGCGTGGTCGCCGATCTCTCCGAGGAGGCCGAGGTCGTCTCGGCGGTGAAGACGGTAGTGGACCGGTACGGCCGCCTCGACATCCTCCACAACAACGCAGCACTCACGGACTCCGAGTTCCTGCACCGCGACACGCAGGTCGCCGATCTCGACCTCGAGGTGTGGGAGCGGACCATGGCCGTCAACCTGCGCAGCCAGATGCTCTCGTGCAAGCACGCCGTGCCGGAGATGGTCCGCACCGGAGGCGGCTCCATCATCAACATGTCCTCGGGGGCGTCGCTCAAAGGCGACAGCACCCGCACCGCCTACGGGGTGTCGAAGGCCGGTGTGAACACCCTCACCATGTACGTGGCCACCTCGTACGGAAAGCAGGGGGTCAGGGTCAACACCATCGTCCCCGGGCTCATCATCACCGACGCCGTGCGCGCCCATCTGACCGACCGCATGCTGGCGGGCCTGAGCCGAGCCACGCTGACACCCTTCGTGGGCGAGCCCGACGACGTGGCCAACCTGGTGGTGTTCCTGGCGTCGGACGAGGCGCGCTACATCACGGGCCAGATGATCCCCATCGACGGGGGCATGTCGGTGCACGTGGGGTCGGCCACCGACAAGGAACGGTGAGACGATCAGGGGCCCGACCCGGCGTCCGTCGAGGTTGGGGGCTGCGGCCCCCGTTGCTAGGCTGGGCGCCGCCAAGCGGCGATACGAACACTCACGGAGGTGGAAGGTGCGGCACGGTCCCCGACGCAGCCACGCTTCAGCGCGATGAGAGGGATCCGGAGCTACGCCGCCCACATCCCCTACCGCCGGCTCGAGCGCAAGGACATCGCCGCCGTGTTCGGGGGGGCCACCGGCCGCGGCCAAAGGAGCGTGGCCTCCTTCGACGAGGACACCACCACCATGGGCTTCGAGGCCGCCCGCCTGGCGCTGCGGTCCATCGGCGGGGCGTCCCCCGACGCCCTGTGGTTCGCCACCGCCGAGCCCGCCTACGCCGAGAAGACCAACGCCACCGCCCTGCACGCCGCGCTCCGGCTCGATGCCGGCGTACCGGTCATGGACCTGAACGGCGCCGTGCGCTCGGGGGTCGGGGCCTTCCTGGCCGCCGTGCGCAGCACCGACGAGGTGCTCCTCGCCGTGGCCGGCATGCGCGGGGGCCTGCCCCTGAGCGCCGATGAGACCGAGGGCGGCGACGGTGCCGCCGCCGTGCTCGTGGGGGACGACGGCGACGGCCCCGTGATCGCCGAGTACCTCGGAGGGGCGTCGGAGACCGAGGAGTTCGTGGACCGCTGGCGCACCCCGGGCTCGCCGCGACCGCGACGCTGGGAGGACCGGTTCGGCGAGACGGTGTACGTGCCCATGGCCGAGCGGGCCTGGAACGCGGCGCTCAAGTCGTGCGAGCTCAACCCCGGTGACGTGGACGTCGCCGTGGTCACCGGCAACCACGCCCGGGCCGTGCGGGCCACAGCCGGCCGGCTCGGAGCCAAGGCGGTGGCCGACAACCTCGACTCCGTCGTGGGCAACACCGGCGCCGCGCACTTCGGCGTGGTGCTGGCCAATGTGCTCGACCAGGCCGCACCGGGGGCGACGGTCGCCGTGGTGGTACTGGCCGACGGCGTCGACGTCCTGCTCTTCCGGACCACCGACGCCCTGGCGTCGTTCACGCCGGCCAAGTCGGTCGCCGACCAGATCGCCCGCAGCGCCCTCGTCCCGTACGGCAAGTTCCTGACGTGGCGCAACATCGTCGACGTCGAGCCGCCCAACCGGCCCACCCCCAACCGGCCCTCGTCGTCGGCAGCAGCCCGCTCCACCGACTGGAAGTTCGGGTTCGTGGGCTCGCGCGACCGGCACACCGGCATCGTCCACCTGCCCCCGCAGCGGGTCGGCATCTACGGCGGCACCACCGACGACATGGAGCAGGTGCCCGAGGCCGAGTCGCTGGCGACGGTGACCACCTACACGGTGGACCGCCTCATCTACTCTGAGAGCCCGCCGGTCATCTTCGCCGTTCTCGACTTCGACGGCGGCGGCCGGTTCCCGTGCCAGCTGACGGACTGTGATGTCGACGACATCGCCGTGGGCACCAGGGTGGAGATGACGCTGCGCCGCCTGTTCAGCGCCGATGAGATCCACAACTACTTCTGGAAGGCCCGTCCCATCGGAGCGTTGGAAGCGAAGGAGACGCCGTGAGCTCGCATGGCATCAAGGACCGCGTCGCCATTGTCGGCATGTCGTGCACCCCGTTCCGGGAGCACTTCAACCGCAGTCGCGACGACCTGCTCATCGACGCCGCCGACGAGGTGCTCGCCGCGGTCGGCGTGACGAAGCAGGACATCGACGCCTACTGGATGGGGATGGCCGTGTCGGGCAGCTCGGGGATCGTGCTCGCCTCGGCGCTCAAGCTCCAGGGCAAGCCCGTCACGCGGGTGGAGAACTACTGCGCCACCGGGTCCGAAGCGCTGCGCCAGGCGGCGTACGCCGTGGCCAGCGGTGCCTATGACATCGCCATGGCCATCGGCTGCGACAAGTTCAAGGACACCGGCTTCGCCGGCACCAACGCCAACAACAAGTACGGCGTCGACCGTTCCGAGCTGCGCATGGCCGTGGCCAAGATCGCCGAGAAGAACCACTACAACGGGGCCCGCAACCCGCGGGCGCAGTTCCGCAAGGAGACCTCGGCCGAGGACATCTGCAAGATGGCGGCCGTGGCCGGGGAGCTGTCGGTGTTCGACTGCGCCGGGGTGGCCGACGGTGCCGCCGCGGCCATCGTGGTCCGGGCCGAGGACGCACACCGCTACACCGACAAGCCGGTGTTCATCAAGGGGATGTCGGTCGTGGCCGGCGACGGATCGGGCCTCGTCGACCCGAGCTACGACTTCACCACCTTCCCCGAGGTGGTGGCGGCGGCCGAGGACGCCTACCAGCAGGCCGGCGTGGACGACCCGCGCAGCCAGGTGGCCATGGCCGAGGTCCACGACTGCTTCACGCCCACCGAGCTCGTGCTCATGGAGGACCTCCGGTTCGCCGAGCGGGGGACGGCGTGGAAGGAGGTCCTGGCCGGGACGTTCGCTCTCGACGGCAGCCTGCCCGTCAACACCGACGGCGGCCTGAAGAGCTTCGGGCACCCCGTCGGGGCGTCGGGCCTGCGCATGCACTACGAGTGCTTCCTGCAGCTGCGCGGCGAGGCACCCGAGAACCGGCGCATCGCCAACGACCGCAAGCTCGCCGTGGTGCACAACCTCGGCGGCTACCCCGGCGAGATGGTCTCGTTCGTGTCGGTGGTGGGCACAGAGCCGGGCTGACCCCGCTGACGATCACCGCCACCTCCGCCCCCGGCGTGCCGAGCGGCGACCCCTCCACCGCGCTGCGGCGACGATGACGGAGGGCGAATCGAAGAGCGACTGGGGACTGCGGTCCCTCCCGCCCGCGCTCGCCCGTCACTACGTCGAGGCCGGATTCTGGCGCGACGACACCGTGGGCCAGGTGATCGCCGGCGCCGTCGCTCGCCACCCCGGGCTCACGGTCAAGATGCGCTCGGCGGTCCGGCCGTGGACGGGGACCTACGCCGACGTCTTCGACGCCGCCCGGCGACTGGCGGGGGCCCTGCAGGCCAGGGGCATCGGCGCCGGTGACGTCGTGGCCTTCCAGATACCGAACTGGGTCGAGGCCGCCGTGAGCTTCTGGGCCGCCGCTCTGCTCGGCGCGGTGGTGACGCCCATCGTCCACTTCTACGGGCCCAAGGAGGTCTCCTACATCCTGCGGCGCACAGGGGTCCGGGCCCTCGTCACCGCCGACCGCTTCGGGCACCAGGACTACCTCGCCACCCTCGAGGGGATACGAGGGGGTCTCCCCGAGCTGGAGACCGTGGCGGTGGTGGGCGACTCGCCCGTCCCGCCCTGGGCGGCGGCGTTCGACGACATGCTCGACGCCGCCCCTGTCGGCGCGCCGGCGGTGGTGGATCCCTCCATGCCCGGTCTCGTGGCCTACACCTCGGGCACGACCGCGGACCCCAAGGGTGTCGTGCACTCGCACCGCACCATCGGCTTCGAGGTCAGGCAGCTGGGTGCCATGCAGGCCGGCAACCCGCCGTTGCTCGTGGGTGCGCCCGTGGGACACGCCATCGGCATGTTGAGCGGGCTCATGCTCCCGCTGTGGAAGGGCGAGCCCATCAACCTCATCGACGTGTGGAACCCGGCCGAGGTGCTGGCCGCCATGCTCGAGGACCACCTGGCCTCGGGCAGTGGTGCCACCTACTTCCTCACCAGCCTGCTGGATCACCCCGACTGCACGCCGGCCCACCTGGCCTTGATGAGCCGGATCGGCCTCGGGGGGTCTCCGGTGCCGGCCGCGGTGACCGAGCGAATGGCGTCGCTCGGGATCTCCGCCATCCGGTCCTACGGATCGACCGAGCACCCCTCCACCACCGGGAGCCGCCACGACGAGCCGGAGGCAAAGCGCCACTACACCGACGGCCGGCCGCTGCTCGGGGTGGAGGTGCGCCTCGTGGACGAGGACGGCCGTGCCGTGCCGACGGGGGAGCGGGGCGAGATCCTGAGCCGGGGCCCCGACTGCTGCATGGGCTACACCGCCCCGTCTCTCACCGGGGCGAACTTCGACGCCGATGGGTGGTTCGCGACCGGGGACATCGGTGTGCTCGACGAGGACGGGTTCCTCGCCATCGTGGACCGCAAGAAGGACATCATCATCCGCGGGGGCGAGAACATCAGCGCCCTGGAGATCGAGGAGGTGCTGATGCGGATCCCCGGGGTGGCCGAGGCCGCCGTCGTGGCCGCTCCCGACGAGCGCCTGGGCGAGCACGGCTGCGCCTTCATCCGCCTCGTCGAGGGCTCGGCCCCGCTCGATCTGGCCGGCATGCGGACCGAGCTCCAGGGCGCGGGCCTGGCCCGGCAGAAGTGGCCGGAGGAATTGCATCTCGTGGGGGAGCTGCCGCGCACGCCGTCGGGCAAGGTGAAGAAGTTCGTCCTGCGCGACCAGCTCAGGTCGGGGGAGCCACCGACGGCGTGACGGTGATCCGGTTGCGCCCCTGCCGGGGGCCCGGAGCGGGGCGCCGGCGAGCGTCGGTGCTCAGTCCCGCGGCGGCCGCACGCCGTCGAGCACCATGGTCAGCAGGCGCTGGCCCTGATCGGGGGTGAGCGTGCTGTTCATGCACATGGGCGACACCAGCTGCATGAGGTCCTCGCCGTCGATGTCGCGTCGTGCCACGCCCGCCTCCTGGGCGCGCGCCAGGACGCCATGGCACGCCGCCCAGATGCGGTCACGCGACGCCGGCTT
>JBEKVE010000262.1:0-3146 GCA_049514335.1 Acidimicrobiales bacterium
TGCGGGCCCACCCCGCCTTCGACGCCGGCATCGACCCCGACGTGCTCGCCCTGTACTTCCGGCACAACTGCGTGCCCGCCCCCTACGCCATCTTCGGGGGCACGGCCAAGCTCCCGCCGGCGTGCGCCCTCACGCTGCGCGCCCGTGACGGGGTGGGGACGATGCCGGCGCCCGCGCCTTACTGGTCCTTCGGCGACCTGGCGGCGGCGGGCACCGCCGACCGCTTCACCGGATCAGCCGACGAGGCCACGGACGCTCTCGACGAAGTGCTCGGACAGGCGGTGCGCCTGCGCATGCACGCCGATGTCGGCCTGGGCGCGTTCCTGTCGGGGGGCATCGACTCCTCGCTCGTGGTGGCACTCATGCAGGCGGCGGGGGGGGCGGCGACGAAGACCTTCACCATCGCCTTCGACGACGCCGGCTACGACGAGGCGGCCGAGGCCCGGGCAGTGGCCGCGCACCTCGGCACCGAGCACCGCCAGCTGACGGTGAGCGCCGCCGACGCGCTCGAGGTCGTCCCGGCGCTCCCCGCCATGTACGACGAGCCCTTCGCCGACTCCTCGCAGATCCCCACCGCCATCCTGGCCCGCCTCACCCGACGCCACGTCACGGTGGCGCTGTCAGGCGACGGCGGCGACGAGCTGTTCGGCGGCTACAACCGCTACGCCTGGGCGTCGCGCTTCTGGCGCCGCATCGAGCCCGTGCCCGCGCCGGCGCGCCGCCTGGCGGCCGCCGCCATCGACGCCGTCCCCCCGTTGTGGTGGGACCGCGCCTTCGCCGCCGCGGGCCGCGTGGTGCCACCGCTCGGTGTGCGCATGCCCGGCACCAAGATGTCGAAGATCGCCCGCGTCCTTCCCGCCGCCGACCTGGACCGGACCTACATGGCCCTGGCGTCGCACGCCGAGGACCCCGCCCGTCTCGTCCCGGGCACCACCGAGCCCCCCACCGTCCTCACCACGCCGCAGGGCTGGCCGGCGCTGGCGGACCCGGTCGAGCGCATGATGTACCTCGACACCATGACGTTCCTGCCCGACGACATCCTCACCAAGGTCGACCGGGCCACCATGGCCTTCAGCCTCGAGGGCCGCATGCCCTTCCTCGACCCCGACGTGGCCGCCCTCGCCTGGCGTCTCCCCCCGCACATGAAGGTCCGGGGCGCCACGGGCAAGTGGATCGTGCGGCGGCTGCTGCACCGTTACGTCCCCGCCGCGCTGGTGGAACGGCCCAAGGCCGGCTTCGGCGTGCCCCTGGGGTCGTGGTTGCGCGGGCCGCTGCGCCCGTGGGCGGAGGACCTCCTCGCCCCGTCACGCCTGCGGGCCGGCGGACTGCTCGACGCCGACGTGGTGGCGCGCCTGTGGGCCGAGCACCTGTCGGGGCGACGCGACCGGCAGTACGAGCTGTGGGACGTCCTCATGTTCGAGGCCTGGCGCGGCGCGCAGGGGCCGGTCGGGACGCACACGGCGACCGCGGGCTGAGAGGACCAGGACCCGGTCGACGCCACGGATGCGCCGGGGCTAGGACCGGATCGGGGCGGGCGCACCCCCCCAGCGCGCCTGGCGCGCTCTTCGTTTGCGTTTGCCCTCGCTGTACTCCCACGGGTACTGGGGAGGGACACCCTTGGGGGTCACGGGGATGGCCAGGGGGACGATCAGGAACGGCAGGAGCAGCACGCGCTCGCGGTCGATCAGGCCGAGGTTGTTGAGAGCGGCGAAGGCGTAGGGGAATGCGATGGAGTAGATGACCGACATCATGACGTAGGGCCGCACGAAGGCCGCTTTCACCAGGCGCCGCAGCCTGCGCATCGATGTCAGGATCAGCACCAGGATCACGAAGTTCTCGAAGGCCGCTAGGCGCTGGGTGTTGCCGTGCGCGCTCCATGGCATAGGGTCGAAGATGACGGTGTAGACGTCCTTCGGATACCCGGTCGGGCCGGGGTGGTAATTGAGGCTGCTCGCCTGGCCCACGTTGTTCCGGGCCAGCTGGTTCAGGTTGAAGATGGGCGCGTGCTTGCCCAGCTCCTGCGACAGCGACACCGCCACCAGGAGCAACGCCCCCTGCAGCAGCATCACGCCGATGCGCCGAAGCCCCCGTAGCTTTCGGTCCGCTGCTCTGCGCCGGAATAGCCCGGCGATGGCGAAGGCGCACATGAAGAGCAGCAATTCCTGCGGTCGCACGTAGATGCCGACCACGGTGCCCACCACGAGCAGCACCGCCCCACCGCGCTTGTGCTGGAGCACGCGCGCCGCGCCGAGGGCCATCATGCCCATCGACAGGTACATCATGGTCTCTTTGCTCGGCCCCGCCGTCCAGAACAACAGCGACGGCAGGAAGAAGACCATCCAGGCGTAGCGCTTGCGGTCGCCCTCGGGGAAGGTGACCGTGAACGCCTTGTAGAAGCCCAGGGTGGCCAGGAAGGCGAACCAGCTGAACACGAAGAACAGGGCCAGCTTGTTCACGCCCACGATGGCCATGACGACCCCGGCCGCGATCGACACCGACCCCTGGCCCAGGATCTGCACCGGGGGGTTGATGCCGGCCGTGGAGAAGTTGAAGGTGTCGAAGCGACGGGCGAGGATCGCACCCTGGTTGATGTAGCGGGTGTAGTCGGTGACCCCGTGGTAGATGTGGTCGACCACCCAGATCTGTATCGAGCTGAACAGCAGGTGGGTGATGACCGCCGCCATGAGCACGCGGTACAGCCCCGGGTCGTGCTCGGTGGCCGCCACCCGCCGGGCAATGGGGACCGACACGAGGGCCAGGAAGACCGCCAGGGGCAGCGCCACCTCCGCGTTGGAGTGGACGCCGATGGCGAGAAGGACGGACGGGTGGATCATGACGGCGGGACGCGGTCCTGCCGTGACGCGCTCAGAGCCAGAGCCGGCCCGTGGGTGCCGACTCGGCGGGGCGCGGGATGTCGTAGTCCTCGAGGACGACGCTCGCCGGCGGTCCCTGGGGCATGGGCTCGGTTCCCCGGCCCTGGGGACTGCGCTCCTTGCGGGGCACGTTGGTGAAGGCGACACCGAGCACCGGGGCCCGGAAGCGCCGGAGCATGTCCCCCACCTCACGCGCCTCGTCCGAGCGCGTCACCGAGTACTGGGCCACCACGAGGACGACGTCCACGGCGGGGAGCAGGGCGATGGCGTCGT
>JBEKVE010000263.1:0-3141 GCA_049514335.1 Acidimicrobiales bacterium
CCCCGGACCTACAACCCGGGATGGAACCTGGCCACCGATCTGCCGGCCATGCTGACGGTGTCACGGCTGGTCACCAAGGGGGCGATCGTCCGTCACGAGAGCCGGGGCGGACACACCCGGGACGATTACCCCCAGGCTGATCCCGAATTCGGGAAGGTCAACCTGGTCCAGCGGGTGACGCCCGACGGTGCATTCACGCTCGACGCCGAACCCATTCCCCAGATGCCGGCCGAGCTCCGGGCCCTGTTCGAGGAGGACACCCACTGATGGCCGACGTGACGATGACGGTGTGGCGGGGCGACGGCTCGGGTGGCGCCTTTACCGACTACGTCATGCCCTCGGTGGAGGGAGAGGTCGTCCTCGACGTCCTGCACCGCATCCAGGCCGGACCGGCTCCTGACCTGGCCTGCCGCTGGAACTGCAAGGCGGGAAAGTGCGGGTCCTGTTCGGCCGAGATCAACGGACGTCCGCACCTCATGTGCATGACGCGCATGGACGAGCTGCCGCCGGGCGAGCCGGTGGTGGTCGCCCCCATGCGCACCTTCCCCATCATCAGAGACCTCGTGACCGATGTCTCGTTCAACTACACCATGGCCCGCCAGGTCCCGCCGCTCGCCCCCCGGGCCCCGGACGCGCCCGACGGGACCTTCCGCATGATGCAGGTCGATGTGGAACGGGGCCAGGAGTTCCGCAAGTGCATCGAATGTTTCATGTGCCAGGACGTGTGCCACGTCATCAGGGACCACGAGGAGAACAAGGAGCATTTCGCCGGGCCCCGGATGTTCATCCGCTACATGGAGCTCGAGTCGCACCCGCTCGACACCGGGGACCGCCGCGAGCTGCTGCGCCAGCAGATGGGGCTCGGCATGTGCAACATCACCAAGTGCTGCACCGAGGTGTGTCCCGAGCACATCAAGATCACCGACAACGGGATCATCCCCCTCAAAGAGCGCGTGGTCGACGCCTCCTACGACCCGGTGGCGTGGCTGGGGCGCAAGATCCTGCGGCGCACCAAGCGCTCCGCCGCAGACGCCGCCCGGACGGCACCCGCCTACGCCGCCCCGACCCTCGCCGACCGGCCGCTGGCATCGGGCGCACCGGTCGGCGTGGGTGGCGCCGCCCACGACGCACCGGCGGTGGTGGCCGCGTCTGTCGATCCCCCTGTGGCCGCCTCGCCGGCAGATCCCCCCGCCGCCGACGCGCCCGGCACCGACGCCTGAGCACGGCGCGCCAGCGCGTCGTCCCAGGTCGTCGCGCACAGCGGCGCCGACGGCCCGTCGGCGACCTCGCGCCGGGTGCCTCGGCAAGACGTTTCAGCGTCGGCGGGGGTAGTGTCGAAGCGAGGACGGCCCCACCAGGGAGCCGATGAGGGGAGGTTCCATGACCGTGCCCGGTGTGCTGGACGACCAGGCCCTTCGTCGCTACCGCGAGCTTCTCGACGCTGAGGACGCGGCGTTCGACGAGTTGGAGCACGCCTACGAGGAGGGGGACCGCACCCACTTCGAGGCCGACCTCTCGGCCTGGCGCGAGTCACTGGCACGGAAGCTGGCCTTCCTCCAGCGCATGGGCATCGACGTACCCCAAGCCGCCGTCGTCTGAGCCTTCGCCAGGGGCACCCCGCCCCACGGGCGGGCGTGCCCCATGGGTGTGCACGCCGGAGGGCCCCCGGAGCCGGGGAGCAGCCGGGCTACGTGAGCAGGCCGCGCACCGCGGCCCGTTCGGACTCGAGCTCCTCGGTGCTGAGCGCGATGCGGTCCCGGGCGAAGTCGCTGTGCCCGATCCCCTCCACCACCTGCCACGAGGTCCCGTCGGAGCGGACGGGGAAGCCGAAGACGAGCCCCTCGGGCGCGCCGTACTCCCCGTGCGACACCACGGCCAACGACACGCAGTCCCCCGCCGGTGTGGCGTTGCGGATGCTGTTCACGGAGTCGACCACGGCGTTGGCCGCCGATGCAGCCGAAGACGCCCCGCGGGCCTCGATGATCTTGGCCCCGCGCTGCTGCACGGTGGCGATGAACTCCCCCTGGAGCCACGCCTCGTCGTCGATGACCTCGGGCACGGGGGTGCCGGCGACCCGGGCGTTCTCGAAGTCGGGGAACTGGGTGGAGGAGTGGTTGCCCCAGATCGCCAGGCCCGTGACGGCGTCCACGGGCACACCCGCCTTGTGGGCGAGGAGGCTCTGGGCGCGGTTCTGGTCGAGGCGCGTCATGGCGAACCACCGGTCGTCGGGGACGTCGGGTGCGTGGGCCCGGGCGATGAGGCAGTTGGTGTTGCAGGGGTTCCCGACCACGAGCACGCGCACGTCGGCGGCGGCGTGGGCGGCGATGGCCTCCCCCTGCGGGCCGAAGATGCCCCCGTTGATGGTGAGGAGGTCGTTTCTCTCCATGCCCGCCTTGCGCGGGATCGACCCCACGAGCAGCGCCCAGGACGTGCCGTCGAAGGCGGTCTTGGTGTCGGCGGTGGGCTCGATGCCGGCCAGGAGCGGAAAGGCACAGTCGTCGAGCTCCATCACCACGCCGGTCAGCGCCCCCATGGCCGGCTCGATCTCGAGGAGGCGCAACACCACCGGCTGGTCGGGGCCGAGCAGCTGCCCCGAGGCGATGCGGAAGAGCAGCGAGTAGCCGATCTGCCCGGCGGCGCCGGTGACGGTGACGTTGACGGGGGTCTTGGCGCGTTCCATGGTCGCGAGGCTACCGGCCCTCAGAGACGGTCCACGATGGCAGCGGCGAACTCCGAGCACTTGACCTCGGTGGCGCCCTCCATGAGGCGGGCGAAGTCGTAGGTGACGATCTTGTCGGCGATCGTCGCCTCGAGCGCCCGCACGATGTCGGTGGCCGCTTGGGTCCATCCCAGGTGCTCGAACATGAGCACGCCCGACAGGATCAGCGAGCCCGGGTTCACCTTGTCGAGCCCGGCGTACTTGGGAGCCGTGCCGTGGGTGGCCTCGAACACGCCGTGGCCGGTCACGTAGTTGATGTTGCCGCCGGGGGCGATGCCGATCCCCCCCACCTGCGCCGCCAGCGCGTCCGAGAGGTAGTCGCCGTTCAGGTTGGTGGTGGCGATGACGTCGAACTCGTCGGGACGGGTGAGCACCTGCTGCAAGGTGATGTCGGCGATGGTGTCCTTGACGAGCAGCTTGTC
>JBEKVE010000264.1:0-3120 GCA_049514335.1 Acidimicrobiales bacterium
TGGCCCTCTCTCTGTTCGCTGAGCGCTCGGGTGATCCCGGCCTCCTCCACCGCAACGTGCGACGCACGTTCCCCCTGGCTTGGGCAGAGCCTCCGAATAATCGGGGCAGATCCCTTTGCGGCAACCCTCTTCGTCGTCGGGTCGGTGGCGACCATGGCGGGGACCACTCTCGACCGCGCCGCGGTCGGACTGCACCGCGGTGCGGCACAACTCTGGCGAGGCAGCCTGAGCTCTATCTTAAAGCTCGCATTTGTTGTCGTCTTGGTCCTTGCTTCCACACGCACCAGTACCGGTCTGGTCTTCGCATGGGCAATGGCCCTTGTGGTCGCATTCTTCGTCTGTATGCCAATGCTCGGGCTGGAACACAGCCGTGCAGGAGAAGGAGCGCTGATTCACCGTGAAGCGCTCGTGCGTCGGTTGGGCAAACTCTCGCTCCAGCACCACGTCCTCAATCTCTCCGTCGTTTCGGTCACCTACTTCATTCCCTTGATGGCAACCCTCTTGGTCTCGCCGTCGGACGTCGCGTACTTCTCCGCCGCGTTTCTGCTTTCCTCCGCCCTGTTGGCCGTCCCGTACCTGCTGGCCCTCTCTCTGTTCGCTGAGCGCTCGGGTGATCCCGGCCTCCTCCACCGCAACGTGCGACGCACGTTCCCCCTGGGCCTTGTCCTCGTCGGGGGTATTATCCTGGTCGTGGAGATTGCCGCCCCGTATGCGTTGCGTCTCTTCGGTCCCGCTTATGCTGCCAACGGAACGACGGCACTGCGTATCTTGATCCTGGTGGGACCCGCCTACGTCATCAAGGACCACTACGTGTCCATCCGCCGAGCGCAGCACCGCATGACCCACGCCGCGAGCGTCATGGCCATCGGGACTGCTGTAGAAGTCGCGGGATCGGCCGTTGGCGGCGCGTTGTGGGGTCTAAATGCGATCTGTCTCGGTTGGGTAATTGCCGCATCCGGTGTGGCGCTGTTCCTACTCTCACCAGTGCTGCACGTTTTGCGTCGGATCCCCGCAATGGATTCCGATGCAGCGCAATGACTTCCGTTAAGCCCGTCAAGACGGCCAAGTCGAAGCGGGCTCGGAAGAGGCGCACATTCGACATCCTCCTTGGTCACCTGCCGCGCGGCGACCGCCGTCCGACCGCGCCCCCCGATCTTGACCCTGGTCTGCCGGTCCTTCTGGTCCGGGTCGGTCGTTACCCGATCCATCACGGCACGGTCGGGGTGATCCGCACACTGGGCCGTGCCGGTGTGCCCGTCTACGCCGTGACGGAGAAGGGGGTCACCCCCGCGTCGACCAGTCGGTTCCTCACGGGCCAGGTGAAGCTCTCGTCCGGCGCGGAACTGGACCAGTCGGCACTGCTCGACCGCCTCGTCGAGGTGGTCGACGGGCTGCCGGCCAGACCGATGCTCGTCTGCACAGACGACGAGGCGGCTGTGCTCGTGGCCGAGGGAGCGGCTGCGTTGGCCGGTCGGGCGATCTTCTCCGCCGTCCCCCCAGAGCTGCCCCGCCAGCTCGCCAGCAAACGCGGGCTCTACGAGATCTGCCAGCGCCACGGCGTGCCGACGCCTGCCACGTCGTCGGTCAGGACCGGCGAGGATCTGGAGGCGGCCCTGGCGAACATGACACTCCCGGTCGTCGTCAAGCAGGCCGATTCGTGGAGTCGGCTGGCCCGTCCGGTCGTCGCAGGCAGCACGGTGCTGCGCACAGCCGAGGACGTGGAACGACTGCGGGCTGCATTCGACCGTTGGCCCGAGGGCTCCGACGTCATCGTGCAGGAGTACCTGCCCGACGACGACGCGGAGGACTGGTTCGTCCACGGCTACTGCACGGCCTCGTCGCACGTCGCCCGGGTCTTCACCGGCCGCAAGTACTGGTCGTGGCCCCCACGCACCGGCATGACCGCTTACGCCCGAACCGAGAGCAACGAAGAGCTCGAGCGCTCCATGCGCGACCTGTGTCGGCGCATCGGCTACTGCGGCATCTTCGACACGGACTGGCGATACGACCGACGAACCGGCACCTACCACCTGCTCGACTTCAACCCCCGCATCGGGGGCCAATTCCGCATGTTCGAAGATGATGGCGGTGTCGACGTCGTGCGGGCGATGCACCTCGACCTCTCAGGACGCACGTTGGGTCCGGGACGCCAGGTCGAGGGCGAGCGGTTTGCGGCGGAGAACCTGGCTCTGGCCGCCCGCCGGTATTACCGTGAGGAACCGCAGCCACCCGAGATCCCAGGCGCGCCTACCCGTCTCAGGCTCGCCTGGTTCAGTCCGGATGACCTACGGCCCTTCTTCACCATGATCGTGCAGCAGCTGGCGGCGTTGGTCCGGATCGGGCTGAGGACGCTGCGTTTCCGTCCTTCGGCCGCCCCGTAGGCGGGCGGTCACGCCGTCGGCCACCCGTGGACCGGCGAAGCCCGAGCCGCAGACGAAACGCAACATCGGGCCGAAGGTGGCTGCAGCTGCCAGTCCGCTGAAGAAGAGGCCCGGCACAGACGACTCGAAACCGCCCGTCAGCCGGGGCGATCCTTCCACTGTCGCCAGCGAGTCCGCGAGCTCTCCCGAGAGGAGGCCCAAGGAGTGCACGTCGACTCGGAAGCCCGTGGCGGCAATGACGTGATCCACGTCAATGTGTGAGTGCGTGCCGTCCTGGTCGACGAGGTCTAGCCGGACGCCGTCAGCGTGCGGGCCGGCGCCGATCACCTTGGTCTGCAGGCGGACGTCGATTCCCTCGAACCGGAGCCTCAGCCACCACGCGCCGAATGGACCGAGGATCCTCTGCACGCCTGCCAGCCGGACGCGATCGGGAAGATGTCGGTAGGTCCCCGCGTAGCGCGTGACGAGCAATTGCGTCCAGCCGTCGCCGAGCTGGGATGGAGGCGTGCGCAGCTTGTGAAGGAAACCCGGGTCGGCCGGGGGCGGAGGTCCACCCCAAACCACAACGGGTGATCGGACGAGGAGGTGCACCGCAGCACCGGCTTCGTGGAGCAGTACGGCGGTCTCGAGAGCCGATTGACCCCGTCCGATCACCGCGACGGTCTTGCCAGAGAATCCGGACAGATCGTGGTGATCGCTCGAGTGGCTGATGCGCCCGCGCGCCCATTCCCCCTCTTGT
>JBEKVE010000265.1:0-3113 GCA_049514335.1 Acidimicrobiales bacterium
ATTCTGGCTGAGGTCCGTGAGCTCTCACGACCAGGAGGGTCACAAACGCAATCACCGGCGACCCGGCCACTGTGCACCGCCACGTAGCCATCGCTGCCGCGCCATCGGCGACAGCTCCCTGCTATCCGGCGGGTAGCAGGGTGGCGGCGGATTCGGTGAGGCTGCCGTCGCCCGAGGATGACTCGCTGACGCGCAGGTTGATCTGCGTCGGGCTGGGACCCGGGCCGATCATGATGCCGACGGCGGCGATGAACGTCGTCGCCGCACTCCCGGCGGGCGACACTGCTCCGGAGAAGCTGAACGCCGAGGCATTCCGACCGGGTATGGAGAAGGACGCCGCCCACGAACCCGAGACGGGGTACGTGCCGAGTGCCGTGGTGAAGGTGCCGCTCAGCGGCCCGTTGTCGCCCGCGCTGACGTCGAGGGTGAAGGGCGGGCTGGCACTTGCCAGTTTCCATTGAGCCATGATGTTCTTCCCTCCCAGGGGGTGCCTAGCTGGCCGGTTGCCGCCACGGCCATTCCCACCAACTCGGGGTCGTCGCGTTCGGGTCCTGGCGGCAGCGCTCGAGCATGAAGCTGATCTCGTCGAGTCGGCCCTCAGCGCCGGGATCGCCTGCGCAGCCGGGGAGCGTGCAGGTCGCCACCTCGAGCGGTGGGTAGGGCTGCTCCACGTTGATGGGCGGATTCGCGATCGACGTCGGCTCGACCTGGTTCTCTGTGTATTTGAAGATCCCCGGCGCCGAGTAGGTCATCGCCACGCTGTTGGGCTTGGGCGTGGCGGGATTCGGGACCCCAGCCCAGAACGGGTCGGGAACCAGCGTTTGCGACGTGTTCGCGGCCATGCCAGACCAGTAGCTGTGCAGCCAACCCGAGCCGAACTGGGTCCATGGCTGGCCGGTCAGGCATGCGTACAGGTTCGCCAGGTGGGTGCGGACCACGGACGTATCCAGCACGGCGCAGTCCAGCTCGGCGTCGCACTCGGTGGACCGCCTGTTCATGTTCGCCGACCCGCAGACCAGCAGGTTCTCGTCGTAGGTCTGGCACTTCGCGTGGACGTAGACGCCGGTGCCCAGGGCTTTGGACCACATGTTCATCACGCGCACCCGGTCGTGCGCGGGCTGGGTCATCTGCGCGAGGGTCTGCAGTGCCCGGCGCCGGTACCAGAGTTCATAGTTCGAAATATTGGTCCCGAAGGGCGGCAGCACGATCAGCAGGTACAGGTTCTGATTCGCCATGAGCTGTGCCCCCAGCTGCTTCGCGAAGGGCTCGCTCCAGAAGTACTGGTCCCACACCGTGATCAGCTGCGTGGCCTGCTTGACCGCGTTTGCCACGCCCGCCGTGACGGTGAACTCCCCCCGGACGAACGGGCCGGCGTTTACTCCCGGGCGCAGCGGGATGGTCCGCCACATCTGCACGGTGGAGTTCCCCGCTGCCGGGCAGGCCTTGGCGGGCGGAAGGGGGAGGACCTTGCCCTGCGACCAGGAATCCGGGCTCGTCAGCTGCACCTGGTCGTCGGTTCCGATGGACGAGCCGCGATCGAAGGTGTAGACCCGGCCGCCAGTGTCCATGACCCAGCGCTCCGCGAACTGCTGTTCCAGTGTGGCGACGATCGGCCCCTCCAGCCGCAGGTGGTGGTCGTGCCAGTGCCGCCATCCGGGCGCGCTCGTGCCGTACACGTCAGCGGGGAGATCCTCGGAGAACCGGCCCGTCAGCGGGGAACCCGCGTACGGGTAGACGGGGTAGCCGGTTCCGGTCATGCTCGACCACCACGACGGCAGCGGCGACGTGTCGCCCGACTGCCAGTCGCCGACGCCCACCGAAAGCGCGCCGGCCAGGCCGTGGTCGCGACGCGTGAACGCGAGGTCCACGCCGCCGCAGAACGCGACGTTCACGTCGCCCACCCGGACCGCGATCATCTTCTGGTGCAGCGACGCCGTGATGGGAGAGGCGGTGCGCAGATCGAGCGCGACCACGCCGAGCGGCTGGTTCACGCCGAACCGCTTCTCCAGGGCGGTGTTGTAGTCCTGCACCGCGGCCGCTACCGACCAGTGCTCGTGCGCGAGGTCGGTTGGTCCGAAAACCCCCGAGAAAAACTGGTCGCTGGTCGGCATCCACAACAGCAGGCGGACGTTGATCCCCGCCGCCATCATGCGGCACACCAGGCCGAGCGCGGTCTGCGCCTTGTCGCCAGGCTGAGCCGACGTCCACTGCTGCGTGTTCGCCGACAGGTCCCGCAAGGCGTTGAACTGCCAGTCGGCGATGTAGACGTGGCCCCGCTGCCCCGGGGGAAGCGATGACAACGGCCCCGTGGAGGCGGCGGTGATCGCGGCTTCGAACGCGTCGCGCATCGCCCCCATGGTCAGGTCACCGCCGACCATGGGTACCACCTTGTTACCGGTGTCCCACGGCGCGAAGCCGTCGTGGGCCCGCTGCGACATCGCCGTGCCGTCACCCCACGGCCGGCCGTCACCCAGCGGCGACTGGACGTCCGGGGAGGTGAAGTTGAGGAGCCAGGGTGAAGAGACGGGCGGCTGCGGCGGCAGGAGAACCACGTCGTAGGAGGTCATCGTCCCGTCCCCCGAGGACGAGATGAAGACCCGGATCGCGATCTGGGTCGGGCTCGGGCCCGGCCCGGTCATGATGCCCGCCGCCGCGACGAACGTCGACGCACCACCCGCCGGGGTAACCGCTCCCGAGACACTGAACGCCGACGCGTGACGTTCCGGTAGGGAGTACGACGCCGCCCAGCTCCCCGACACCGGGAACGTTGTCCCGCCAGCAACCAGTGTCCCGCTTACCGGACCGTTATCACCCGCATCCACATCCAGACGGACGGGCGGATCCGCGCACACCAATGTCCAATGCGCCATCAGGCTCCCCTCCCAGGCGAAGTGCTTTCAGGCCAGTGACTTCCGGCTATCCCCAACCCGATACGCCGGCGTCAGTACACGTACGACCAACGAGTCACTTTCCGTAACTCAAGCATCACATTGACAGCTCCGCTTACCTGGAACGTAACGCACCTTCCGTACCAGGACAAGGCGCGTAACGAAGATCGGAACCGGATCCTGAACGCCTGCGTAACAGAGCTCGGTGCGTAGGGGTCGGAGTCC
>JBEKVE010000266.1:0-3093 GCA_049514335.1 Acidimicrobiales bacterium
TACGCAGCCTCCTCCGCCGCGTCACCGGCGGTGAGGATGCGCGCCGCCACCCACCACAGCGGACCGCAGCCCGGGTGCCGGTCGAGCAGCCGCCGGCATGCGGGGAGCACGGCGTGCTCCTCGTACAGCGCGAGATCGCCCAGTGCCCACGCCGCCTCGGCGGCGAGCACCGGTGGGGGCGCCCACCCCGCCCGGGCGACGTAGCGCAGACGCTCGATGGGGTGCACCTGACCGACGCTATCGGCACCCCGCCGCCACCGGCCCGCGTCGCTCGGGCGCGACGGCGCGGCCGGCCCGAAATGCTTGCCGCTGGGCATGCCTGCGGCTAGACACGCACTCGTCGTGACGTGCCTCGAGCAGCACTCACCCAACATCCCGGAGAAGCGGACGCGGAGACGCTCCCGGTCGGGTCGGCTGGTGACCGCCACGCTGGCCCTCGTGTCGGTGGCAGCCGGCACGGCGCTCGCGTCCCCGCGCCCTGCGCTCGCCGACCAAGTGTCAAGCGACCGGGCCCAGGCGGCACAAATCGTGGCTCAGATCCAGGCCGAGGGGTCTCGCCTGGCGGTCCTGTCGGAGCAGTACGACCAGGACGAGATCCGAGCCGGGCAGCTCGGCCAGCAGCTGTCACAAACGCAGGTCCAGATCTCTGCCGCCAAGGCCCAGGTGGCGAAGGACCAGGACCAGCTGCGCCAGCAGGCCGTGGCCGACTACACCTCGGGCGGGTCGAGCTCGGGGCTCGACGAGCTGTTCACCTCGGGCGGCCAGAGCGCCGCCGCGGTGCGCGAGTACGAGCAGGTGGCGAGCGGCGACATCTCGGGTGCCATCGACCGCCTGAACCAGGCCGACAGCGTGCTGGCCGCCCAGCAGACCCAGCTCCAGGCGACCGAGACCCAGGCCCGCGCCACCGCCGCTTCGGCGCTCGGTGCCCGCCAGGGTGCCCAGGCCGAGCTGGCGACGCAGCAGAGCACCCTGTCGAAGGTGAAGGGCCGGATCGCCACGCTCGTCGCCCAGCAACAGGCGGCCGAGGCCCGGGCGCAGGCGGCCGCCTTCGCCACCCGCATCGTCGCCTCGCAGCGCACGACCGTCGAGAACATCCCCGCACCCCCGCCTGCCGCCGGCGACGCCGGGGCCCGGGCCGTGGCGGCGGCCGAGTCCCAGATCGGCGTCCCTTACCGCTGGGCGGGCTCGACGCCGGGAGCGGGGTTCGACTGCTCCGGGCTCACCATGTGGGCGTGGGGCCAGGCGGGCGTATCGCTGTCACACTCCGCCGCCGCGCAGTACGACGAGACTGTGCACGTGCCGCTGTCGGACCTCCAACCCGGTGACCTGCTGTTCTACGACGAAGGCGGCACCATCGGTCACGTCACCATGTACGTGGGCCCCGGCGAGATGATCCAGGCCATGGAGACGGGGACCCGCATCCAGATCACCGGGATCTGGACGAGCGGACTGGTGGGCGCCGGCCGGCCCTGACGGCGGGACGCGGCTCAGCCGGTGGTGGCGCTCACTGCGCCGGGCTGTCGTTGCTCCCTGCGTCGGCCAGCCACCCCGGGGGGATCGTGCCCTCGGCGCCCGCCAGGCGCGGACCCGGCGGGCGCCCGAAGCGGTAGGCCACAGGCTCCCGTCCCAACTGCACCACCACTGCCTGACCGGTGTCGGTCCCGAGCACGCACCCGAGGACCGCTCCGGCCACGTCCTCGGGGGCGATGAGGGGGAACCCCGTTCCCGCCAGGGCGTCACGGATCTCGCCGTCGATGAGCGGGGTGTCGACCAGCCCAGGGCAGATGGCGTTGATGGTGATGTTGCGCTCGGCCAGCCGGGGGGCCACGGCCCGGACGAAGCCGACTACGGCGTGCTTGGTGAGGGTGTACATGGGGTCTCCGGCGAAGGCCACGATGCCCGCCAGTGAGGAGGTGGCCACGATCGATCCCCCGCCGCGCGCCTCGAGCTCGGGCACCACCGCCCTGGCCCCGAAGACGATGCCGTCGACGTTCACCGACAGGATCCGGCGGTATTGCTCGTCGGACACCTTCTCGATGTCCGGCTCGCCCGTGGTGACCCCGGCGTTGAGGTGGACCACGTCGAGGCCGCCCAGCCGGCGTGCCGCGCCCACCACGGCGCTCCACGCCCCGGCGTCACCCACGTCGGCCTGCACGGCCACACCACCGATGGATGCCGCCGCCCGCTCGGCCCCGTCGCCGTTGGCGTCCACCACCACGACCGTGGCCCCCTCGGACGCAAGGAGCCGGGCGCTCGCCAATCCGATACCCGACGCCCCACCGGTGACGACGGCCACCTTTCCGCTGAGCGCTCCCATGGTCGTCCTTTCCTCGCGCTCGCTGGCACAGCGGGGCGCCGGTGGGACGCTACCGGTGCCCCCGCGGGCTCGTCGAACAGACTCGGGCGGGGCCGGGACCCTCCCTGAGCGCCGCCCTGAGCGACGCCGTGCGCGACGGAGATGGGGGCGGGCGCCCGGCTACGCTGGCGGGGCCGGACGGGTCCGTTCCCTTCGGCCGCCACGACCACCGTGAAGCCCATCCCCGTTTCCTTCCATCTCGGCCCGACGCCGATCGTCATCCACACCTACGGCATCGGGCTGGCCATCACGTTCTGGGTGGCATACCGGTACTTCGACCGGCGCCTGCAGGCCAGGGGCTACGGCACGGAGTGGCTGACCTCCGCCTTCGTCTGGATCGTCGTGTCCGCCATCGTCGGCGCCCGGGCCCTGCACGTGCTGTCCAACCTTTCGACCTACACCGCCGACCCGGGCCAGATCCTCCAGGTCTGGCACGGGGGGTTGTCGTCGTTCGGGGGACTGCTGTTCGCCGTGCCCACCGGCATCGTGCTGACGAGACGTGGCTGTCCGGAACTGCGCGCCCTGGAGGCGCTCGACATCGTGGCCCCCGTGCTCATGGCCGCATGGGGCATCGGACGGCTCCTCGGCCCCCAGCTCATGGTGGCCGGGGGCGGGCACCCCACCCACGCCTGGTTCGGGATGTACTACGCCGGTCAGCCCGGGAAGCGCCTCCCCGTTCCCATCCTCCAAGCCATCGACAGCTTCGCCATCTGGGGCGTGCTCATCTACATCGAGCG
>JBEKVE010000267.1:0-3085 GCA_049514335.1 Acidimicrobiales bacterium
GGTCCTGGGGCCGGGCCGGGCCGGCCAGGCTCGGCTCGACCGTCGACAGGTCGAGCTCGACGGACTCGGAGTACACCGGCTCGGGCGCGTCGGCCCGGTGGAACAGCCCCTGCTCCTTGGTGTAGGCCTCCACCAGCGCCACGTGGTCCTCGTCGCGGCCGGTGAAGCGCAGGTAGCGCAGCGTCACGTCGTCGACGGGGAAGATCACGCACGTCGACCCGTACTCGGGCGACATGTTGCCGATGGTGGCCCGGCTCTCCAGGGTGAGCTCGGACAGGCCCGGACCGTGCACCTCGACGAACTTGCCCACCACCCCGTGGCGGCGAAGCAGCTGGGCGATGGTGAGGACGAGGTCGGTGGCCGTCGTGCCCGCCGGCAGTGCCCCGCTCAGGCGCAGGCCGACGACGGGGGGGACGAGCATGGTGAGGGGCTGGCCCAGCATGGCCGCCTCGGCCTCGATGCCGCCCACGCCCCACCCGAGGACTCCGAGCCCGTTCACCATCGTGGTGTGCGAGTCGGTGCCCACCACCGTGTCGGGAAAGGCCCTTCCGTCGGGCGTGGCGAACACCACCCGGGCCAGGTACTCCAGGTTGACCTGATGGCAGATGCCGGTGCCGGGGGGTACCACCCGGAAGCCGTCGAACGCCTGTTGCGCCCACCGCAGGAGCTGGTAGCGCTCGACATTGCGCCGGTACTCGATGTCGACGTTGGTGGCGAAGGACGACGCCAGCCCCGACGACTCGGCGATGACCGAGTGGTCGATGACGAGCTCGACGGGGACGAGCGGGTCGATGGAGGCGGGATCCCCGCCCATGGTGACGAGGGCGTCTCGCATGGCTGCGAGGTCCACGACGGCGGGTACGCCGGTGAAGTCCTGCATGAGCACCCGCTCGGGGGTGAAGGCGATCTCGGTGGGCGACACGGCTCCCGCTTGCTGCCGTCCCGCCCAGCTCGCCACAGCCTCGATGTCCGAGACATGGACGTGGCGACCGTCCTCGTGGCGCAGCAGGTTCTCGAGCAGCACCTTCATGGCGTAGGGGAGCCGGGCGATGTCGAAGCGCTCCGCCAGGGCGTTGAGCCGGTGGACGGTGAAGGACCGGTCACCGACGGCGAGGGTGCCTCGGGTCGAGAAACTGTCTGCTGAGGGGGAGGGGACGGCCATGCCCCCATTCTGCTCGCGCCCGCCGGGACCCGGTACTCCGGCCGCGCCCGGGCTCAGCGGAAGGCCTCGACCGCCTTGGAGCCCGCCACCACCACCAGGCCGCCGGCGGCGGCGGGCGCCTCGAAGTGCGGCGGCGTGCCGACGTCGAGCGGCAGGCGGAACAGCGTGGCCCCCGAGGCCGGGCTGACGCCGTAGAGCACCGACGCGTCGAGGTCGATGCACCACAGCACTCCACCGGCGATGGTGGGCGAGCTGGCCCCACCCGTCGGCGACCGCCAGGTCCACCCCCGGCTCAGGGCGTTGCCGGGTCCCACGCGCACTTCGTCGATGGTGCCGTCGAGGGGGCACGCGACGAAGACGTCCGGAGCCAGATAGGCATTTCCGCCCCGTGCGTTGCACACCGGGAGCGAGGCCACCTGGCCCCCGATGCCACCGAGCGAGGCGGCGTCGAGCAGGTAGGCCGTCTGCTCCTTCCCGACGATGAACAGCTGCGTCCCTCCGAGCAGGATCGCCGCCGTCGACGAGAGGTCGGCGTCGGTGCTGTTGTCCTGCGCCCAGTTCGTCGGGGCGAAGTACTGGCGCTCGACGAGCTGGGGCGACACCTCGATGACGGCGTCGCCGTAGTCGAACGGCTGGCCCGGGCCCGCAGCACCGTTGCCCGTCACGGCGAACACGTCGCCGGTGGCGTCGACGGTCACGCCCGCCGGCGCCCAGATGGCCCCTTCCCGGGCGGTGGGAACCTCGTAGGAGAGCAGGGGGCCGGTGCCGCTCTCGGGTACCGCCACCAACCACCCGTGGTAGGGCCCGCAGTCGCCGTAGTTGCCCCCGAAGCCGAGGCCACTCGTCCGTCGGACAGAGCCAGGCCCGTTCGCTGCAGCTGCGCGGACGCCGTCCAGCCCGGCTCGTCAACGTCCCGGCTCCAGAGCAGACGGTGGGTTGCGATGTCGAACGCGAACACCCAGTGCCGCACGGCGCCGCCGTGCATCTCCGCCCCCGACGCGAACAGGGTGCCGGAGGTGGGGTCGATGACCATGGTCGAGGTGATGCCCACGTCGGGCGTGATGTCGCCGCACGGCAGGGCACCGGCGGGCACCGGCGTTCCCACGTGGTCCGACCACACCACCGTGCCGTTGGTTGCCGACAGCGCGTAGACCGTGTCGTTCTCGGTGGCGACGAAGACCTGCCCGTCGTCGATGAGCGGCTCGCCGTACACCGCTCCGTCGAGGTCCGGCGACGTCCACGCCGCGGCCACGGAGCGGTTGAACGGCGGGCCCGAGGTGTCGACCGACGTGCGGGAGAAGTTCCCGCCGTAGGTGAGCCAGGCCGGCGTCGAGGCGGGCGCCGTCGTCGTCGGGGCGCCGGCGGTCGGGGCGCCAGTGGTCGAGCTGGCGTTTGCCGTGGTGCTGCTCGCCGACGTGGTCGGGCCTGAGGCCTGCGGGCTGGTGCCACCGCAGGCGCCGCCGACGAGGACCAGCGCCAGCGCCACCATCGGGGCGAGGACGGCGGGACGGACGTCGAAGCGCATGGCGCGAGTCTTGCCCGTCGGTGCGCGGGGCGTCGGCGCGCGCCCGCCCGCCGCGTGATGGACTGCGGGCATGCCCAAGGTCACGCTCGGCTTCTTCTCGTTCACCGAGGTCACCGATCCCGGTGAGCACCGCTCGTACAACGCATGGCACCAGCTCGACCACATGCCTGAGCAGTACCCCCTGGCCGGCGTGGTGGCGGGGCAGCGGTGGGTGTCGACGCCCGCCTGCCGGGCGGCGCGCGCCGTGGACGGCGAGCTGCTGGCTTCGGTCCACTACATGACGCTGTACCTCATGGCCGAGCCCCTCGACGTCACCTTGCGGGAGTTCCGGGCCCTCGGTGAGCATCTCCGGACCGTGGGCCGCTTCCACGAGCACAGACGGGCCCGGCTGTCGGGCC
>JBEKVE010000268.1:0-3084 GCA_049514335.1 Acidimicrobiales bacterium
ACCTCCTCGGCGAAGATCTTCTCCCCGCCGGAGTTGATGGTGACCGAGTCCCGCCCGAGCAGCTCGACCTGGCCGTCGGCGAGGATCCGGGCCCGGTCGCCGGGAACGGAGTAGCGCGCCCCGTCGATCACGGGGAAGGTGCGCTCGGTCTTGGCCGGATCGTTCAGGTACCCGAGAGGCACCGACCCGACCTGGGCGAGCCAGCCCACGTCGGGCGAACCGGGTTCGAGGACCTGCGTCAGGTCCGCGCTCACCACCACCGTCCCCGGTCCCGGCACGAACGTGCCCGTCGACACCGAGCCCGCGCCCGACGCCACCCCCATCTGCACGCCCGTCTCCGATGCTCCGGCCACGTCGGAGATGATGATGTTGGGCAGCCGGGTCACCAGACGCTCCTTGAGCCCGACGCTCAGCGTCGCGCCGCCGCTCCCGAAAGCGAGCAGGGACTTCGGCTCGTAGTCGCCCCGCTCGAGCTCCTCGACGACGGGCCGGGCCATGGCGTCGCCCACCACCGAGATGCCGATGACGCGCTCACGCTCGACCGTGCGCCACACGTCGACGGGGTCGACCGACCGGGTGTTGCTCGGGAAGACGAGCGTGGCGCCCATCGTCATGTAGTAGAAGCTCGCCCACTGCGCCGCACCGTGCATGAGGGGGGGGATCGACATGACCCGCACCTCGTCGCCGGGGAGGAGGCGGGCCACGAGGTGGTCGTAGCTCTCCACCAGCTCCCAGGTCCCGTAGGTGCGGCCCCCCATGGCGGCCCGGAAGATGTCGTGCTGGCGCCACAGCACGCCCTTGGGCATCCCCGTGGTCCCACCCGTGTAGAGGATGTAGAGGTCGTCGGGGCTGGGCTCGACGGGCGGCAGCTCGGCGTCGGACGACGCCAGGGCCTCCTCGTAGTCCACCGCCCCGGGGAGGAGGGCGTTGCCCGACTCGTCGGCCACCTGCAGCAGGACGTCGAGGCGCGGCAACGTGGGCAGCACCCGCGCCAGGATGGGGGCGAAGGCGGCGTGGTAGACGAGGCCCCGCGCTCCGGCGTCGGTGAGCAGGTAGGTGAGCTCCTCCTCTATGTAGCGGTAGTTCACGTTGAAGGGGGCCACCCGCGCCAGGTACGAGCCCGCCATCCCCTCGATGAATTCGTTGCCGTTGTAGAGGTAGAGCCCGATGTGGTCCTGCCCCGACTCGTAGCCGGCAAGTGCGGCGCGCTCGGTGTGGATCCCGAGGCCCCGGCCGTGCAGGTAGGTGGCAAGCCGCCGCGAGCGGTCCCGGAGCTGGTCGTAGGTGAACCGCCGCTCACCCCACACCACGGCCTCGCGCCCGGGGATGGCGCCGGCGACGGTCTCCACCACCATGCCCAGGTTGAATTGCTCGCCGCTCACCGGCCCCTCCCCCTGTCGAGCGTTGCCCTGCGCCGGCCGAAGACCACGTGCGTCCGGACGGCGGTCGGGCCGCATGCTATCGGGGCAGGACGGTCCGAGGACCAGCCGCCGCTCCGGTCACGGCGTCAGTGTCCCTGTGGCGGTCCCCGCCGCGGCGCGGCGCGGCGGCGCTCGCTACTGCTGGTAGTTCTCCACCACCGGTGCGGGACGCTCTTGGGCCCGGTCGGGGTCCTGCCCCGCATCGCGCCGGGCCCGGCGCTGGCGAAGGAGGTCCCAGCACCGGTCCAGGGAGACCTCGATGGTGCGCAGCTTCTCCGACTGGTCCGGGGTCAGGCCCTCGTCGCCGTGGGCCAGCTCGAGATGATGCTCCTCCTCGGCCAAGCGGCTGATCTCCGCCACGATCGCCTCGTCGTCCACCGTTGGGCTCCTTTCTTCGTCATGGCCACACCTTCGACACACCTTCGCTCGTGCACCAGCTTCGTACGCCCCCGTCAGCGCAACAACCGCGACAGCCGTCGGTCGGCGAGGGGCTTGCCCCCGGTCTGGCACGTGGCGCAGTACTGGAGCGACTTGGTGGCGAAGGAGACCTCGCGCACGACGTCCCCGCACTCCGGGCAGCGTTCACCGGTGCGGCCGTGCACGCGCATGGACCGCTTCTTGTCGCCCTTCAACTCCGACGCCTCCTGGCCCACGGCGCGGGCGACGGCCTCGCCCAGCACCCCCACCATGGCGACGTGGAGGCGCCGGACCTCCTCGCCGTCGAGGTTGCGCGCCGGTTTGAACGGGGACAGGTGTGCCACGTGGAGGATCTCGTCCGAGTAGGCGTTGCCGATGCCGGCGATGACGGATTGCGAGGCCAGCACGGTCTTGATGTTCCCCGAGGCCCCGGCCAGCACCCCCGCCAGCGCCTCGACGTCGAAGGCGGCGCCGAGGGGATCGGGCCCGAGGGTGGCCAGCCCCTCCACCTCGGTGGGGTCGCCCACCACCCACAACGCCAGTCGTTTCTCGGTCCCCATCTCGGTGATCTCGAGCCCGGCGCCGCCCTCGAAGCCCATGCGCAGCGCCAGGGGGCCCCGACCGGGGCGCGCCCGGTCGGCCGACAGCTTGTCGCGCCAGCGCACCCACCCACCCCGGGCCAGGTGCACGACCAGCCACGCACCGTCGAGCCCGACGCACAGGTACTTGCCCCGCCGTGTGCACGTCCGCACCTCGCGGCCCACCAGTGACGACAAGGGTGGTTCGACGGTCTTGAGGGCGGCGATGGCGGCGAGCTCGCACCGTTCGACGTGCAGTCCGGCCAGCCGGCCGTCCAGGAAGCGGGCCAGGGCTTCCACCTCGGGCAGTTCGGGCACGCCCCGATCCTCCCACGCACGAGGCGGGCCGACGCTGCGCACCGCAGCCCCCGTGCCACAGTGGCCCGGTGCGCAAGGCGGTGCCCGGTGGGCTGGTGGTGCTGGTCGCCCTGCTGAGCGCCTGCTCGCCCTCGGGGGGTGCCCGCACCGCCACCACCGTGGTCGCCACGGTGCCCCCGGTCTCCACCACCTCCACCACCGCTCCCACCACGACCACGACCGTTGCGCTCCCGCCCGTGACGCCGGTGCAGTGGTCGGCGTGCGGCGCTCTGCAGTGCGGCACGGTGGCCGTGCCCCTCGACTACGCCGATCCCGCCATGGGCACCATCCAGATCGCGCTGGCGCGCCAT
>JBEKVE010000269.1:0-3023 GCA_049514335.1 Acidimicrobiales bacterium
CCACAGGCCGTACGGTAACCTCGACGCCATGAAACTGGTGGTCATGATCCCCTGTCTCAACGAGGAGACGACGCTGCCGATGGTCTTGCGCACCATTCCGCAGTCCATCGAGGGGATCGACGAGATGGAAATCCTCATCATCGACGACGGCTGCACCGACGACACCGTCGAGGTGGCGAAGAGCCTCGGTGTGACCCAGTTCGTCCACCATCCCAAGAACCGCGGCCTGGCCCACTCCCTGCGCGACGGCATCCAGCGGGCCCTGGAGCTCGGCGCCGACATCCTGGTGCTCACCGACGGGGACAACCAGTACCCCCAGGAGCGCATCCCCGATCTTGTCCGCCCCATCCTGGATGGCACGGCCGACACGGTCATCGCCGACCGCCAGGTGCAGACCATCGAGCACTTCTCGCCCACCAAGAAGGTCCTGCAGAAGGTGGGCACCGGGGTGATGAACCTCGCCGCCGGCACCGATCTGCCCGACGGGACAAGTGGATTCCGCGCCTACTCCAAGGAGGCGGCCATCAAGCTGAACCTGATCGGCAGGTTCAACTTCGCGGCGGAGACGACGATCCAGGCGGCCAACAAGCGGCTCGCTCTCGCCACCATCCTCATCGAGACGAACCCGAAGACCCGGGAGTCCCGGCTTTTCAAGTCGTCGTGGGAGCACGTCCGCAAGAGCACCGTCGCCATGCTCAACAGCTTCACCATGTACCGGCCTTACACGGTCTTCCTGAGCATCGGGGCCGCGTTCTTCGTCGTCGGGCTCATCCCCTTCATTCACTACTTCTATCTGGTGCTCACGACCAAGAACCCCAATGGCGCCCACCACATCCAGTCGCTCGTCATCGGTGCGGTGCTTCTCAACGTCTCGTTCGTGTCGGTGACGCTCGGCATCGTGGCGAACCTCATCCGAGTCAACCGCTCCCTCATCGAGGACACCCTCGAGGTGATCAAGCGCGCCCAGTTCCACGTGGGCGGGATCGAGCCCACCGCGGTGCACCACGGCCGGCCTCAGGTGGAGGTGGTTCCCCCGCCGTCCTCGGAGGCGGGCGCCTCGTCGAGGTAGGGCCCGAGCCGGCGGCGTCGGCGCCACTGTCCGACGCTGCGCACCGGGTGGAGCACGGCACGCAACCAGGCCACGTCGACCGGGCCGAACCAGCCCGACGGCACACCGGCCACGCGCTGCGCCGGGGCGACCCGGGGGTGGGGGTCGGGGCCGACGGGAAACCCGAGCACGTGCTTTCTCTCCTCGCGGTCGGCGGCCACGTCACCCTCCTGTCCTTCGACACCCCATGGTCGCACGTCCGCGCCACGATCCGGACGCCGTGTCCGGGGCTAGGCTCAACCGAGGTCGCGCGTCCGCGGCGCGCCAGGGAGCGAGCCATGAGCCAGTCGACAGCCCCGTATCGCGCCACCTTCACCCGGATGGACGAGTCCACGGCCGAGGAATGGGCGGGCATCATCGGCCGCCACGACGGTCAGGTCGAGGCCCTCCCCACCCGGATCCTCGAGCAGCTGCGACTGCTCGATTCCGATTCGGGCGGCTTCGCCGTCGACCGGCTGACCCACTGCCTCCAGACCACCCGTCGTGCCGAGCTCGCCGGCCGCGACGACGCCTATCTCGTGTGCGCCCTGCTGCACGACATCGGTGACGTGCTCGGGCCCCGCAACCACGCCGACATCGCCGCCGCCATCCTCAAGCCGTGGGTGTCGGACGGCTATCACTTCATGGTGCAACAGCACGGCGTGTTCCAGGGGTATTACTTCTGGCACCTCATCGGGGGCGATCGCAACGCACGCGACGCCTTCCTCGGCCACGAGCACTACGACCTCACCGAGGAGTTCGTGCGGGAGTACGACATGCCGGCGTTCGATCCCGCCTACCCCACGCCGCCCCTCGAGCACTACGAACCGCTCATCCGCAGCTTCTTCGTCGACAGCCGACACCCGTCCTGAGCGCGGGGCTCCTCCTCACCCCGGTCCACGGCGTTGCCCCTGTCCCCGATGGGGCAGCGCCTGGCGGGCGCGGCGGTAGGTGAGGACGGCGGGCCACACCGCACGGCGCGCCCGACGATGCGCTCGCACGACCTTCTGCTCGATGGGGGCGAGCTTGGGGGCATCCTTGGCGTCGTGCCAGTCGTGCCAGGCCACCTCGAAGCGTCGGCGCGCGGTGGCGGCGTCGACCGTCACCACCGAGCGCCGCAGCACGAACCCGAACTCGATGCCGGGCGGGAACTCGTCCATGGGAAGCACGCCGTCCACGAATTCCCATTGCTGGCCCAGTGGGTCGATGCTCCACAGGACCACGTCCAGGAATTCGGGGGCGTCCCAACAGTGGACGTGGATGGAGCGCCGACGGTGGAGATCGAGGAGCTCCTGGTGTGACGACCCCCCGGTCGCTGTGATGCCCCGGCTCGCCAGCCACTCCGCCAGATGGTCGTCGCTCACCTCCTCCACGCCCGCCTCGTGCTCGGCCACGAGGTGCGACAGCGAGGTGGCGCCACGGCTGTGGTCCTTGGTGCGGTGCCGGTCCGGGAGCAGCACCAGGGCGACGCCACCCGGGCGCAGGACGCGGTGGATCTCGGCCAGGAACCCGATCGGCTCGGCCAGGTGCTCGAGGACGTGGCTGGCGACCACGAAGTCCTGGCTGGCGTCGGCGATGGGAGCCAGGCGGTCGGTGTTGAAGTCGGCGATCACGTCGGGCTCGGTGAAACCGGTGCGGGTGGCGTGCTCGGGGAAGAGCGCGCCGCTCTCGCCGGCATGCCAGCGGTCGACGTAGGAGACAGTTGTCCCTGGCAGCGCCAGCTCGAACGGATGCTGGCCGGGACCCACCTCGATGCCCGAACCGACCAGATAGCGCGCCATGAGCTGGCGGGGCCGGACCGCGTGCCGGCGCCCCGATGTCGTCCCCATGCCTCCGCCTCGCCGTCTCCCAGGAGCCTTCTGACCCTACCGGCCGATGGCCGCAGAGCGCCGGCCGTCACACCCTCGACAGCTGCCGGAGCGGCGGCGCGGGACGC
>JBEKVE010000270.1:0-3753 GCA_049514335.1 Acidimicrobiales bacterium
GGGCGTCGGCGGTCATGACCTCGGCATCGAGCCCAACAGGATAGGTTCGCGCCAGCGTGTTCGAGGCGTAATCCACGCCGGCTTCGTGGAAGTGCGCGATGAGCTGATTGACGACACCTGGGTCGATGAGCGGACAGTCGGCGGTCAACCTGAGCACGGAATTGGCGGGATTGGTCCGCAGCGCGACGGCGAAGCGGGCGAGCACGTCGTCTTCCGGTCCCCGCACGCACGCCACCCCGGCGTCTTGCGCCACGGCCTCGACTCGATCGTCATCGGGGCGATCGGACGTGGCGACGACCAAACTCCCGACCTTCAGACCTTCGAGCCGGTCCAGCATGAAGCGCAGCATCGGCTTGCCGCCCACGTCGGCCAGAACTTTTTCCGGACGTCGCGTCGACCCTGTCCGGGCCTGGACGACGGCCAGAACGGTCACGGGGGCTCGAGGCCGTCGACGTGCCACACGTGGCCAACCGCCCTGCACCGACGGGCCCGCCATGGCTGCGAGCAGGTCAGCGGCCTCACAACGCTCCTTCAAGTGCCGAAACCACCAGATCCTGTTCGGTATCGGTCAGGCTGGGGAAGATGGGGAGCGACAGGAGATGCGCGTAGGCGTCCTCCGTCGCCGGGAAGGCAGTCGGCTCGAATCCCGCTGCGCGGTAGTAGGGGTGACGGTAGATGGGGATGTAGTGCACCTGCACCCGGATGTCCGCCGCTCGCATCTTCTCGAAGACCTGGGCGCGGGCGTCGACGCGGACGGGGAAGAGGTGATAGGCGTGGCTCCAGCCCGGTGCCGGCTGCGGTGGCAGCTCGACGGGCAGGCCGGCCAGCACGACGCGGTACCGCTCGGCAAGGGAGGTGAGCCGAGTTCGTGGTGACGGCACCCCCTTCACCCGTGGTGACAACCTTCACCGGATGGAACGAGAACGCTGTCATGTCGGAATGCGCACAGTTCCCGACCGGTCCGTCGGGAGTCTGCGCTCCCAGGGCATGGGCGGCGTCCTCGATGACGATCCTCGGTCGTTCACGGAGGGCCGTGAGGTCGACCGGCAACCCCGCGTAATGGACGGCGATCAGTGCGTCCGTGCCGGCCGGAACGCGCTCGGGCGCGAGGTTGAGCGTGGCAGGGTCGATGTCCACGAAGCGAACCGAGGCCCCCACGTAGCGGGCGCAGTTGGCGCTCGCTGCAAAGGACAGCGGCGACGTCACTGCGACGTCGCCCGGACCCAGGCCGGCGGCGGCACAGGCAGCATGCAATGCCGCCGTGCCGTTGGCGAAAGCCACAGCGAACCTGGCCCCGGTCGCACTGACCAGCGCGTCCTCGAACTGCGCCACGGCGGGCCCCTGCGTCAGCCAGTCGCCTCGGAGGATGTCGATGACAGCAGCGATGTCGTCGTCGTCTATCGACTGATGCCCATAGGGGATCACGGCAGGAGCTCGGTGATCTCAGCCTCTCCTAGCCAGTGATCATTGCTATCACTGGAATACACGAATCCGTCGGCGAGCGGCTTGCCCTCCATCCACCGGGGGCTCGCCACCCACCAGGGGTGCTCGGGGAGCACCACGTAGACGCCACCGGCGTCGACGCTGTGGCGGGCCTCGTCCGCCGTCATCAGGACCTCGTGAAGCTTCTCGCCCGGCCGGATGCCGATGACGTCCATGTCGGCACCTGGGGCGATGGCGCGGGCGAGATCGGTGACCCGCATCGACGGGATCTTGGGGATGAACACCTCGCCACCCACCATCTCCTCGAGCGCGAAGAAGACAAGGTCCACCGCCTGGTCCAGAGAGATCCAGAAGCGTGTCATCCGGGTGTCGGTGATCGTGATGCGGCCCTGCTCCGCCTGCTGACGGAACAGCGGGATGACCGATCCGCGAGATCCCATGACGTTGCCGTATCGGACGCACGACAAGGACGTGTTCGAGTGCGACGCATAGGCGTTGCCCTGGACGACGATCTTCTCTGCGCACAGCTTGGTCGCCCCGTACAGGTTCACAGGGTTGACCGCTTTGTCGGTCGAAAGGGCGAGCACTCTCGCCACGCCGCTCTCGATGGCCGCGTCCACAACGTTCTGCGTGCCCAGGACGTTGGTCTGG
This sequence comes from Acidimicrobiales bacterium, assembly GCA_049514335.1. Taxonomy (GTDB): domain Bacteria; phylum Actinomycetota; class Acidimicrobiia; order Acidimicrobiales; family UBA8190; genus JBEKVE01. The sequence goes on from JBEKVE010000270.1 coordinate 2,095, forward strand.
ACGGCCTCGAAAGGGTTGTACTCGCACACGGGCACGTGCTTCAACGCCGCAGCATGCACGATGATGTCCGCTCCGCTCGCCGCCCGCACGAGGCGGCCCCGGTCCCGGACGTCGCCGATGAAGTAGCGCACCCCCAGGTCCCCGAACTCCTCACGAAGCTGTACCTGCTTCAGCTCGTCTCGTGAGTAGATGCGGACGACCGCGTCCGGCCATGTGGCCGTCACCCGGCGCAGAAACGCCTGACCGAAAGAACCAGTCCCGCCCGTGAGGAGGATCGTTTTACCCGAGAGGTCAATCACCACCCCATTCTTGCTCGTCAGGCGAAGGTCGAGAAGAGACAGGCCCTACTTTGCAGGAGCTTTCCCGGCTCACGTATCAGATCGTTCACCGCTCGAGAGCAAGGACCGTCCGCTCGATCCCTTCGTCGGGCACCACGATCCCGCCCTTGTCTTGGAGTGACCGCACCTCTCGGCCACGGCGGCGTGAGGAACGGATGACGGGTGCCGAGGGCAAGGGTCGACACCGCCAGCCCCTGGTCAGAGGCACTTTGATCGCGATAGTTAGCGCGATCGTGGACGGTCGACCAGCTGTGCCATCTCAAGATTCCCGGCTCGACCCGGCACCAATGGTCGTCCGGTACGGGGGCCAACGAAGGCGAGCGACGCCCGCGCCGACAAGTGGCAGGAGACGCCCGAGTACCTCTCGAGATCAGTGGGAGGGGATCAGTGGGTCGAGGTCGGTGGGAGGACGCGCAGCACACCCGGTGCGCCCCACGCCGTGCTGCGGGCGATGATGGCATGCGCAAGCGGGACCGTGACGAACAGGTGGATCCGCGACGCCACGGGGTCCGGAAAGAGGCTCACGACATATGCCGCCTGAACGGTGTCCGCTCCCTCCACCAGGCACGGAAGGTAGAGCCACTCCCCGTAGCCGACGAGCAAGCGCTCATTGCTCAAGGCGAAGAACCACTCGTCGGCCTCTCTGCAGTTCAGGCGGGCCTCGGGATCGATGAAGGCCCAGTGCTTTCCCGACAGAGGCCGGTCCTGAGCCACATGTGCCGATGCGAGCAGAGCGGACGCTTCACCAGAACCTTCGGGCGTCGGACTGAAGAGCTTGTGTGAATCGAACCCGGTCGCCAGGGCCGCGTTGCCGACCCTGGCAAACGGGCCTACGTAGCCGTCGATCTCGAGGAGGGCGATGCTGGCAAGGCACGCAAGGGCTGCCACAGCCACCGTCGAATAGCGCCCACGGCGGCTGCTGGTGGCGAGCGAGCCAACGAGCACGGTCATCAGGACGACGAGGCACAGTCCGAAGACACCGTCAGCGAACTTGTGCCCGTAGTAGGTGACGTGGCTGGACACCTTAAGCTCCGAAGCCACCAGGAAGAGCACCCCGAGCGCACCGATGACAGTCGGCGCAGCCAGGAGCCACACACTGTCGTCTGTGCCCCTGCGTCGCTTGACGGCGACGAGGAGAAGGACACCGGCGATCGACAGGGCGACGAGTACCCATGGCGTTCCGGGCGTGAAGATGGCGGCCACGTACTTTGCATTCGCCGCATAGGAAAGAGAGGCCTTGCTGACCTCGTTTCCGAAATGGACCAGCGGAGCGAGGAATGCGACCGCCGTGCAGGCGAAGACGACCGTGCACACGGTTCGG
>JBEKVE010000271.1:0-2980 GCA_049514335.1 Acidimicrobiales bacterium
CCGGGCGGCTTCAGCGCCGGTGTGGTCGACGCTGCGATCACCCTCGGGGTACCCCGCCAGCAGATCCATGAAGAAGTCTTCGCCTTCTAACGACAGATGATGGGGATCCCATTGTTCAGGTCCACGAGATGCACACCATGAGGAGGGCACCGGTCGTCATCGGGGCCACCGCGGTCGGACTTGCCGGTGTGCTGGCATTTCATACCCAGCCAGCGCGCCTCACCCTCGGCGGCTCGTCGGGATCCTCCACGGTCCGGACCGCGCCGGCGACCTCGGTTGCGGCGGGACCACCTTCAGGCAACGGCGCGAGCGGTGGTACGACGTCGACGTCGTCCACGCCCTCGGGATCGGCGAGCTCCCCGTCCGCCAACCGGACTGCTACTGGCGCACAGGTCAACTACAACTACGGCATCCTTTCGGTCTCGGTGACGGTATCGGGAAAGAAGGTCACAAAGGTCGGTATCGCCTCCCTTGACGACGGCGGCAACTTCCGCTCCCAGTCCATCGACCAACAGTCGATTCCCATCCTGGAGCAGCAAGCCCTGCAGGCACAGAGTGCAAACATTCAAGGTGTCTCGGGTGCGAGCTATACCAGCGCCGGATTTGCACAGTCTCTCCAGTCGGCCTTGAGCAAGCTCCATGTGCCATGAGGTCTGCCGCATCGCTCATCAGCGAACCAAGGAGCCGGACACAGGCCATGCGGTACCTCGAGAACGTCATGGGGACCGTCGTGACGATCGACGTGTACACCGACGGGGGCGGTGCGGACCCGGAACTGTCCATAGCCCTCGCCCGGGCTCGGGCCGTCCTGCATCGTGCCGACGCTGTCTTCAGCACGTGGAAGCCCGATAGCCCGATGAGCAGACTCCGCCGTGGGGAGATCACGGTGGACGAGGCACCTGCCGAGGTGGCCGACGTCCTATCTCGGTGCGCCGAGGCACGCGATTGCTCCCGTGGTTTGTTCGATCCGTGGGCGATGCCGGGGGGCGTCGACCCGACGGGGTACGTGAAAGGCTGGGCGGCGGATCGGGCGCTCGACGTGCTCCGCGCCAGCGGCATCTCGGGCGCTCTGGTGAATGCCGCTGGTGACATCGCAGGCTTCACCGGGCCGAGCATCGCGGAACCGTTCCGCATCGGCATCGCCCACCCTCTGGAGCGGGGACGGCTCTTCTGCGTCATCGAGCTCTCCGCGGCGGTAGCGACCTCGGGCACCTACGAGCGGGGCGCTCACCTCATAGATCCTCGCTCCGGACGATCCGGCACCCGAGTGGCGTCAGCGACCGTCAGCGGGCCTGACCTCGGCCTCGCCGACGCCCTTGCCACGGCCTTGGTGGTTGCGGGTGTCGACGGCCTGCCGGTGCTCGATCCCCTGGCAGGGTACGAGGCCCTCGTCATCGCCTTCGACGGCACGGCCGAGTGGACGAGCGGCTTTCCGTTTGCGTCGTAGCTGCTCCGTTCCACCAGCACTCGCACGGCCGCGCCGTGCACCGACGACGTCAGGGGGCCTGGAAGTCCTCGATGGTCGACCCCATCTGGCCCTCGATCTCCTTGAGGTCGAAGTAGTCGCGCCAGCGCGTCACGAGGCCGTCGGCGTCGAGCTCGACCATGGTGCAGCCGTGCATCTCCACCGAGATGTTGCCTCCGAGCGTGCCCCGGCCCACCCATTCGAAGGCGCCACCGCTGCGGTCGCCGTGCGAGGCCGTGACCTCCTGGCTCCAGTCAGGAAAGGACGCGTCGGTGATGTCCTCCACCGAGGCGATGTCGGTGGTCGGCTCGGTCACGGGGTCGCGGAAGACGCCTCCCGGTGCGAACAGCTCGCGCAGTCGCACCGTGGCGTTCGCCCCCAACGCCAGGCGCAGGCGCTTGGTCCAGTCGTCCCAGTCCACTCCGACCTCCCGTCCTCTCAGGTCTGCGACGACCAGAACGCCTCGAGCGTCCGGGCGCCCATGGTCGGGTCCTGCAGCATCCACCAGTGCCCGACTCCTTCGAGCTCGACCACCGATGCACCCGACGCCTTGGCCCCGGCCCGCGCCCCGTCGGGAGAGAGGAAGGGGTCCACCGTGGGGATGACGACCAGGCCCGGCTTGGGGATGTCCTTGAAGGCCGGCCCCCACTCGCGTCCCACGTCCAGGGCCGAACGGTAGAGGGCGAGGATGGCGCTCGCCATGGTGGCGTCGCCCCATTCCGCCAGCGCCAGGGCCCGTTCGTGGGGGACGCCGAACATCGCCTCGAAGGGCAGGGCCCGCTCTTCGAGCGACGCCGCCAACTGGTCCTCGAAGAACTGCTCGCCCTCGCCCGGGGTCTGCCAGATCTTGGCGAAGTCGTGCCACTCGAAATCGACATCGCCCACCCCGGCCGCGTCCGTGACCCAGGTTCGCACCAGGTCCGGCCGCGTGCTCACCACCCGAACCACGAAGCCGCCGCCCCAGTCGTGGCCCACCAGGTCGATCGGCCCTTCGGGGGCGAGCGCCTCGAGCTCGGCCACGACCCACGCCACGTACTCCTCCTTGGTGGCGCCGAAACCCGTCGGCAGGGCGCACCCGAACCCGGGAAGCTGGAGCGCCACGACGTCGTTGCGTTTCAGCTCGGCTCGCAGTGGCTCCCACACCGCTTGGGTCTCGGGAACGCCGTGGACGAGGACGGTGGTCATGCCCGCAGCATGGCAGCCGCCGGAGGCCCGCTCAACTGCGCGCGGCCCCCGACCTCGGGGCGGCCGGCGGCGTATGGTCGGTCGCCGTGCGCCTGGGAGTGCTCGTCCTGCCGGAGTTCCGTTGGCCCGAGGCCCGGTCCTTGTGGTCCCGTGTCGAGGAGCTCGGCTTCGACCACGCCTGGACCTACGACCATCTGGCCTGGCGGACGCTTCGCGACTCGACGTGGTTCGGCGCCGTTCCCGTCCTGGCTGCGGCGGTCGTGGTGACCACGCGGATCCGCCTCGGCACCCTGGTGGCGTCGCCCAATTTCCGCCATCCCGTGCCCTTCG
>JBEKVE010000272.1:0-2961 GCA_049514335.1 Acidimicrobiales bacterium
GTCCGGGCTGGTCCACCATGAAGGCCGTCACCGAGCATCACGTCGTGGGCCTCAACGACGACATCGCCTCGCGCTGGGGGCCGAGGGTCGTCGACCTCCTCCGAACGGTGGCCGACGCCCTGGCCAAGGGCGGATCGGGGTGAGCACGACCCTGCCTCGCACCGCTGCGACGCAAAACCCGCCGAAGCGGTCGCATCGCTCGCCGCCGGTGCTCGCGGCGTCGACGATCGCGCCGGTGTCGGCGCGCCGACCGGTGGCGGTGGCGTGTGCCGCCCTCGTGGGGGCGGTCCTGCTGGGCGTGTCGGTGGGGCCGGCCGACCTCCCGTTCACCACCGTGGTCAAGATCCTGCTCTCGCACGTGCCGCTGCTGCACTTCCACGCCGGCGTCGCTCGCGTGGACGCCGACATCCTGTGGCAGATCCGCCTCCCCCGTGTGGTGTTGGGCGGCCTGGTGGGCGCCATGCTTGCGGGTGGTGGCGCCGCCTATCAGGGCGTGTTCCGCAATCCACTGGCCGACCCCTACCTGCTCGGGGTGGCAGCCGGCGCCGGCCTGGGTGCCACGGCGGTCATCGTGTCTGGCCCCGGCTTGTCCGAGCTCCTCCCCGTCGCCGCCTTCGTAGGTGCCGTGGTGGCGGTCGCCATCACCTATGCGGTGGGTTCCTCTGTGGGGCGTCATGGTGCCACGGCGTCCATCGTGCTGGCCGGTGTGGCCGTGGCGGCGCTGCTGACCGCGGTGCAGACGTATCTCCAACAGCAGCACACCCAGGACCTGCAGCTCGTGTACGGGTGGATCCTCGGCAGCCTCAACACCGCCTCGTGGTCCGACGTCGTGCTCATCCTCCCCTATGTGGGGGTGAGCGCCGTGGCCCTGCTGGCGCATCGCCGCCTGCTCGACGTGCTGCGGGTGGGCGAGGACGAAGCCGACAGCCTGGGCGTGCGCACGGCGCGCGTGCGTCTGGCTGTGGTGGCAGCAGCGACGCTCGGCACCGCCGCGGCGGTGTCGGTGAGCGGGCTCATCGGCTTCGTGGGCATCATCGTCCCCCACACCGTGCGCCTGGCCACCCGTTCGAGCTACCGGGTCGTGCTGCAGGTGTCGATGATCGGGGGGGCGGCCTTCCTGGTCCTCGCCGACGTCGCCGCTCGCACCGTCCAGGCGCCGTCGGAGATCCCCCTCGGCGTGGTGACCGCCATCGTGGGGGCACCGTTCTTCTTGTTCGTGCTCCGGTCCCGGCGCGCCGGGCGTTCGGTGTCGTGAGCGTGCACCGGTGATCGAGCTCAGTGCGGTGTCGGTGCGCTATGGCGCCGCCGTGGCGCTTCGCCAGCTCGACGAGCACGTCGGCGCGGGGGAGTGGGTGGGCCTCATCGGGCCCAACGGCGCGGGGAAGACGACGCTGCTTCGCGCCGTGGCCCGCCTCGTCCCTCACGACGGGGAGATCCGGATCGGGTCGTCGTTGTCCACCGACCTGTCGCCCAAGCAGCTGGCCCGGCTGGTCGCCTACGTGCCGCAGCAGCCCGAGCTCCCGACGGACATGACGGTGGGCAGCTACGTGCTGCTCGGGCGGACCCCGCACATCGGCTACTTCGGGTTCGAGACGGCCACGGACCGGGCCGTGTGCGCCGAACTCCTCGGATCGCTCGAGCTCGCGTCCATGGCCGGGCGCACGCTCGGGAGCCTGTCGGGCGGCGAGCTGCAGCGGCTCGTGCTCGCCCGGGCGCTCGCCCAGGAGGCCCCCGTGCTCCTGCTCGACGAGCCCACCAGTGCGCTCGACCTGGGCCGCCGGGTGGACGCGCTCGAGCTGGTGGACGCCTTGCGCCGTGACCGGGGTCTCACCGTGCTGAGCGCCATGCACGACCTCACACTGGCGGGGCAGTTCGCCGACCGCCTCGTCCTGCTGGCCGGTGGCCGGGCGGTGGCGGCGGGCAAGCCCGACGAGGTGCTCACCGAGGACGAGCTGACCCGGCACTTCGGTACGGGCGTCCGGGTCATGCGGTCCCCCGACGGCGAGCTCGTCGTCGTCCCCCGGCGGGCGCGATGAGCGAGGACGAACGCGACGGCGACGCACCCGCCGAGGACGGCACCGGCGCCCGGTCCCCCCGGGTTCCGTCGCTCGTGCTCGTCAACACCGGGGACGGCAAGGGGAAGTCCTCGGCGGCCTTCGGCGTCATGGGGAGGGGATGGGCCCGGGGCTGGAAGGTGGGGGTGGTGCAATTCATGAAGAGCGGGAAGTGGAAGGTGGGGGAGCGCAAGCTCGCCGATCACCTGGGCATCGAGTGGCACACCCTGGGCGACGGGTTCACATGGGAGTCGACCGACCTCGACGAGACCGAGGCGAAGGGCCGCCACGCCTGGGCGGTGGCCCGGGCCAAGCTGGCATCGGGGGACTACGACCTGCTCATCCTGGACGAGCTCACCTACGCCGTGACCTTCGGGTGGGTGGACGTGGCCGACGTGGTGGCGGCCGTCACCGGTCGGGCGCCGCGCACCAATGTCGTCATCACCGGGCGCGACGCCGCCCCCGAGATCATCGCCGTGGCCGACACCGTGACCGAGATGCGCAAGGTGAAGCACGCGTACGACCGCGGCATCATGGCGCGCAAGGGGATCGAGTTCTGATGGCGCGCCCCCCCTCCGCCCCCGTGTCGTCGTGGGTGCCCGCCCACAGCGCCCCCGAAACCCGCGTGCATCGCTGCGGGGGAGAGGACTGCCGCGCCGTGGTGTGGCGGTTCCCCGGGGGGCTGCTGTCGGTGTCCTCGGCGCCGCTCGGTGGCGGCATCGGCCGGCGCTCGTGGGTGCTCAACGCCCAGGTCCCCCACGCCTACAGCCGGGTCGACCCCGACGTGCACCTGACCGAGCTGGCGACCGCCTTCGGCCTCGACGGCCCGGGGGTGGGGATGCTCACGGCGGTGGACCTCCGCCGTATGTCGAGCGCCCAGGAGGACGGCTGTCGCGCCGATGTGTCG
>JBEKVE010000273.1:0-2953 GCA_049514335.1 Acidimicrobiales bacterium
GGGCGGGGAACGGTGGTCGGCTACGAGGCGCTCGCACGGATCGAAGGCCCGGCCGGCACCGTCGGACCGGCCCCGTGGTTCGCCGCCGCCCGGGTGCACGGCCTGTCGGCCGAGCTGGAGGCGGCGTGCCTGGCGGCGGCCTTCTCCCACCGCCCCGGTCTGCCGCCCGAGTGCTTCCTGAGCGTCAATGTCAGTCCCGATCTCCTGGCCCACCGGTCGGTGCGCGACGTGCTCGATGCCCAGGGCGATCTGCGCGGCGTCGTGCTCGAGCTGGCGCCCGGTGCGCTCGCCGACGACGGCGAGGCGCGTGCCGCCCTCGACCACTACCGAAGGGCCGGCGCCACGGTGGCGGTGGCGGTGGCGGTCGCCCCCGGTACCGGCGGGAACGGTGGAGGCGGCGCGCCGGTGGGTGTCGAGGAGCTTCTCCGCCACCGTCCCTCGATCGTCAAGCTGGACCGCCACCTCGTCTCGGGCGTCGACCGCGAGCGCGACAGGCGGGCCGTGGTGCGACGGCTGGGAAGCGTCGTGGGACGACTCGAGGCCCGCGTGGTGGCCGAGGGCGTGGAGCGCGTCGAAGAGCTCGAAGTCCTGGCTGACCTCAGGGTGGCGCTCGTCCAGGGCTATGCCCTGGCGCGGCCGGGACCTCCGTGGCAGGGCATCGATGCGGTTGCAGCCGACACGTTGGGCCACCACGAGCGCCTCGTGCCGGCGGAGGTCGACCCCGAAGGCGACGCCGAACCGGCTCGCCGTGGCGCCGTGCGTCAGGCGGGCTGAGAACGCCCGTCCTCAGCCCGAGCGCCGAACCTCGGCGATCAAGTCGTTGAACGACGCCTCACCCATCGTCTCCCACATCTGGCGGGCGGGCGGGGGCATGTGCTCCAACATGGTGTCGCGTTGCTGCGGGGTGAAGTTCTCCCGGATGAGACCGAGGATCAACCACACCTTGTCCCCGCCGAACGTCCCGAGGGCGTGGCCGGGCAGCATCCCCCACTCCTCGACCGTCATGTATTCGCCCGCCAGCGGGACGATCACCGCCTCCTCCTCGTCCAGATGGGGCACGAGGGCAGCGGACAAGGCCTGGAGCGACTGCACCAAACCGGCGGCGCCGTCGTCACCAGCGGTCTCCCACACGCTGACGTTGTGCCTGGCCGCGTGGACCAGGTCGACGACCTGGGCGTGCTGCGACTGGGCCTTGTCCACCACGGCGCGCTGCGCCGGTGCCCGCTCGGCGAGCCGGGGGAAGATGATCGCCTCCTCCCCCTCGTGGTGCGACTCGAGGAAAGAGATGAGGTTGGCGTAGTAGTTGGCGATGAGGGCGCGCCGCTCGTCGTCACCGGCGGCGCTCGACACGAGGTCGGGCGCGGATGCGAGCGAAGACCGGAACACCTTGTGGACCGAGGCCATGTCCGAGGTGTCGGGGCGCGGAGTTGCGGTGTCGCTCATGTGGACTCCCTTCGGCGTGCCGGTGCGCGGCTGCGTTCGTCACCTGGTCGGGGCACAGTATCGGGAACGACCTCGGCGCGCCACGACGCCCGGGTCGTCAGCCCAGCTCCCGTCTGAGGACGAAGGAGACGGTGCTCACCGCGCCCCCCACCGCGGCGTAGGGGCGGACGGGCCCGACCCACACCACGGCGACGCGGTCGCGGCCGCGTCGCCGCAGCTCGTGCAGCGCGCCCACCAGTGCCGGCCGCCCCCGTCCCTGGCCCAGCAGGTCGGGACGGACCGCCACCGGCCCGAGGAAGCCGGCACGGTTGACCTCGAAAGCACAGAAGGCGGTGATGTCGCCGTCGGGCCGGTCTCCCTCGCGGGCCAGGACGAGGTTGCCCTTGTCCAGGGCGCGCAGGACCTCGGGACGCCAGTTGGGCCAGTGGGCGGCGGTCCAGCGGTCGACCTCGTCGCGCTCGCCGGCGCGTGCCAGGGCGTGGCCACCAGGGTCGTCGGGGATCTGGGCCAGCTCCACGGTCATGTCGAAGTTGGTGTCGACGCGGCTGTAGTGGCGACGCTCGAGCAGGCACAGCAGCGCCGTGGCAGTGCTCGGCACGCCCGGCCACAGGAAGTACGGCGGGTCCGCCCCGAACGTCAGCGACGGCGTGCCAGCGGCGCGCGCCTGGGTCTCGGCCGCCTCGACCAGCGCCTGCCCGTGGCCGCGCCGCCGTGCGGACGGGTCGACGGCGAGGAGCCGGACGTGGGTGGCACCGGCGACCTCGACGGTGGCCACCACCCCCACAGCCGGATCGCCGCGCACCACGCACGGCTGGTCGGGGGAGAACAACGCACCGTCGAGCTCGTCGACGGTGGGCGCATCGGGGATGGAGCGGCGGCACAGGGCCCCGATGTCGCGCAGGTCGTCGCGACCGAGAAGCGGAGGTGCGCTCACCACACCCCGACCCCGGGCAGAGAGGCGAGGAGTTGGAATTGGGTCTGTGCCCGGTCGCGGTTGTGACCGGGACGGTCGGTCCGGTAATAGCGGTCCCCGGACAGGAAGTCGGTCAGGAAGCGCACGCCTTGCTCGTAGGTGACGACGGCGCCGGCCAGGTCGAGCGCATCGTGCTCGGCGCTGGTCATGGGACCGGTGCTCACGCCGCGACGGTACCCCGCCATGACGGCGCCATGGAGGGTGTGGTCGACGGTGGCCGGCTCCGGACCGCTTCGGTCCTCCGCCGCGGTCGACCCCGCCGTGCGCACGAGGTCCCCCACATCCCAGAACCACGCGCCGGGCATGAGCGTGTCGAGATCGACGATGCACACCGCCGCCGTGCCGCGGAACAGGATGTTGTCGAGCTTGGCGTCGTTGTGGGCCACCCGCACCGGGACGGCCGCCGTCAACTCCTCGGACAGCGCCACGAGCGGCGCTGCGGCCCGGGCCGCGGCGATCTCGGGCTCGACCGACGATCGGCGACGACACGGGTCGGCGTCCACCACGCGCTCCAGGGCGTCGAGGCGGGAACGAAGG
>JBEKVE010000274.1:0-2855 GCA_049514335.1 Acidimicrobiales bacterium
CGCCGCTCGCGCTCGTTGGTCCCGGCCCAGTACCCCACCAGGTCCGGAATGGCGAGGGCGTACCGGAGGCACTCCGCACGCACCGGGCACCGGGAGCACAGCTGCTTGGCCCGGGCCGTGGGTCCTCCCCGGTCGGGGATGAACATCTCCACGCGCTCGCCACGGCACTCGGCCAGGGTCTGCCAGCGCGGCCGCCGCAGGAGCTCGACCATGACGGGGGAAACGCCCTCCACGGCTTGGTCGTCGTTCGAGGTGACGGTGGACTCCGCAACGGTGGTCATGTTCACGCTTTCGGCACTGTGGAGGCGGGTCTTTAGGTCACCCGAATCACTTACCACCGACAGTGGGGGCGCTCCGAGCGCAGGCGCAGGTGCCACCACTATCAGCGGTCGGAGCCCACGATCTGATGAGGTGGCAGGGTGAAGGGACATTCGGACCTGGGAATGGGGGGTGGCGGGGTTCCCTTCGCACAACGAATAAACACTGTTGGCGCGCGCGGGGGCGTTAGCCTCGCGGTATGCGGCTGGAGTCCGAGGACTGGGTTGGCACCGTTGCCAACAGCATCCTCGCTGCGATCGTCAAGGAGACAACGGTCAAGGACCTGACGGGGCCCTTCACGTTGGACGACTTCCTCCGGGCCTGGCTCGAGTACGACCCGGCCACCGTGGCCGTCCTACCCGATCCTCCCGGCTCGTCGGGCTCCACCTTGAACCAGCGCCGCACCTACTGGTTCTACGAGGGCTGTCACGCGCTCGAGGAGGGTGGCTGGATCGCCGAGGTCGGCGACGGCAAGTTCGCCGTCGCCTCGCTGGCGTTGCTGCGAGCCCAGATGCTCCACGCCGACTCGACACCTCCGGACTGACCCACCGATCCGACCCACGCCAAACGGTCGGCCCCGGGATGGGATCCCGGGCCGTGCTGGGTACGCTCGGGGCGTGCAACTTCACCTCAGCCAGGACCCCGAAGCGGACGCGCTCCTCTCCAAGGACCCGTTCGCCCTGCTCATCGGAATGGTGCTCGACCAGCAGGTCCCGCTGGAGTGGGCCTTCGCCGCGCCTCTGGAACTGCGGCGCCGGTTGGGACGAGCCCTCGATCCGGCCACCATCGCTGCCATGGACCCCGAGGCCCTGGCATCGCTGTTCACCGCCAAGCCCGCCCTCCACCGGTATCCGGGGTCGATGGCGGCGCGCGTGCACGAGCTCGCCAGGCTCGTAACAGAGCGCTACCGGGGCCGGACGGCCGAGATCTGGACGGGAGCGACGTCGGGCCGCGACCTCTTCGATCGCATCAAGGAGCTCCCCGGCTTCGGCGAGCAGAAAGCCAAGATCTTCGTCGCCCTGTTGGGCAAGCAACTCGACATCAGGCCCGAGGGATGGCAGGCGGTGAGCGCGCCTTTCAGCGACCGGGGCAGCGCCCGCTCGGTGGCCGACATCACCGACACCGACAGCCGCACCAGGGTGCGCGCCTTCAAGGCGGCACTCAAGGCGGCCAACAAGCAGGCGCAGGCGGACGCTCAGGAAGAACGTGGCGCTGCCACCAAGAAAGCGCCCGCCAAGAAAGCGCCCGCCAAGAAAGCATCAGCGAAGAAGGTTGCTGCGAAGAAGTCGGCGGCGCGGACCAGGACGTCGGCTACGAAGAAGGTGGCGGCGGGCGGGCGCACCGCCAGCCGTTGACGGAACAGGCCGGCCGCACGCCACGGGAGGACCGGCTCAGCGGGCGGAGGCTCTACCTGTGCACTCCCGACCGCGCCGACCTGGCGACGTTCGTCGAAGCGTGCATCGTCGGGGGTGTGGACGTCGTGCAGCTACGCGACAAGACGCTCGACGATGCCACGGTGGTCCGGCGCGCCGGGATGGTCGCCGGCGTGTGCGCACTCTTCGGCGTGCCCTTCATCTTGAACGACCGTCCCGACCTCGCCGTCGACGCGGGGGCGGACGGCGTCCACGTGGGGCAGGACGACACCTCCCCCGCCGACGCACGTCGCACGGTGGGGCCCGACGCCATCGTGGGTCTGTCCACCCACGCCCCCGACGAGCTCGAGCGCAGCCGAGCCGAGCCCGTGGACTACGTGTCGGCGGGCCCCGTCGTCTCCACACCCACGAAGCCCGGACGACCGGGGACCGGAACCGGGTACGTGAACGCGGCGGTACAGCGCGCCCGTCACCCGGTGTTCGTGACCGGAGGGGTGAGTCCAGAGTCCGTGCCGATGCTGGCGCGGGTGGGCGCCACCCGGTTCGTCGTGGTCCGCTACCTAACCGAGTCCGACGATCCCCGCCAGGCGGCGGCACGTCTCCGGGCCGTCATCGACCGCGAGGTCGAGCCGGCCTGAGGCGTCAGCGCCCAGGGTGGCGGCCCCGCATTGGCGTGACGTGGTGCCGACCCGGGCGCACCAGGGCGGCCCGGGACACGGCCACCGACCGACGCCGTCGGTGTCTCGGGGCCACCCGACGGCCCACGGGAACGGGTACGGCCAAGCCCACCAGACGGAGCCCCACCATGAGGGCCACCAGGAGCGCCAGCCCAAGGACTTCCCCTCCCACCAATTCGAGCATGCCGCCAGGGGAGCCCCGGCCCGACATGGTCGTGGCAACCGCCGGAATCCCCCGCTCATTGGAGCCCGTGAGCGTCGTGGTCGACCCTGGCGCTGTCGTCGTGGTGGGGGGCTCGGTCGTCGTGGTCGTGGTGGTCGTTGTTGTCGTTGTCGTGGTGGTTGTCGTTGTCGTGGTCGTGGTGGGCGCCGGTGCCGTCGTGGTGGTGGGGGTCGGGATCCCGGTGCCCGCCGTGGGTGCGGTGGTGGTCGGTGTCGGACTGGTGGTCTGTGTCGTGCCCGGCGTCGTCGTCGTCGACCCCGAGCC
>JBEKVE010000275.1:0-2832 GCA_049514335.1 Acidimicrobiales bacterium
CTGGGCCTGTTCCGCCGTCCCGCCATGACCGGGGCGTCGATCGCGTCGTTCACCCTGGGGGGGTCGATCTTCGCCCTGTTCCTGTACATGACCTTCTATATCCAGGACGGCCTCGGGTACGGCCCGCTCGCCGCCGGGGTGCGCTTCCTGCCCATCACCGTCATGGCCTTCGTGGCCGCCCCCGTGGCCGGGCGGCTCACGGTCAGGGTCCAGAGCCGCTTCCCCATGGCGATCGGATTGGTCCTCATCTCGGTCGGGCTGCTCCTGCTCGCCACCACGTCTCCGTCGTCGGGCTGGACGCAGCTGCTCCCCGGGTTCATCGTCACCGGAACGGGGATCGGGCTCATCAACCCCGTGCTGGCATCGGTGTCGGTGGCGGTCGTCCCCGTCCAGCGAAGCGGCATGGGATCCGGGGCCAACGCCACGATGCGCCAGGTGGGGATCGCCACGGGCATCGCCGGCCTGGGTGCGATCTTCGCCAACCGCATCCAGCACCAGACCGCGGCGGTGCTCGACACCTCGGCCGCCGGCCGCCAGATCCTGCACCGCGGCGGCGCCTCCCTCGGCGCCGCCCTGCAGTCGGGCAGCGTGCGCCAGGTCCTCGCCGCCATCCCCGTCCGCCAGTCCCGGCTCGTGCTGCTGCACGCCTACCGGGTCGGCTTCTCCCACACCTTCAACGAGCTCATGGTCATCGGCGCCGCCGTGGCCTTCGTGGGTGCGGTGTGCAGCCTGACCCTGGTCAGGCAGCGGGACTTCGTGCACAACACGGTGGGAGCCGCCGCCCAGGGGTGAGTGGCGCCGGTGGACGAGCGCCGTCAGGTGAAGACGACGGTGCGGTTGCCGTTCAGCAGGACCCGGTCCTCGAGATGCCATCGCAGCCCCCGGGCGAGGACCGAACGCTCGACGTCGCGACCGATGCGCAGCAGGTCCTCCACCGTGTCCCCGTGGTCGATCCGGCTCGTGTCCTGCTCGATGATGGGTCCGGCGTCGAGCTCGGCCGTCACGTAGTGGCAGGTGGCGCCGATCAGCTTCACTCCCCGCTCGAAGGCCTGGTGATAGGGCCGGGCGCCGGCGAACGAGGGCAGGAAGCTGTGGTGGATGTTGATGATGCGCCCCGCGTAGGCGGCGCAGAGGTCGGGGGGCAGGATCTGCATGTACCGGGCCAGCACGACCACGTCGGCCTGCGCCTCATCGAGCAGCGCGGTGGTGCGGGCGAAGGCGTGCGCCTTGGTGTCGGCCCGCACCGGCACGTGGTGGAAGTCGATGCCGTGCCATTCGGTGAGGGGCCGCAGGTCGGGGTGATTGGAGATCACACCCGCCATGTCGCAGGGGAGGTCGCCGTTGCGCCAGCGGTGCAGCAGGTCGGCCAGGCAGTGGTCCTCCTTGCTCACCAGGATCACCACCCGCTTGCGGACGTCGGTGTCGCTCAGGTGCCAGTCGAGCTGGAACTGCGCGGCGATGTCGACGAAGCGGTCACCGAACTCGGCGGGCCCGAAGGGCAGGCTGTCGGCCAGGATCTCGATGCGCTGGAAGAACTGGCCCGTGGACAGGTCGCCGTGCTGGGCCGCCTCCACCACCCATCCGCCGTGGGCGGCGATGAAGCCGGTCACGGCGGCGACGATGCCGGTGCGGTCGGGACAGGTCACCGTCAGGACGAGACGACGCATCCGCCCATCATGACGCGGCGCCGGGGAGCCCTCAGGAGCGGGCCACGCTCCCCTCGAAGTGATATGTCCCCGCCCCCACCAGCAAGACGGCGGCGCCGGATGCCGACGCCGCGCTGCGCACGCCCGCCACCTGCCCCACGGGCGACCCGTTCTCGGTCAGCGAGGCCGGGTGCAGCCCGGCCAGGGAGACGGTGGCGGTGGCGTTGGGGGGGACGGTCAGGTCGAGGCTGGTGGCCGGTTGGTCTCGGGCGGCTCGCCGCCACCCCACGGCCACCGCGCCCCGTGGCGTGGGCACCGTGCCGAGAGCCGACTCCGGGCCCGAAGCGGGCGGCACCACCGTGAACGTCGCGTACCCGGGGCTCGAGGGTTGCACGCCCAGGAGCCAGTGCTGGATCTCCACCAGGACGGTGGAGCCCCAGCCGTGCGACATGCTGTCGCCGTTTGCGTCCGAGGGCTGCCACACCTCCCAGCAGAAGGTGCCGCCCCGGGCGAGCACGTTGGCCCAGCCGTTGGTGGACGGGTCGGTCAGGCGCACCAGGAGCTGGCTGTTGTTGCCCACCATGGCCAGGGTGCGGATGACCTCCGCCGCGTACTGCGGCTCGGCGTGCATCTCGAGGCCCGCCACGTGGGCGGCCACCGCGCCACGATGGCGCGACGGCACGGCGCCGTACACCACGGCGCAGGCGTTGACCTCCTGCGAGGCCCTTGGGGCGAGAACTGATCCGACCAGGCCGTCGGCGTAGATGCCGTCGGGGCGCGTCAGGTGCCGGTTGAGGGCGGTGGTGAGCGCCGCCTGGCGGTTGCGCTGGCGGGTGACCTCCGACGACGGCCGGCCCAGGGCCTCGGCCACGTCGGCGGTGCGGCGGAACACGTTGGCACCCAGGATGTTGAGCCGGGTGGCCACCTTGTAGGGGTACGACGCCTCCGAGGTCTGCAGCCCGGTGACGAGGCCGGTGGACGAGCGCACGGCGTGCTGCACGTACCCCGACAGCTTCACGAGCACCGGGTACACCTCTTCGAGCAGGGCCCGGTCGCCGGTGCGCATCCAGTACTGCCACACCCACTCGGCGTAGATCTCGCTGTACTCGTCGATGTCCTCGGCCCCGAGACCGGTGGGGTAGATCTTGTTGATGGCACCGCTCCGCCAGTAGCGCGCCTGGGAGGC
>JBEKVE010000276.1:0-2810 GCA_049514335.1 Acidimicrobiales bacterium
GCCAGGAGAGGTGCGAGAGCGGCCGAATCGGACTCACTGCTAATGAGTTGACCTGGGAAACTGGGTCCGAGGGTTCAAATCCCTCCCTCTCCGCTCACCCCACCGGCCCCGTCACCCCGGGCCGGGGTGGGGCGCGTCGGCGCCGGTAGATTGTCCTGGTGGCCGAGCGTTACTGGTTGGAGACCCTGGGCTGCCCCAAGAACCAGGTGGACTCCGACAAGCTGGCCGGCACTCTGCGGGCCGAGGGCTACCAGGAGGCGTCCTCCCCCGACGAGGCCGACCTGGTGGTGGTGAACACCTGTGCCTTCATCGAGGCCGCCCGCCAGGAATCGATCGACACCATCCTCGAGCTCGACGCCTCCCGCCGCGGCGGTGCCCGACTGGTGGTGACGGGATGCCTGGCCGAGCGCCACGGCGCCGAGCTGACTGCCGCCCTCCCCGAGGTGGACCTGGTGGCGGGCTTCGGGGTCCCCGTCACCCTCGGCCGGCGGCCGACGGGCTCGCCTCGGGCGGCCGGGGCAGCAGGGCCCGACGCCGTTCCCTCCTTCGACCTGCTGAACCTGCCCCGTCCCCGGGCCAGCGCACCGTGGGCGTACGTCAAGGTGGCGGAGGGCTGCGACCGCCATTGCGGGTTCTGCGCCATCCCCTCGTTCCGGGGCCTGCAGCGCTCGCGGTCCGAGGACGTGGTGCTGGCCGAGGTCGAACAGCTCGGCGACGGCGTGCAGGAGATCGTGCTCGTCGCCCAGGACCTGGCGTCGTGGGGGCTCGACCGTTCGAGCCCCGACCGGGTGTCGCGTCCCGCCGGCACCCCCCGCCCTATCGTGGGCCTGGTCCGCCGTGTGGCCGAGCGCGTGGCGCGGGTGCGCCTCCTCTACCTCTACCCGTCGGCCCTCGACGACGCCCTCATCGACGCCGTCATCGGCTCCGGCGTGTCCTACTTCGACCTCTCTCTCCAGCACGTGTCGCGTCCCCTCGTCGAGCGCATGCGGCGCGGGGGTGACGGCGACCGTTTCCTGGAGCGCATCGCCACCATCCGGTCCGCCGCCCCCGACGCCGCCCTGCGGTCGTCGTTCATCCTCGGGTACCCGGGGGAGACCGAGGACGACCACGACCGGTTGCTCGCCTTCCTGGCCGAGGCGCGTCTCGACTGGGCGGGGTTCTTCACCTTTTCGTCCGAGCCCGGCACCTTCGCCGCCGACCTCGACGCGGCGGTGCCGGCCGAGCTGGCCACCGAGCGCCTGCGCGAGTGCGCCGAGCTCCAGGACACGATCACCGCCGAGCGCCGGGCCGCACTGGTGGGCGAGCGCATCGAGGTCCTGGTGGACGAGCCGGGAATCGCCCGCTCCTATCGGGAGTCCCCCGAGATCGACGGCGTGGTGCACGTGCCGGCGGCGTTGCGTGTCGGGGAGTTCCACAAGGTGCTCGTCACCTCGGCGGCCGGTCCCGACCTGTGGGGTGAGCCGTGAGCGGCCCCGGCAACGCCCCCCTCCACGAACCGGCCCGCTCCGACGAAGCCCCGGAGGAGCCCTCCAAAGAGCCGCTTCGCGAGCGGGTACGGGAGTTCACCTTCGGGCCGTCGGCCATCATCACGCCGGCCAACGGCATCACCGTGGCCCGCCTGCTGGCCACGCCGGTGCTGGTGGCGATGATCGCCGTGAGCGGTCCCGGATGGGCGCCCTTCGCCGTAGCCCTGGCCATCGGCCTCACCGACGGGGTCGACGGGTGGCTGGCGCGCCGCCAGGGCACCACCCGGTCGGGCGCCTTCCTCGATCCGCTGGCGGACAAAGCGGCGGTGGTCGGTGCCCTGTGCGCGGTGGCGGCCAAGGGCGAGGTTCCGTGGGTGGCCGTGGCCGTCATCGCGGCGCGCGAGGTGTGGATGAGCGCCTACCGCATCGTGGTGAGCCGCCGGGGTGTGTCCATCCCCGCCCGCCTGAGCGCCAAGATGAAGACCCTCGTGCAGGGCATCGCCATCCTGTTGTGCCTGGCCCCCTCGGTCGCCCCCCACCGGCGCGTGCTCGAGGTGGCGGTGTGGATCGCCGTCGCCTTCACGGTGTGGACCGGGGCGCAGTACTTCTTCGACGGCCGCCGCGCCCCGGGGCACAGCGGTCCCGGCGCCGGCGGCATGGGGACCGTGGGCGGGACGCTCAGGTGAGGATCGAGGTCCTCGCCGTCGGGACCGAGCTGCTCCTCGGCCAGATCGTGGACACGAACTCCGCCTGGTTGGGAGAGCAACTCGCCCTGGCCGGCGTCGACTCCCACTTCCACCAGGTCGTGGGCGACAACCAGGCGCGCATCGTCCTGGCACTGCGCGCCGCGCTGTCGCGCTGCGACGGCGTCGTGGTGTGCGGCGGGCTCGGACCGACGCACGACGACATCACCCGGCAGGCCATCGCCGAGGTCATGAACGTGGCGCTCGTGCGCGACCCCGCCATCGTCGAGCGCATCGGGACGATGTTCAGCGCCCGGGGCCGCGCCATGCCCGACAGCAACCTGCGCCAGGCGGACGTCCCCGAGGGCGCCACACCGATCCCCCAGGAGCTCGGCACCGCCCCCGGCCTCATCTGCCCCGTCGGCCACAAAGTCGTGTACGCCCTGCCCGGCGTCCCCTACGAGCTCACCGAGATGTTCACCCGCGGCGTGCTCCCCGATCTGCGCCGGCGGGCCGAGGCGGCCGGTGAGGCGCCCGCCGTCATCACCAGTCGCGTGGTGCGCACGTGGGGGATGAGCGAGTCCGGTCTGGCCGAGGTGCTGGCGCCGCGCATCGAAGCCCTCGATGCCGGACCCGGTCGTCCCACCATCTCCTTCCTGGC
>JBEKVE010000277.1:0-2750 GCA_049514335.1 Acidimicrobiales bacterium
GCCGTGGGGGCCTTGAGCGCCCGGAAATCCGCTCTGGGAGTGATGGGATCGTACGCCGACAACTCGTGCACGCCGAAGGCGGCGTTGGTCTCGGGAAGAAGACCGAGCGTGGGAGGCAGCTCGCACGACGGCGCGCCGAACCCCACGAGCGACGAGCCGACCGCCTGTTGCAAGGCCCGAACCGGCGCGCCGGCGACGAGGAAAGAGCCGCTCGACGCCCACACCGACGAGCCCACCGCAACCAGGAAGGCGAGCTCGGCCGCCACGAACACGAGCGCGGCACCCTGTCCCAGGCCGACGCGTCGGGCGATCCGAGGTGGGTGCAACACGTCGGGGGGCGATGTCTTGGCGCTGAGGGCGGCAGCGACGGCGAGCCCGAGGACGGTGCACAGCGCCGGCCACACGAAGCTCTGATCGCGGATGCGGGCCGCCGGTGGCGGGAGGTGGCCGCGTCCGAGCACCCACAGGGCAGCGATCACCAGCGCGCCGACGCCGAATCCCGACCAGAGCCACATCTTGGTGGCGTAGGCACGCGGCGATGCGATGAGCGCATCGGTGCCCACACCGGCAAGCACGGCCACGGCGAACGTGACGACCACCAGGCCCAGATGCCAACGGGCCCGGAAGGGGAGGTCCCCCGCCACGGCGGCCACCGGGGGCAGGTACACGAGCGCGCCCAGCACGACGCCGACGGTCGTCAAGGCCACGACCTCCGGGCGGCGACGCCCGAGGGCCGCACCCATGAGCGCCAGAACCAGCGCGATCACGCCGACGTAGGCGGCGCTGCCGATGGCGAACCACTGGCTGCGGGTCACCGTGGCGCCGTTGAACCCCTGGAACACGAGGTTCACGAGATCGTACGGCGACAGCGCGGTCGTGGCCCGGGGGGCGTGGACGAAGACCGACCCCGAGATGAGCTGTGCCCCGGGCAACAGCAGTGGCGCCGCCAACGCTCCCCCGACGACCGTCGCCACCACGAGGTCTCCGAGGGGACGCAGCGCTGACCGGGCAGTGCCGCGTGCCCGGACGTGCAGCGCCAGCAGCACCACGCTGAACACGACGAGCCCGATGCCGAGCAGCACCAGCGCGTCGGGCTGGCCGGCGTACACCGCCGCCGCGTCCACCGCCGCCAGCAGCAGCACGGAGCCCAACCGTCGCCGGCCCCGCACCACGAGCGTCACCGCCGCGAACGACCACCCCGCCCACGCCATCACCACGGCGATGGGCCAGCCGAGAAAGCCCATGAAGGCACCGCTCAGCTCGTACACCACGGCGGCCATGACACAGGCGGTGACACCGAGGCGCAGCACGCGGCCGAAGACGTATGTGCCCACGCCGGCCAGCACGAGCGTCACGAGGACCTGCACCGTGTACGCCAGGCGCAGGGGGGCGGCGTACGACACCAAGGTGGGCAGGCTGAACACCGACGACTGCCAGTTGAAGGCGAGGGGCATGCCGAGCCCGTTGAAGGGGTTCCACAACGGGACCAGGCCGTGGTGGACCTGCGTCCACGCCACCGCCGTCCACGGGATCATCTCGGCGATCTGGTCCGTGGTCTGCGCGTTGTGCACGGCCACGCCCGTCTGCTGGGTGAGTCCGTAGCGCGACAGGAGGTCGAACGACCCGAGTGATGCTCCGTGCACCAGGGCAGGAAGCATGACGACCACCGCCGCACCCACCACCACGGCGAGGCCCGTGATGTCGGGCAGGGCGCGGCGCAACCGCGACGCGACGCGAGGACCCGCAATCGCCTCCGTTCCGGCGACCGCCTCCGTTCCTCGATCCACCGTGGACGCCGGCGGCTGCCACGCCATGGTGCGCCTCGTCTCCTCGGAACCCCTCCGGCGGCGCCCGCCCGTGGACACCGGCGCGGCGCCGGCCGACGGCGACAATCTCCCATGACCCCCTGTGCTGCGCCTGAGCCGGGGCCCCTTCGCCACCGGCCCCTCCCGCACTTTCCACGGGGCCCACCAGGACAAACCTCATCAAAAATGAGGATTCGACGGGGGTGCTGGTTCTCTTATCCTCTTCACTGAGAGCGTGTGGGCTGATCGTCACTGTGACAGCACGGCCCGGTTGCACTGACCGGACGGCGCTGCGAGGGGGTAGGTCGTGAACAGGTCGTTGCGTATCGCTGGACGTCGTCTCGGCCCTGAGGCACGCGCCCGTGCCGTCATGGGACTGGCCGCGCTCCTCGTCACCTCCGGTTCCGTCCTGTTGGGCACCACCATCTCCGGCGCCGCAACGGCGGCACCGGCGACGATCACCGTCACGCCGTCCACCGGGCTGAAGAACGCCCAGTCCCTCACGGTCACGGGGTCGGGCTTCGCCAAGAACTCCATCGGGAACCTCCTCGAGTGCAACAACGACCCCACCCAGCCCACCGTCGCCCTTCCCTCCCCTGTCAGCGCCTCGCTCTCGGTGAGCTGCAGCGCCGTCTCGGGAGAGGCGATCGTCCTCACCAACGGCAAGGGGGACATCTCCGCCACCTACGTCGTGGTGCAGGGAACGGTGGGCCCGCCGTGCGGCACGTCGATCTCCATCATCCAGACCTGTCCGACCACCGACAGCGTCGGGAAGAGCCCAGCCGCCGACGCCGCGCTCTACCCGTGCCCTCCCACCGCGGCCCAACAGGCCATCGGTGACGTGTGCACGTTGACCTACGGAGACGAGGCCAACGACAGCGCCAGCTCGAACCTCTTGTTCGGTACCGAGACCCCTCCGGGCAGCACGACGACCACCACCACGGG
>JBEKVE010000278.1:0-2731 GCA_049514335.1 Acidimicrobiales bacterium
AGTCCGCGCCGTCCGAGCCCGCGCCACCTGAAGGAGCCCCCGCCGTGACGTCATCCGACATGCCCGCCCTGGAGATCCCCGACGAGGTACGCCGCGCCGTCCCGGAATTCGAAGGTGACGAGGTGGCGGTGGTCATCGTCGATTTCCAGGGCATCGTCCTCGGCCTCAACAAGCCGGCCCAGGAGCTGTTCGGCATGGACAGCGAGGACATCGCCGGCGAGTTCGTGGAGATGCTGGTCCCGGCCAAGAAGCGCTGGGGCCACCAGGCCTACCGGCGGGGCTATCTGGCCGAGCCCAACGACCGGGAGATGGATCCCGGTCTCTACCCCGAGGCCGAGACGGCCGACGGCGACATCGTGCCCATCGCCGGGCGGTTGCAGCCCGTCAGGGTGGAGGGCCGCCTGTTCGTGGCGGCCCACCTGACCCCCGACGACCGCCCCCGACCCGAGGAGTAGGCGCCCCGCTTCGAGCGGCGTGGCGGGCGGTCTGCCCGGCCGGGAATCCCGGTACCCTCCGGATTGTTGCACAGGCAACGATTGCCGCCGCAGTGGCGGCGGGCGGAGGAGGGTCGCAGGATCATGACCGAGCTGACCAGGACATTGCCGTTGTTGCCCCTGACCTCTGGTGTCGTGCTGCCGGGGATGGTGTTCACCCTGGCCCTCGAGACCGACGAGGCCAAGGCGGCGGCCGACGCCGCCGGGTCCGTGGGGGGAGAGATGGTGCTCGTGCCCCACGTCGACGGTCGCTACGCGTCCGTGGGGGTCATCGCCAAGATCCTGGAGGAGGGTGACCTCCCCGGCGGTCCCCGGGCCATGGTGGTGAGTGGCGGCGAGCGTGCCGCCATCGGGACGGCCGTGCCCGGGACGGGCCGCGCCCTGTGGGTCCAGGCGGACCCCGTGCCCGACAGCCCCGAGACCCCCGCCGTGGTCGAGCTGGCCCGGGAGTACCGCGCCGTGCTCGAGAACATCCTCCTCACCCGGGGGGCCCGGCGGATGGCCGAGCGCCTGCGCGAGGTGACCGACGCCTCGCAGATCGCCGACCTGTCGGGCTACTCGCCCGACCTGAGCCTGGCCCAGAAGGTGGAGGTCCTCGAGACCACCGACGTCGAGGCGCGGCTGCGTCTCGTGCTGGCGTGGGCACGCGAGACCCTGGCCGACCTGGCGCTGCGCGAGCAGATCAAGACCGACGTCGAGGAGGGGATGGAGAAGACCCAACGCGAGTTCCTCCTCCGCCGCCAGCTCGAGGCCATCCGCAAGGAGCTCAACGGGCTCGACGGCAACGCCGAGGAGGGCAGCGTCGACGGGTACCGCGCCCAGGTCGAGGGACGCGATCTCCCCGAGGCCGTCGCCACGGCCGTGCGTCGTGAGATCGACAAGCTCGAGCGCACCAGCGAGCAGAGCCCCGAGCACGGCTGGATCCGCACCTGGCTCGACACCGTGCTCGAGCTGCCGTGGGGCGTGCAGTCCGACGACACCCTGGACGTGGGTACGGCAGCCGGCATCCTCGACGAGGACCATGACGGGCTGGCCGACGTGAAGGAGCGCATCCTGGAGCATCTGGCCGTGCGCAAGCTCCGGGCCGAACGCGGCCTGGTGTCGGTGGGACCGCGCGGATCCGGTGCGATCCTGGCCCTGGTGGGGCCGCCCGGCGTGGGCAAGACGTCGCTCGGGGAGTCGGTGGCGCGCGCGCTGGGTCGCAAGTTCGTGCGCGTGGCATTGGGCGGCGTGCGCGACGAGGCCGAGATCCGCGGGCACCGGCGCACCTATGTCGGCGCCCAGCCCGGTCGTCTCGCCCGGGCGTTGCGCGAGGCGGGGACGATGAACCCCGTCATCGTGCTGGACGAGGTGGACAAGCTGGGAGCCGACTACCGCGGCGACCCGTCCTCGGCGTTGCTCGAGGTGCTCGACCCGGCGCAGAACCACACCTTCCGGGACCACTACCTCGAGGTGGAGCTGGACCTGTCCAAGGTCCTGTTCCTGGCGACGGCCAACGTGGCGGAGACCATTCCCGGTCCGCTCCTGGACCGCATGGAGGTCATCCGGCTCGACGGCTACACCGAGGACGAGAAGGTCGCCATCGCGCGCCACCATCTGCTCCGGCGTCAGCTCGAGCGCACCGGGCTGCGGCCCGACGAGGTCGACATCTCCGACGAAGCGCTTCGCACCATATCGGCCGACTACACACGCGAGGCGGGGGTGCGAAACCTCGAGCGCGAGATCGGGCGCCTGTTGCGCAAGGTGGCGACCAAGGTGGCGTCGGGGGCAGCCGACGCGCCCGTCACCGTGGGAGCCGAGGACGTGCGGGGATGGCTCGGCCGCGCCCGCTTCTTCTTCGAGGTTCCCGAGCGCACGAGCGTGCCCGGTGTCGCCACCGGTCTGGCCGTGACGGGGACGGGCGGCGACGTGCTCTTCGTGGAGGCCACGGCCATGGACGGCCCGGAAGGTCTGACCCTCACCGGTCAGCTCGGGGAGGTCATGAAGGAGTCGGCGGAGATCGCCCTCTCCTACGTGCGGTCCCACGCACAGCAGCTCGGCATCGCGCCCGACGTGTTCGCCGGGAAGCGGTTCCATCTCCATGTGCCGGCCGGTGCCGTGCCCAAGGACGGCCCATCGGCGGGTGTCACCATGACGAGCGCGTTGGTGAGCCTGCTGCGCGACGTCCCGGTTCGCTCTTCGGTCGGCATGACCGGGGAGGTCACCTTGCAAGGGCGCGTCCTTCCCATCGGGGGCCT
>JBEKVE010000279.1:0-2728 GCA_049514335.1 Acidimicrobiales bacterium
CCTGCGGCGGTCGTGGGCACTGTGCGAGGAGGCCCACCGGGCGGTGGAGGCGGCCCTGCGCCCGGGTCTGCGCACCAGTGAGATGACGGCCATCTTCCTGCGCCGTCTGTTCGAAGTCGGCGCCACGGGGAACTTCCTCGACCCGGTGTTCCAAGCCATGCCGGCCCGCATCGCCGACGGGCCCTGGTCCACGAACGGCGACGTGCCCTTCGCCCTCATCACCAACGACCACATCCTGCGCCACGGGGACGTGGTGTGGACCGACTGCGTGACGAGCTTCGAGGGATACGCCTCCGACGTCGGACGCACGTGGACGGTCGGACCCCCGAGCGCGCCCTTGCACGCCCTGTTCACCCGCTGGAAGGAGGTCACCGACGCCGTGCTCGACCGGGTGCGTCCCGGGGTGACCGGGTCCGAGCTCACCGCGGTTGCCGTCGAGGCAAACGGGGGGACCAGGCCGTGGCTGGCGCACTACTTCCTCGGCCACACGCTCGGCCTCGAGGGGGGCGAGCCCCAACGCATCGGCTCGGACCTCGGACCCGAGTTCGACGAGCGCTTCACCTTGGAGCCGGGCATGGCACTCGTGATCGAACCCGTGGCGTGGGAGGACGGTCACGCTGGCTACCGCTGCGAGGAGCTCGTGCTCGTCACCGACGACGGCTACGAGCGGGTCAGCCGCTACCCGAACGAGCCCTTCGAATGAGCGAGGCCCTCACCGACACCGCGGCGCGACGACCGCACTTCCTCGGGACGGCGGCCAGCGAGGACGGGGCCGGAGTCGACCACCGCGCCCTGCGCGCCGAGCGCCGTCGGCGCGTGCTGGCGGCCATGGCCGGCGCCGAGATCGACGCCCTCGTGCTCGGTCGCTACCCCAACGTGAAATACGTGGTTGGGCACCGGTCTCTGTGGCGGGCGGTGCTCACCGCCTCGGCCCCCATCTGTGTCCTCGTCCGTAGCACGGGGCAGGTGTCGCTGCAGGCGAGCACCTGGGAGGACGGCATCCCGGCCGAGGTCCCGCTCGAGAACCTCACCGGTCTGACGTGGAACCCGCGCAGCGTGGTGGCCGGGCTCCAAGCGGTGGAGGGCCTGGCCGAGGCCAGGCGGGTGGCGGTCGACGGCGTCGGACCGGGCGGTGCCGCGCTGTTCTCCATCCTGTGCCCGGGCGCCGAGGTCATCGACGCCCAACCGCTGCTCGACGCCGTGCGCCGCCAGCGGCTGCCGGCCGAGCTGCACTGCATCCGCACCGCGCTCGCCATCGCCGAGGGGGCCATGACGGAGATGGGCGCAGCGGCCACCGATGGGGCGAGCGAGCACGCCCTGAAGGGACGCCTGACCGAGGCGGTGCTTCGGGGGACGCCGGTGCTTCTCGCCTCGGAGCCGGTGGCGTGTGCCACGCCGCGACACCACCTCGGGTCCGACGCCGCACCCCCGCTGCGCCTGCGCCCCTCGGATCACCCGCTTCAGCGCGGGGACCTCGTGGCCGTGCGCCTCGAGGTCCTCTACGCCGGCTACCTGGGCAGCCTCGCCCGCACCTGGGTGATCGGCGAGGGTCCGGCGTCGGTGCCCACCCCCGGTGCTCGCAGCGACCGACCGGGCGCGTCAGCGCCGGGGGCGGAGGCCCTGGCGGCACGCTGGGCCCGGGCGCTTTCCCCGGTGGTCGACGCCTGCCGCCCGGGGGCCACGACGGGCGATCTCCTGGCCGCCTGGGACCGCTCGGGGGAGCCGAGGCCCCCCGTCCCCCTGGCCGTAGGCGTCGGCCTCGGCGTCGAGCCCCCGGTGGTGGGTGGCCTCGTCGCCGGCGACGACCCTGGCGAGCTCCTCTCGGCGGGGATGGTCCTGTGCATCCAGGGTTATGTCTTCGAGCCCGGGGTGGGGGGCTACCTGGCCTTGGAGACCGTCCACATCGGCGAGGACGGCACCGAGGTGCTGACGCGCTCCCCCGGCGGCCTGCCCGGAACGGCGTAGGCGACGTATGGGGATCCTCGACGGCAAGAGCGCCCTCGTCACCGGAGCCGGGCAGGGCGTGGGGCGGGGCATCGCCCTCGCCTTGGCGGCGGAGGGGGCGGCGGTCATGTCGGTGGGCCGCACGCTCGCCAAGGTCCGCGCCACGACCGACGAGATCGAGCGACGCGGCGGCACCGGCGCGGCACTGCAGGCCGACGTCAAGGAGGAGCCGGACATCGCCGAGGCGGTGCGGGCCACGGTCGAGCGGTTCGGAACAGTCGACATCCTGGTGAACAACGCCCAGGAGGTGACGATCGCCCCGCTCACCGACCTCACCCGCGCTGCATTGGACGCGTCCTGGCGGTCGGGCCCGCTCGCCACCTTCAGCTTCATGCAGGCCTGCCATCCCCATCTGCGCGGGGGCGGCGTCATCGTCAATCTCGCCACCGGCATGGGTCTGCGGGCCGATCCCCAGCTCTACGGCGCCTACGTGGCGGCCAAGGAGGCCATCCGGGCCATGACCCGGACGGCCGCCATGGAGTGGGGGCCCGAAGGCATCCGGGCCAACGTGCTCGTGCCCCTGGCCGAGTCGGAGGGGTTCCTTCGATGGGGGGAGCGCTACCCCGAGCGCTACGCCAATTTCGTCGACTCCATCCCCTTGCGCCGCGTGGGCCGCACCGAGGAGGACATCGGGCGGGCGGTGGTGTTCCTGTGCGGGCCCGACGGCGACTACGTCACGGGCACCACGCTCATGGTGGACGGCGGGCAGGCCTACCTGCACTGA
>JBEKVE010000280.1:0-2726 GCA_049514335.1 Acidimicrobiales bacterium
GCGGGACCCGTAGTACACGACGGTCTCCGACACGTCGCCGACGGGGGTCGTGTCGCCCACGCCGACCGTGTTGAACCCGAGCGCCGACAGCGCCGCGGCGGTGTCGGAGGCCTGGTTGTATGCGCCGGTGCCGTTCATGACCGACACGCTCACCGACGACGGGGACGGGAGAGGTTGGCCGGTCATGGAATCGGTGGAGGCGTCGATGCCGAGCACCTGGTCGATGACGCTCTGGTCCTGCGACTGCGACGTGAATTCGACGTCGCCGTAGTTGCCGCCCTGGAACACGAGGCTTCCGCCACCTTGGGGATCGTCCACCACCGCCACCGGCAGGGTCAGCTGGGGGACGCCCTGGATGTTGGTGGCGTGGAAGTCGAGGACCAGGTTCGCCATGTCGGTCACGGGCCAGGACTGGTCGAAGGTGAGATCGGCCTTGACCGAATTGATGAGGTCGAGGTCGGTGACCGGATCGGAGAGACCCCGTTTGGCCACCGCCGCGGCGAGCACCCGCAGGAACTCGTGGTCCCGGCGGATGCGGGCCAGATCGCTCAGGCTCTCCTGCGGCCAGTAGTGGGCATCGGCGCTCTTGGTCCCCGCTGCGTCGTACTGCAGGTGCCGGGCCCGCACCACCTGGAGGGCCTGGGTGCCGTTCAGGTGGACGCAGGTGGCGGCCTTCACGTTCAGGCCCGACTCGGCGTCGAAGACCGATATGGGGAACGACATGTTGATGCCGCCCAGCGCGTCGACGATGTTGGCGAACTGATCGAAGTTGAGCGACACGGCGTGCTGGATGGGGACGCCAAAGTCCTCCTCGATCGCCGCCACCACCTGGCTCATGCCCTGATCGAGCCCGGCGTCGATCTTGTTGGCACCCGTGCTCCGGGCGTTCGGGATGAACAGGTCGCGCGGGATGGACAGAAGCGCCAGCCGGTGGTGGACGGGGTCGGTGTGCAGGATCATGATCACGTCGCTGTTGACGCCGTTCACGCCCTGCGAGCAGAGGCCGTAGGCGGGGTTCTGGACAGCCAGCGCACATCGTGAGGTGGAGCCCACCATGAGGATGTTCTCGGTGCCGGCCTCCTTGCCGCTCGTGAAGGCACCGCGCAGACCGCGCACGTCGACGCGGTTGAGGTCGTGTGTCAGGTAGTAGAGGTATCCACCGCCACCGACCACGAGGACCAGCAGGACGGCCACGCCGATCAGCAGGCCGCGCCGCAGCCTCCGCCGCCGGCGGGTCCTGACCACGGGCGGGCGCCGGCCGCTGCGCTCGCGCTCGGCGCGCTCGATCTCCTCACCAAGGGCACGAAGCCGTGCTTCGTTCGCCACCGCCCCGGGCGCGCTCCCCGTACCCGGTGGCTCGTCGGTGGCGGCGGGCTGTGCTCCCGACGGCTCCTGGCCCGGCTGGGGCGGCCCTTCGACGAGGTCGCCGAGCGAGCGCAGTCCTTCTTCGTTGGCGACGGGGCGATGCCGGCCGTGGCGGGCAGGGCCGGGACTACGCCCGGGCCGGCGGCGGGTCATGGCGGACCAATCTAACCAGCGGCGACGACCCTCCGGCGTCACCCGCTTCGTCCACGAGACGAGCCCGTGTCACGCACGACGCGGCTTCGCAGCACGGCGCGCCGGTCGCGGCGCAGCCACCTGCGGTGGCGCGCCCGGTCCCCCAGGGGTAACGTGCGAACGCTCCGGTCGTATGCCGGAGTGGTGCAGTCCAGCGAAGTCCGGTGTGATTCCGGCGCTGTCCCGCAACGGTGATGCCCCCATCGAGGGGGACGAGCCCGGACGCCTGTGTTGTGCCGGCGAAACCTGTCCTCGGAGGAAGGGCGGTTCGTTGGGCTCCCTCCGGGTGCCGAGCGGGCGCACTTCGTCCTCCGCACCACGTTGGAGGATGACCACATGTCGAAGCGTCCGCAGCAGCCGCTGCGTCTCGCCTGTGCTGCTCTCGGGCTCTTCGCCCTGCTCACCGCGGCGTGCGGGAGCACGTCGACGGCGACCCCACCCCGGCCGGTGCCGGGATCGTTCCCTGTCACCATCGCCGCTTCCAACGGCACGGTGCACATCGCGGCGCGGCCCCACGCCATTGTGTCGCTGTCTCCGACGGCCACCGAGATGCTCTATGCCATCGGCGCCGGGAGCCAGGTGAAGGCGGTGGACAAGGACTCCGACTATCCGAAGGGCGTGCCCCGCACCAACCTCGACGGGTTCCAGCCCAACGTCGAGGCCATCGCCGCTTACAAGCCCGACCTCGTCGTCGAGGCGGGGGACACCGGTGATCTCACCCAGCACCTCGGCGCGCTCGGCATCCCCGTGCTGTCGCTCCCGGCGGCCAACACCCTCGAGGACACCTACAACCAGCTGGCGCAGCTGGGACTGGCCACTGGCCACGTGTCGCAGGCGGCCAAGGAGGTGGCGACGATGAAGACGCAGATCGCCTCGGTCATCCGCAGCGTGCCCAAGGCGCACGGGCAGGTGACGTATTACTACGAGCTCGACCCCACCTACTACTCGGTGACCTCCTCCACCTTCATCGGCAACACGCTGTCTCTGCTCGGCCTGACGAACATCGCCGACAGCGCCTCGGGCGCCGCCGCCAGCGGGGGCTACCCGCAGTTGTCATCGGAGTTCATCGTGCAGGCCGATCCCGACTTCGTGTTCCTGGCCGACACGCTGTGTTGTGGGCAGGATGCCGCCACGGTGGCGACGCGTCCGGGCTGGTCCACCATGAAGGC
>JBEKVE010000281.1:0-2586 GCA_049514335.1 Acidimicrobiales bacterium
CCATCTCGTTCATTGTCCCACCTGGGAGCCGTCCCACACCCCGAGGAGCTGGGCCAGGAGGTCTCCGGCGGGATCGAGCCAGGTGATGCGCGGGTCACGGCGGAACCACGCCCACTGGCGTCGGGCGAAGGCCCGGGTGCGCCGCAGCGCCTCGGCCACGGCCTCGTCGAGGGGGACGCCCTGCTCGACGTGGGCCAGGACCTCGCGGTAGCCGAGCGCCTGGCGCGCCGTGCGCGACAGGCCGCCGGGGCGTCCCGCCAGGGCGCGCACCTCCTCCACCAACCCCCGTCGCAGCAGGCAGGCGAAGCGCTCCTCGATGCGCCGGTCGAGCGCAGCGCGATCGAGGGGGATGCCCACCAAGGTGAACGGCGACGGCGGGTAGGCCTCCAACCCGGGGCCGAAGGACGAGAAGGGCCGACCGGAGCCGATCGTCACCTCGAGGGCCCGCACCACGCGACGCCGGTTGGTGGCGGTGGTGCGCGAGGCGGCCACGGGATCGAGGGCGCGCAGCCGTTCGTGGAGCAGCGCCACACCGCCGGGGCGCTCCGCCTCGGTCTCGAGCTCCGCCGCCACCGCCGGCCACCGGCCCGGCACCTCGAGACCGTCCACCACGGCCCGCAGGTACAGGCCCGTCCCCCCCACGAGCAGGGCGCGATGGCCGCGCCCCTCGATGCCCGCCAACGCCGCCGCCGCCGCGGCCTGGAAGCGCTGCACGGTGAACTCCTCGTCGGGGTCGACCAGATCGAGGAGGTGGTACGCCACCGCGGCGCGGTCGGCCGCGTCGGGTTTGGCCGTGCCGATGTCCATGCCCCGGTACACCGCCATGGAATCCACCGACACCAGCTCGGCCTCGGCGCGGGCCTGGGCCAGGGCCAAGGCGAGGGCGGACTTTCCCGATGCGGTCGGGCCGAGCAGCGCCACGTGACCCCGGCCCCCGCCGGGCTCGGGGGTCTCCCCCACCCGGGCTACCGGAGCGCGACGGGGATGCGCCGGCGCACGCGCGCTGGGGCCGTGACGCGCACCAGCTCCCCTCGCAGGTGGTGGGGGGCGGCCTCGAGCACCCGCACCTCGGCGAAGGCACCGGGCCCGGGGACGGCTTCGGCGGGAGGGGCGAAGTGCACGAGCTTGTTCTGGCGCGTCCGGCCGCTCAGCACGCCGGGGTCGCGCTTGCTCGGGCCCTCCACGACCACCTCCTCCACCCGGCCCACCCGGGCGCCATGGCGCGCCAGGGCGGAGCGCTCCACCACAACCCGTAGCAGCTCGAAGCGCTCGGCCACCACGTCGTCGGGGACGAAGTGCTCGGCCATGGAAGCCGCCCTGGTACCGGGCCGAGGCGAGAAGATGAACGTGTAGGCGCTGTCGAACGCCGCCTCGGCCGCCACCTCCAGGGTGCGGGCGAAGTCCTCGTCGGTCTCGCCGGGGAACCCCACGATGATGTCGGTGGTCACGGCCAGGTCGTCGACGGCGGCGCGCGCCGCCGCCAGGCGCTCCAGATAGCGCCGGGCGCTGTAGCCGCGCCGCATGGCCGAGAGGATTCGGTCGCTGCCCGACTGCAGCGGCAGGTGCAGGTGCTCGCACACCGCGGGCGTCTCGGCCATGGCGGCGATGGTCTCGGGACGCAGGTCCTTCGGGTGTGGGCTCGTGTAGCGCACCCGCCGCACTCCCTCCACCGCCCCCACGGCCCGGAGCAGGTCGGCGAAGAGCGGCCGTCGGCGGGTGAGGTCGCGGCCGTAGGAGTTGACGTTCTGGCCGAGCAGCGTCACCTCGGTGACCCCCCGGGCCGACAGGGCGCGCACCTCGGTCACCAGGTCCTCGAAGGGTCGGCTCGCCTCTGCGCCGCGCACCTGGGGCACGATGCAGAACGCGCACGAGTTGTCGCAGCCGGTCTGGATGGTGACCCACGCCGCGTAGGGCAGCTCCCGCTGCGCCGACAGCGCCTGGGGCAGTGACAGGGCGTCCTCGGGATCGGGAGCGTCGAGGATCTCGACGACGGGCCCGGTCTCCGCCGCCTGGCGCAACAGGGCCGGCGCACGGCCCAGGTTGTGGGTGCCGAAGACGACGTCGACGTGCGTGGCGCGCCCCAGCATGCCGTGGCGGTCCTTCTGGGCCAGGCACCCCCCCACCGCCACCTGCATCCCGGGACGGCGGTCGCGCAGCTCCTTCAACGCCCCGAGCTGCCCGTAGAAGCGGTTGTCGGCGTTCTCGCGGATGCAGCACGTGTTGAACACCACGACGTCGGCCGCCTCCACGTCGTCGGTGGGCTCGAGACCGTCGGCGATCAGCAGTCCCGCCAGCCGCTCCGAGTCGTGCTCGTTCATCTGGCAGCCGAACGTGCGGATGTGGAAGGTGCGCGCCATCAGCCTCCGTAGGGAGAGGTGTGGCGCGCCGGCGAGTGGGGTGTGCCTTCCACGATGAGGCCCTCGATGTCGGCCCGCAGCACCGTCACCCGGCCCGGCACCCCGATGTCCTCCATGGCCGCCACCGCTCCGCTGCGCACGCGCTCGGCGTCCTCGCCGTCGCAGATCCCGAGCAGCGTGGGCCCCGCCCCCGACCAGCACGAGGCCAGCGCCCCCGCCGCCACCAGCC
>JBEKVE010000282.1:0-3377 GCA_049514335.1 Acidimicrobiales bacterium
CATCCGCTCGCCGCGCAGATAGCGGGCCATGCCGCCGAGCGCCACGGCGTCGAGGAAGACGACCTGACCGACGCCACGGATGACACGCCCGACGACGTCGCCGTCACCGTCACCGACACCTGAGCCCTCGCCGCCCGCCTCGGCGCCGTCGGTGTGGGTCGTGGTGGCTGCGGCGGCGGGGACGGTGCGCCACCGCCGCGCCAGCGACACGCCGGCCACGGCGTGACCCACCAGGAACAGCTGGGCCATCCGGCTGGTGCGGGCCCGGCGCGCCGCCACACCCAGCAGCGCCACGTGGGCGACGGGCACCACCGTGTACCGGACCAACCGGTGCCCCCAGGCCTCCACCGCCATGAGGCCGCCGGCCGGGCCGAGCTGCGAGCGCCGACGGGTGAAGAGATGGAGCGCACCGGCGGCGATGCGCGTGCGCCGTTCCCACTGCTGGGCGAGGGTGTACACGGGAGGCTCGAAGGCCTTGGCGGCCGGCTCGTAGGCGACGGCGAAGCCCCGCTCGGCCAGGTCGAGCGCGGTCCACAGGTCGTCCATGGCGATGTCGGACGGGATCGGCCGCCAGGCGTCGGTGCGCACCGCGGCCAACTCACCCACGAGACCGATGGTCGTGCCGAGCCGCCACTCGCGCTGCTTGAGCCAGGACTCGAAGCGCCAGTAGAGGTCCTCGCCGGCGCCGTCGGCCTCCACCTTCTCCCCCGCCACGGCCCCCACCCGGGGGTCGCCCAGATGCCGCACGAGCGCGGCGATGGCACCGGGGGCGAGCGTGTTGTTGGCGTCGCTCACCACCACGATGGGCGCCGTCACCTTGGAGAACCCGAGGTTCAGTGCCTGGGCCTTGCCGAGGCGCTCGTCCGCCGTCAGCACCGTGGCGCCGGCCTCCTCGGCCCGGCCCGCCGTCTCACGGTCGCCTTCCGCCACCACCAGGACGTCGATGGGACCGGGGTAGCCGTTGGCCAGCACGTCGCGCACTTTGTCGGCGATGCACGCCGACTCCCGGTAGGCGGCCACCAGGGCGGTGACGGCGGGCCACTCGGCGGGGTCGGGGGGAGCCGTCGGCCGGTGCCGGCGCGAGGCCAGGGCCAGCCACGCCGGGTACAGCACGTGCCCACTCGAGGCCGCCACGGCCAGGGCGGTCACAGTCCTGCGCGCTCGTCGGGTCATAGCTGTTTTCATCGTCGTTTCGGCCGGTGCGCTGAAGAAGACACCCTCGGCCTCAGCGACCCGGATCGGGTCGCTGGTCCCCACCTTCGCGCACCGTGCCCGGTCCGGCACCACTCCCCGCGCGGGCCTCCAGGACCTGGCGGTAGACGGCCAGGGTGCCCCGGGCCGTCCCTCGTCCGGTGGGGGCCGAGGGGGCGGGCAGGGGGTCGTCCCCCAGGGCTGAGACCAGGGCC
This sequence comes from Acidimicrobiales bacterium, assembly GCA_049514335.1. Classification (GTDB taxonomy): domain Bacteria; phylum Actinomycetota; class Acidimicrobiia; order Acidimicrobiales; family UBA8190; genus JBEKVE01. The sequence goes on from JBEKVE010000282.1 coordinate 1,407, forward strand.
GCGGCCCAGGCGCCGGGATCGAGGGGCACCACGGCCCCGGCCCCGGTGCGGTGGACCTCCTCGGCCAGCGGTGGCGAGGCCAGCACGGGCGTGGCGGCGGCCAGGCCCCGGTGCAGCACGCCGGAGTGCGACCCCACGGCATAGGGCAGGACCAGCACGTCGGCGGCGGCGGCCCAGGCGTCGAGGTCCTGCTCGGGGACGAAACCCCGCCGCACCTCCACCCCCGGCACCGATTCCAGCCGGGCGAGGTCGGCGGAGTCGTAGGCCTCCCCCACCACGAGCAGCCTGGCCCGGGGCAGGGCCGCCACCACCTGGGGCCACGCCCGGGCCAGGAGCCCGATCCCCTTGTACGGCCGGACCTGGCCCAGGAGCAAGGCGATGGGTGCGTCGTCGAGGCCCAGGCGGCGTCGGGCCTCGGCGCGCGACGGGGCGGGGCCACCCAGGGGCAGGTCCACCGGCACCACGTGCACGGCCACGCCCGGAGCGCTCGCCTCGACGAAGCAGCGGGGCTCCTCGCCGTGGATGACCAGGGCGTCCGCCGCCCGCCACCGCCGGGCCTGGTCGGCCACGGCCCGGGCCCCGCCCTCGAGGGGGAAGGGGTCGTGCACGGTGAGGACCACCGGCACCCGGCGCGACACCAGGGCCAGCACGGCGGGGTCGACCCCGGGGACGACCTCGGTCTGGACGTGGACGACGTCGGGTCGGGCACGGCGCACGGCGTGCAGCAGCGAGCGCGTGCTCGGCACCACCTCTCCCAGGCGAAGGGCGTAGAGGCGGGCCCGGCCCATGCGGGCGACCTCGGGGCCCCAGCGCGGGCCGCGCAGGGCGAGGCCCGGATCGCCCACCCCGGCCGGCGCCGCCAACGCCACCTCGGCGTGCTCCGCCACCAACGCGTCGCGCAGGCACGCCGTGTAGCGGGCGATGCCGCCCCGATCGGAGGCGTCCACCAACAGGACGCGCACGGGCATGGCGGGTGACGACGAGGAGTGTTGCGCCCGCGCAGCGTAGGCGAGCTGGGGGAAGGGATCTGCGACCTCGGAAGATGGTTGAGCGGTCTTTGCCGTGAGCGGTGCGGCACGCGGTCGGTCGATGCGAGCGCCGCCGACGCCGACCCGTCTCGCCGCTCGGCTCGAGCATGTTGCGGATGACGGCCGACACGGTCTGGAAGAGGATCACGATGTCACGCCACAGCGACCAGTTCTCGATGTACTGGTTGTCGAGGCGGGCCCGCTCGTCGATCGACGTGTCCCCCCGCAGCCCGTGCACCTGGGCCAGCCCGGTGAGCCCGACGGGCACCCGGTGGCGGTCGTCGTAGCGCGGGATCTCGGCCTTGAACTGCTCGACGAAGAAGGGGCGCTCGGGGCGGGGCCCGACGAGCGACATGTCGCCCTTGAGGATGTTCCACAGCTGCGGCAGCTCGTCGAGACCGGTGACCCGCAGGACCCGGCCGATGCGGGTGACGGCGTCGTTGCCCGGGTTCCAGTGCACATCCGAGCGGGTGTTGACCCGCATGGAACGGAACTTGAGGACCTCGACGATGACGCCGCGCTCGCCCACGCGCTGCTGGCGGAAGTGGACGGGGCCGGGGCTCGTGAGCTTCACGGCGGCGGCGATGACGGCGTACAGCGGGGACACGACCAGCAACGTGGCGGCCGCCACCGAGGCGTCGAAGGTGCGCTTCACGGCGCGGGCGTTGCGCCGCAGCACCGAGCGGCGCAGGCGCAGCAGCGGGTAGCCCCACACGTCGTCGACGGTGCGGTTGCTCACCGCGGTGGCCAGCTCGTAGAAGCGGGGCAGGACGTGGATCTCGACCGAGGCGCTCTCGCACGCCCGGAACACGTCGACCATGTCGGACTCGCGCGTCACGCCGAAGGCCACCACCACCCGGTCGATGCGCTCCTCGGACAGGACCATGCGCAGCATGCCCACGCCGCCGAACAGCGGCAGCGGCAGGCCGGCCGGGTCCACCTC
>JBEKVE010000283.1:0-2677 GCA_049514335.1 Acidimicrobiales bacterium
GAGCCCCACCGGGGCGCGGCGGAGGAACAGGGCCCGGCGCCACGGCGATGGGCCCGTCTGCTGTCGGTGCCCGTGGCGGGTCGGTGGCGCTACCCCTTCTACCTGCTCACCTGCGTGGTGTTTCTCGGCATCGTCTTCGTGCGGGGTGGTCCGAACCCGGCCGAGACCGATGCCCACGCCGTGACCTTTCCCACCACGGCCATCTCCCACGGGGACCTCCGCCTGGCCGAGGAAGAGACCTACGTCCCCAACCCACCCGGCTATCCGCTCCTCATGGCGCCGGTGGTGTCGGTGCTGCGGCCTTGGATCGGTTCCCCCCGGTGGTGTGACGACAAGGCCATCCCCGCCGTGCTGCGCGGTCCGGGCTCGTCGTATTACCGCCGCATCCTCACGCCCTGCTCGCGCGCCCTGGCCGTCCGGGGCACCGGTGCCGTCCTGCTCCTGCGAGCGGCCGGCGCCGGGGGCGGGGTCGGCGAGCTCGTCCTGGTGGGTGCGCTGCTGGTGCTGCCTGCCACCACCGACGCCGTGGCCCAGAGCTTTCACCCTCAGGACCTCATGAGCGTGGGCTTCACCTGTGCCGGGCTGTCCCAGGTGCTGCGCCGGCGCTGGGCGACGGCAGGGGTGGCATTCGGAGCCGCCTTCTTGTGCAAGCAGTTCGCCCTGCTCGGCTTGATCGGTGTGCTGGCGCTGGCCCCGGGCTGGCGGCCGCGTCTGCGCCTCGTCCTCCCCGCCGCGGCCGTGATCGCCGCGGCGGTGGTGCCCTTCTACGCCGTCGACGCCACCGGGACGGTGCACGCCCTCAGTGCCGTGTACGTATCGGGAGCGGGAGTCGAGAAGACGCCGACCATGGTGGGACTGCTCGGCCTGAGCGAGCAGACCAAGTTGGAGCTGGCGCGGGACCTGCCCCTCGTCGCCGCCGTCGGGCTGGCACTGGCGCTGTGGAGCCGCCGTCGCCGTCGCCCGGCGAGCCCCTCGGAACCCCTGGCGCTGATCGGCCTCGGCCTTGCCTGTCTGTCGCTTCGCCTCGTCTTCGAGGTGGCGATCCTCGACTACTACTTCCTCGCCGTCGGGGTCTTCCTGCTCGTCCTCGACGTCGCCCGGCGCCGGGTCCCCCTGTGGTCGGTGGGGTGGGTCGTGGCGATGCGCTTCGGGCTCACCTGGTTGGCACCGCGGGGACCGTTCGACCTCACAGCGGCGGCCTTCCTCGCCCTGTCGTTGCTGCCCGTCGTGCTCGGCCTCGGTGTCGTCACCGCCCCGCCTGGCACGACGTCGTCGGGTGCCGTGGTAGGCGAGATGCGCTAGCCGGAGTCGCCAGGTGCGGGGGTGTCGCTCGCTGTCAGAGGCGCGCCGGAGCAAACGGCTCGCGCACGTCGTCGAAGGGGATCACCTCGGGGATCACCGAACCGTCCGAGGCTCGGCGGATGAGGCATCCCTGGGGGTGCAGCGCCACCACCTCGAAGCCCGTGCTCCACGTCCCGAGGTACCGATTGCGCACCGCCACGGGCGCGCCCACGCGGTGCGCAGCCGAGCGCGGCGGGACCGGAGGGACCAGGACGTCGACGATGCTCATCGGGTACCTCCTCGCACGGACGCCGAGAGCCGGCGTCGCGTCGGTGCTGTCGGAGTGGCGTCGTCACGTCGGTGAAGGAACTTGACCGACATCACCGTGGGTGGTCGACATCGTCACCGCTGCGTGCGACGGGGCACCGTGGTTGGCGACGCGAGGTGGTCGTCCGTGGCGGTCAGGGCTTGGGAGCGTCGACCTCGGTCCACACCGCGCCGTGCGCGGCGGAGCGGCTGATGGCGTCGAGCACGGCCATCTGCGCCACGCCGTCGGCGAACGTGGCGGGCTCGGGCCCCTCCGTCGGATGTCCCAGGATCCGGTCGCGAAACGTCGCCGCCAGGCGCGTGTACGGGCCGTACTCCACGCCGAACGTCGTCATCTGCTCGTAGGTGGTCGTGACCGCACCCTCGGGGAGCGGGGGAGCGGGCTCGTTGTGCAGGTCGTCGGGCACCGGGAGCCGTCGCACCCCGCCGGCGTCGGCGACGCGCACCGTGTCGCCCACCCCCTCGATCCAGGCCGTCCCGGTCGACCCCGTCACCCGGGTCTCGACCACGATGCCGCGGTCAGAGGCCGTGCTCTGCAGCACGCCGGCACAGCCACTGCGCATCCGGAAGTGGACCACGAACCCGTCGTCCGCGGTCATGGGCCGGTCCACGACGTGGAGAAGCGACGCGCTCACCCCGGCGAACTCCCCCAGGGTGGCGCGGATCTGGTCGATGAGCTGCGACCCGTGCGCGTACAGCCAGCCGCCCCCGGCACGGGCGTCCGCCCACCAGCCCGGAACGACGGCGTCGGGGTCGGCGAGCATGGGGACGTGCATCAACCACGTGGCGAGCCGGGGTGTCCCGATGAGGCCGTTCTCCACCGCCCGGGCCAGGAGCGCCTGGCCCGTGTCGAAGCGGAACTCCGTGCCGAGCAGGTGGACGACGCCGGCGCGTTCGGCCGCACCGAGTACGTCACGGGCCTCGTCGGCGTCGCGGGCGAAGGGCTTCTCGCACAGCACGTGCCGGCCGGCTGCGATGGCCTCGAGGGCCAGCGGTGCATGGGTGTGGGGAGGTGTGGCGATCGTCACGGCGTCCACACCGGCCAGCCCGAGGGCGTCTCCCAAGGTGG
>JBEKVE010000284.1:0-2951 GCA_049514335.1 Acidimicrobiales bacterium
CGTCGGCCACGAGCGCACTGGCGAGGCCGAGCTGGATCGAAAAGCCCCCGGCAGAAATGGTCGCAAAGGCGAGATTCAGCCTGCGGGTCGGAAAGCCGCGGGAGAAGTTCCCGGCCCTCTTGGCCCGCGGTATCAGGCGGCCGGTGGCCAACAAGCCGACCACCGCCATCACGAGGTTGCATGTCCCGAAGATCGTGGCGCCTCCGGTCAACGCCACGATCGAGACGAAGAAGGCATCGACCAGAGCGAGGAAGGCGCTCCCCGCCAGCACAGTCCGCCTCTCCCGAGTCTTGGCATCCGAATCGTCGGCGTTCACGACCGACACCGCCACGACCAGCAGGCCGAGAATGGCAGCAGAGGCGCCCGCGCTCGCCACGAAGAACATCTGGTAATGGCCCACCATCGGCGCCATCTTACGAGCATCACCTGGTTGCAGGTGTCCACCACCAGCGTCGGCGATGGGCCCGGCCGGCCGAGCATCTTCGAGCCCCGCGTCCTCGAATCGTCCCGGTTCTTATGCGTCTTTCCTGACCGGTATGGCGTCGTTACAATCCCGTGCATGTCAGTCAAGCTCACGATCATCATCGACAACCCGAACGATCCCGGCGCCTTCGAGGCCCATTACGACTCCCCGGCCTACAGGGGGCCGCTCGGCAAGGTCCCCGACATCCAGCGGGTCGAATCGGCCAAGGTCTTCCCGAAAGAGGACGGCTCCCCGACCCCTGCCTACCGGACCATCGACATCTACTTCTCCGATTACGCCCGCCACCGCCTGCGCCGCGCTGACGTCACCTGCTGCCGGCGAGCTGGCCGGCGGATTGGTCCAGGCGGCCACGGGCGGCATCCGCCTCCTTCTCTCCGACATCGAGAGCTGATCCACTCCGATCATCGCTGTCGCCCGTCGGGGGGGCAGGGCCCGTCGCCGGCCACCGCCGGCGGGCACCAGCCCTAGCGGTCCGCGGCCGGCTCCGATGACCGCTCTCGACTCGTCGGAGGGATCGCATAGGTGACGAGCGCCTTCGCCACGAGCTCGTCGGCTCCCGACGACCGCAGCGACACGTCGATCACCGCCAAGGTCTTGCCCAGCTTGATCACGACGCCGTCGGCCACGACGTCGACGGGCTGCGGCCTCCGGAGGAAGTCGATGTGGAGGCTGGTGGAGAGCGCCGACACGACGGGGCCGATCTGGGCGAGGAGGGCGGACCAGGCCACGCCATCGGCCAGCGTCATGAGGGCGGGGCCGGAGACGGTCCCCCCGGGACGGATGTGGGCCGCGGAGACCGGGAGGCGGAGCCGCACGCCCGAGTCGGCGACGGCCTCCACGGCGTACGGTGCACCCGTCTCGTCCAGGAGCTTTTGAAGACCAGACGCGTCCATGGCGGGCATGGGCGGGAACCTTACCGTCGCCGCTCGCCCCCTCTCGGCTGCCGGAACGCTCAGCGGCGTGCGCTGGCAGCCGCCCGACCGAGGAGATACGGCTCGGTGCGGTGGTGCACGGGCACCACGAGCGTCCACGCCACCCGACCCAGTGCACCCGCGTAGTGGACGAAGGTGGTCATGACCACGGTGTCGTGCTCGACCCGCACCCACTTGTGGGCCGTCAAGAGGCGTGACTGCACGCCGAGCACCAGGACAGCGGGCTCTGTGCGCAGGACCGACCAGCCCGACACGTGGACGGGGGAGGGCCGGGGACCGAGCACGAAGCCGAGGACGTAGCGCCAGCCGAACAGGACGAACCACCGCACGACACGGGGCGCGTCCTCGAAGGCGCTCCTCGCCCACTCCTCGGGCGTGCGATCGTCCCCCTCGGCGCGCCCCACGGCGAAGGCGGTGGCGTAGGACGCCGCGATCCCCGGGTCCTTCTCGGTCACCTTGGCCCGCCGGGCCCGCGCCGCCATGGGCGCAGTCTTATCCCTGCTGCCCGCATCCGCCTGTCGGCGGCGGGGGAGTGGTTCCCCTCGCTACGGGAGCGACGGCGTGACGCGGAAGGTCAGGTACTCGACGGTCCACCCCTCGCGGGTGAGCTCGTCACGGGCCACCACTTCGGCCCGGAACCCCTCGTCGGCCATGAGGCGCTCCAAGTACCCCAGGTCGCCGGACGTCCCGAAGAAGATGAGCATCCTGCCGTCGCTCGACAGGTGGCGCTTGGCCTGACGGAAGAAGCTCGTCATGGCCCGGTAGCCCTCGTCGGCCATGGCCGACTCCCGGAAGTCGCGGGGCCGGAACCAGCGGAAGGGTGGGTCGAAGACGATGAGGTCGAACGTGTCGTCCACGTCGGAGAAGACGTCGCTGTGGCGGACCTCGACGAGCGCCGCCACGCCGTTGCGCTCGGCGTTGGCCCGGGCGGCGTCAAGCGCCCGGGGATTGATGTCGACGGCGAGGACGCGCGCCCCACGCCGGGCGGCGAGCACGGCGTTGACACCGCTGCCGGTCCCCATGTCGAGGACGAGCTCGTCCGGACCGACCTCGGCCAGCACCGCCTGGCCCAGCAGCCGCGACATGGGCGTGATGGGCATCACCTCGGGGGGAACGACGATCGAGGCGCCGAGATAGTCATACACACGCTCGGCGGCACCGTCGACCAGCTCCTCGGCGTAGGCCCGCTCGTGCCAGCGCCGGATCTGCTCGACGTGCTCGGCCGCCAGGGTGGGATGGAACCCCTCGCCGTCCTGCGCTGCCATGCCCCGATCATGCCCGCTGGAGCCGGCCTCCCGGAGAGGGCCACGGTGTGGGACGGACGGGGGTTGTCAGCCGGTCGAGAACGGCTTGATCCGGGTGTAGGTGAGGTCGAAGTCCGGTGCCCAGTCCGCGCCGCTCCTGGCGATCTCCCACCGGCCGGCGATGCTGGCGCCCTCGTCGTCCAGGCGGCCGGTGAAGCGCTGCGAGAAGTCAGGCTTCTCGGCGTGGCGCTCGAGCGTCCACACACCGTCGGCGAAGGTCATGTCGTACAG
>JBEKVE010000285.1:0-3789 GCA_049514335.1 Acidimicrobiales bacterium
GTCTCCGGCTGTGCTGGCCGTGCCGGCTGTGCCGGTCGCCCCCGTAGCCGCCGCCGCATCTGTCATCGCGCTCTCCCCGGTGTCCCCCGCTCGAACGGCCGCAGCCTAGGGAATAACCGGACAGCCCGGCGTGGGCCGCGCCCCGCCCCGATGGGAGCGGCCGGAGCAGGCGGGCCTCAGCTCCTGGCGCCGGTCACGGTGAACGTGACCCGCTGCTTGGCGAGTGAACCTCTGCCGTTGGAGGCCCGGACGGTGAAGGCATAGGCCCCGTCCCGGTCGCGTGGCGGCGCCACACCCTGGATGGTGGCCGTGCCGTCGCCGTTGTCGCGGAAGGTGAGGCCGTGGGGCATGTACCCGGCCCCCTTGTGCAGCGACGGCGTGGGGACGCCCGTGGTGGTCACGGTGAAGGAGAATCGCTGGCCCGCCACCACGGTGGCCGTGTTGGCGCTGTCGATGCTGGCCGACGGACTGTCGTCGGCGTCGAACTGCACGGCCGGCATGGAGCTGCCCCAGCACGCGAAGCCGGGGGAGTCGAACCGGAACGTGCCGGTGCCGCCGCCGCCACCGTCGCAGTAGGAGCCCGGTGCGGTCGAGTCGACATAGGCCGTGCCCGGCTCGGGGTCGCTGCCCACCGACGGGCTCACCGGTGCCAGGGACTCGGCCACGTTGAGCGAGTCGTACCCGCACTGGTCGGTGGGGTCGTGACAGGCCGTGGTGTCGCCGTAGGGGTGGAAGCCGTCGTCACTGGTGTTGTAGGTGATCCCGTAGATGATCTTGTCGGGGAGCAGCACGTGCCCGAACGAGAACGTGACGTCGTCGAGGATCCCGAAGATGCACCCGATGGGGAGGTCCGTGGAGGGGTCGACGGCGGTGTCGTCCCATGCTCCGGCGAACTCGGACACCGGGACGGCGTACTGCGCAGCGTCTCCCGCGCAGTCGGTGGCGAAGTCAGGGTCGGCGGACGGCTGGTACGGAACGGCGAAGGTCCCCGTGCCGGTGGCGATCAGATCTCCCACGCTGTTGTCCGGGCCGACGTCGAACAGGTTGAGGGTGACGGGCTCGGAGAAGGTCACTCCGGGACGGGTCACGCACGAGGTCCCCGAGCCGCTCTGGCAGCCCCGACTGGAGAGTTGCACGGTGACGTTGCCGAGGACCGAGCCGTCCCGCCGAAGGCGATCTGATCGCCGAACTCGGACGTGGCGCTGTCCTCGAAGGGCTGGCTGTCGATGTCACCGGGGCTGGGCTGCAGGTGCTGTCGTAGATGGTGGGGTCCACGAGCGCCCCGTGCCAGTGACGGTGCGTGACGCGCGCCCACCATGCGCCTTGGGCGGGCGACACGGAATCAGAAGATGCTGAGATTCCTTGCGCTCACGACCGTGCCGCCGGTCGTGGTCACCGTGACAGGTCCGGTGGTGGCGCCGGCGGGCACCACGAACTGCAGTCGGTCGGGCTTGTCCTTGATGATGCGGGCCGGGACCCCGTTGACGGTCACCGACGTGGCGGCCTCGAGCTTCTTGCCCACGATCACCACACCGGACCCCACCGATGCCGCCACCGGCTCGAAGCGCTGGATCTTGGGTGCGGTGCGCTTGGACGAGGCGCCGGGGTGGTGCGCGTGCGGGCCGGACGCGCCGGTCGTGGTGGTGGCACCGGTGCCGGTCCCCCCCGTCGCCGACGTGGTGGTCGGGGACGATCCGCTGCCCGACGTGGCCAGTGGCACGGTGCTGCTCACCGTGGGCGCCAGTGCCGTCTTACCGGGAACCACGCGCGGGACGACGACGACTGGCCGGCGCCGAGCGAGGCGAAGGCCGGGTACGAGACGCAGTCGGTTATCCGGTACCGGTTGGTGGCCTTGGCCGGGTGTGACTTGCCCGTCGAGTCCACCAGCCTGGACTGGCTGTACATCCGCTCGAAGGGCGCCGAGGCCGTCGCCGGGCTGTGCACCGTCAGGACGACGGCCACGAGCACGTGGCCGGCAGCGGGGCCGTAGGGCCACCCGTAGGTGACGTTGGCGGGAGAGATGACCTTATCCAGCGTGACCGTGCCGCCCATGGCCGACAGGGTCGAACCGACCGACCCGCTCGGCGGTGGGCTCGAGCACGCTGCCGCCATCACGGCCACGCCGAGCAGCACGCTCGCGCACCGGTACACCCGTCGCACCTGCCCCGGACCCCCCCGTTCGCCCCTTCGTGGCCATTCTCGCACGGCACGGCGGCCCACGTCTTGCCGGGAAGGGGCAAAACCCAGGCGGGACCAAGGTCCGTCGCAGGCCGCCCCCAGGCGGGGCCCGCTCCGAATCCCGGTTCCGAGGCCCATCGGGGTCCCCGGGGAGCGGAGCTTCGTCGTCAGCGACCCTCCCACCGCGGTGGCCGGCGCTCGGCCGCGGCCCGCATCCCCTCCGCCGCGTCGGCGCTCGCCCCCACCACCAGGCGCATGGTCTCGGCGAAGCGAAGGGCCTCGAGCGGCGCCAGGGCGCGGGCCCGGTCGGCCATCTCCTTGGTGGCCCGCTGGGCCAACGGCGCCCCCGCCACCAGGCGGTCGGCCAGAGCCCGTGCCTCGTCCAAGAGCGTGTCGTGGGGGACCACCCGCCACACGAGCCCGATGGCGCGGGCATGCTCGGCGTCCACCGGCTCCCCGGTGAGGAGCAGCTCCATGGCGTCGGCCCAGGCGATGCGCTGCGGGAGACGGATGGCCCCCACCATGGCCGGCACGCCCAAGCGGACCTCGGGGTAGCCGAACGTGGCGCGCTCGCTGGCCAGGACGAAGTCGCACCACGTCACGAGCGTCAGCCCGTAGCCGAGGCAGTGGCCGTTCACCGCCGCGATGACGGGCTTGTGGATCTCCCACCCGCTCTCGAAGGAGTTCAGGGTGGGCTTCTCCCAGAACGTCCCGGCGAAGCTGCCGGTGGCGCCTGCGCCGTCGCGCAGGTCCGCACCGGCGCAGAAGGCCCGGCCCGCTCCGGTGACGATGCCCACCCACGCCTCCTCCTCGTCCCTGAAGCGGGCGAACGCGTCATTGAGGTCCCGGCGCAGCGCCCCGTTGACGGCGTTCAGCACCTCGGGCCTGTTGTAGGTGATAGTGGCCACGTGGCCACGTCGCTCGTAGAGGACGGCGTCTCCCATACGCCGGAACGGTACCGCCCGCTCCGACGAGCCACCCGAAGTCAGTCCGACGGACCACCCAGGGCCCCGCACAGGGTGACCTCGAGCGGTGTCACCGGGGCCGGTGTAGCGAGCGTCGGCGGCTCGAGGAAGGGAGGGTGAGAAGCGGTGAGGTCGAGGGTGTCGAGCAGGTTGCTGGCGTTGGCGTCCCGGTCGGAGAGGGCGGGCAGGTTCCACTTCGTCTCGACCAGCTTGAGGATCGAGGTGTGGTCGTTGACGACATGCGACACGTAGTCCCGACGTGCCCAGGGCGACACCACCACGGCCGGCACCCGGAAACCGGTCCAGCTGTAGTGGTCGCCGTCGAGCTCCGACGTCGGCACCGCCGGCAGGATGCCGTCGGGAGGGACGGCCGGCACGGGCGGGACGTGGTCGTAGTACCCGCCGTGCTCGTCGTAGAGCCAGACGAGCACCGTGTGGCGCCACTGCGGCCCGTGCATCACGGCGTCGACGACCGAGGCGGCGAAGGCCTCACCGCTCTGGATGTCCTGCGGGTTCTCCTCCGACCCGGTCTGGTAGTTGGGTTCCACCAGGCTGAAGTCGGGGAGGGTGCCGGCCGAGGCGTCTTCGAAGAACCGGTCGATGAGCGCGAAGTCGGCCGCGTTGGTCGTCGCCAGGTACGGGAACA